>CAXTFI010000001.1:0-69073 GCA_964243255.1 uncultured Hymenobacter sp.
CCCCAGATAAAGAACTGCAAGAAACTCAGCACTATCAGGCGCAACTTGGTATTCATGCGGGCTTGGCTTTAAAGTTTGAGAAAGGGCCTTTTGCGCCTAAAGTTACGCTAATTTACGGTAGGTGGCGCGCAACGCACCTAGCATGGCGGTACCAATGACCAGCTAGCGGCTGGGCTAAGAAGAAGCCACAAAAAAAGCCCTCTCGCGCGAGGCGGGAGGGCTTTAGAGGAGTGCTTTACTAAAGCAGTGGCGGCTAAGCAGCGGCGGCAAAGCGCTTATTTACTTCATCCCAGTTGATGAGGTTAAAGAAAGCCGCGATGTAGTCGGGGCGCTTATTCTGATACTTGAGGTAGTAGGCGTGCTCCCACACGTCGAGGCCCAGGATGGGCGTGCCCTTGATGCCGGCGTCGGGCATCAGCGGGTTGTCCTGGTTGGGGGTCGAAGCAATGGTGAGCGAGCCATCGGGCTGCTTGCAGAGCCAGGCCCAGCCCGAGCCAAAGCGCGTGGTAGCGGCCTTGGTAAACTCGGTTTTGAAGTTATCGTAGGAGCCAAACGACTTGGTGATGGCGTCGCCGACCGCGCCGGTGGGCTGGCCGCCGCCGTTGGCGCTCAGGATGTTCCACCACAGCGAGTGGTTCCAGTGGCCGCCGCCGTTGTTGCGCACGGCCGGGGCCGCCGCCGCAATGTTGTGCAGAATTTCCTCGATGGTCTGGTGCTCCAGCTCCGTGCCGGCAATGGCGGCGTTGAGGTTGGTCACGTAGGCCTGGTGGTGCTTGGTATGGTGAATTTCCATCGTCTGCGCATCGAAGGTAGGTTCGAGGGCGTCGTAGGCGTAGGGCAGCTTGGGCAGTTCGAAAGCCATGGTGTGGGTGTTTTAAAGTGAAAAGATGGGTGGATTCTGCTTGCTATAACCCGCAACCGGGGGCGGGGGTTACGTGCGGTAAGCTTCAGCTTGCCGTTTTAAGAATAGATTATCCGCTTACCCACGGCCCTGCGGTGCCAGCTAAGGCTTACCCTACCTAGTCCTTTTATCCTGAAAAAACGCCTGCATAAGCGCCGTGCACTCGTCGGCGCACACGCCCGCCCGCACCTGGGTGCGTGGGTGCAGCAAGCCCAGGCTATGGCGGCGGTAACCGGTTTTGGGCTCGGCAGCTCCAAACACCACCGCCCCGAGCTGCGCCCAGGCGCTGGCCCCGGCGCACATTACGCAAGGCTCCACGGTTACGTAGAGCGTGCAACTATGTAAGTACTTATTATTCAAATAGTTAGCAGCAGAGGTGAGGGCCAGCATTTCGGCGTGGGCCGTTACGTCGCGCAGCTGCTCGGTTTGGTTGTAGCCCCGGCCAATGATGGTGCCCGCCAGCACCACGACCGCGCCAATGGGAATTTCACCGGCCGCTAGTGCCCGCCGCGCCTCGGCCAGCGCCTGGTGCATGAAGTAGTCGTCGGTGAGCATGACGTTCTTTCTTATCAACTAGCTCTATTTCAGGCTAATGTCACTGAGAGCCGCCTGGGCCACTGGCCGCCACTGCGCCTGCTCCTCGGCTGGCGCCGAAAACGAGAAAATATACAGCTGCTGGCCCTGCACGGTATACTCGATGTACTCGTATTTTTTGATGGGAGCCAGCTGCGCCGAGCGCCGGCTCTCGCTGAAGGTGGAAACGAACTCCAGCGCCACAAACTCGCGGCCGTTGACCTTGCGCACTTCCTGGGTCAGGAAATCGACCTTCGTATAAAGCCGCTGCACGCTGGCTTTGTACATGGGCAGCAAGATGTTATAGTCGGGCCCAAAAGTGGTGGGGCGCACCGAAATGCTGTAATCGACCCGGCCGTTGGGGCTGCTGAACACGGCCAGCGGCTTGCGCGGCGACGGAAACTTGGCGGCAATGCCATCGTCGGGCAGTGGGGTGAAGCCCTGCGGCACGGCCACCGATAAGTTGGGGGCCAGCTTCACCGAAGTCAGCTTGGGCTTGGGCCCAAAGCTGGTGAGCGCAAAAACGGTGAGCAGCAGGGCAAGGGTTTTCATAAGCTGGGCAAAAATACGGGGCGTGGGCTGGGCAAAGGGAAACCGAATAAAAACAGAACGTCATGCTGAACGCAGTGAAGCATCTCTACCGCGCCGTAAGGATTACTGACCCTTACGGCGTGGTAGAGATGCTTCGGCAAGCTCAGCATGACGTTCTATGTAAAAAACAATGAGCGAAGAAGTTACCTAGCGGCGGGCCACCGTAGGGTACTTGATGCGCACCTTCTTCCAATACACATAGTTGCCGGTTTTGGCTTCCACCAAGTAGGTGCCGGCCGAGATGTGGCCCAGGTCTACGGGCGCGCCGGTATTGTTGGCGGGGTCGAGCTCCTGCTGATACACTACCTTGTTTTTGTAGTCGGTCATCACCAGCGTGCCAGGCTTGGTGAACTGCTGCGTAAAGCTGAGCAGCACGCTGTTGGAGTTAGGCTTGGGAAAAATGTCGATGCCCGAGAGCGTCTCCACGCGCTTGATGGGCCCGTCGAGCGTCACGGCCGGAATCTCGCCCTTGGTCTTGATTTCGGTGCCGCCGTCGTACTTGTTTTTGGTCTTGACTTTGGTTTGGGCCTGGGCGGCACCGGCCGTGAGCAGAGCGGCCGCCAGGGCCAGCGAAGAAAGAAGTTTCATGGTCAAAGAATAGGAAAAGAGGAAAGCCGCACCAGCAGCGTACTACTCCCCTTTTACATACTTCATACCAAACCCAACAGTTTCGGGCCGCCCCCCAGAAGTACCTTCGCACTAACCTAGCGCCCAACCACCAAAAGGCGCTCCCCAAAACCACAGTCAGCCCGCGCAGCGGGCGTATCTGCGAAATCCGTTTAATCCGTTTGAATCTGCGGTCATGTTGAGAAGTCACACCAACGGCGAGCTTCGCCAAGAACACGTCGGCCAAACCGTCACCCTTGTTGGCTGGGTGCAGCTTACCCGCGACAAGGGCAGCATCCTCTGGATTGACCTGCGCGACCGCTACGGCATCACGCAACTAGCGCTGGAGCAGGGGGTTGAGAGCGAGGCCGTGCGCGAAACTGCGCGCACGCTGGGCCGCGAGTTCGTCATCTCCGTCACCGGCAAAGTGGCCGAGCGCTACTCCAAAAACGCCCAAATCCCGACCGGCGACATTGAAATCCGGGTGGAGCAGCTGGAGGTGCTGAACCCGGCCAAGCTGCCGCCCTTTCTCATTCAGGATGAGACGGATGGCGGCGACGAGCTGCGCATGAAGTACCGCTACCTCGACCTGCGCCGCGCCCCGGTGCGCAACAACCTGATGCTGCGCCACCGCATGGCCCAGGCCGTGCGCCGCTACCTCGACGGCCAGGATTTCATCGAAGTCGAAACGCCCGTGCTCATCAAAAGCACGCCCGAAGGCGCCCGCGACTTCGTGGTGCCCTCGCGCATGAACCCCGGCGAGTTTTACGCCCTGCCGCAGTCGCCCCAAACGTTTAAGCAGCTGCTGATGGTGTCGGGCTTCGACCGCTACTTCCAGATTGTGAAGTGCTTCCGCGACGAAGACCTGCGCGCCGACCGCCAGCCCGAGTTCACGCAGATTGACTGCGAAATGGCTTTCGTGACGCAGGAAGACATCCTGAACACGTTCGAAGGCCTGGTGCGCTACCTGTTCAAGGAAATCAAAAACCTCGATTTCCCCACCGTGCCCCGCATGACTTACGCCGACGCCATGCGCGACTACGGCAACGACAAGCCCGATACGCGCTTCGAAATGAAGTTTGTGGACCTCACCGAAACCGTAAAAGGCCAGGGCTTCCCGGTGTTCGACAGCGCCGAAGTGGTGCTGGGCATCAACGCTATCACCTGCGCCGCCTACACCCGCAAGCAGCTCGACGAGCTGACCGACTTCGTGAAGCGCCCGCAAATCGGGGCCACGGGCCTCATCTACGCCCGCGTGGAAGCCGACGGCCAGGTAAAATCATCCGTCGACAAGTTCTACTCGCAGGACGAGCTGCGCAAGTGGAGCGCCGCCCTCAGCGCCAACCCCGGCGACCTGCTGCTGCTGCTGGCGGGCCCCGACGCCAAAACCCGCAAGGCCCTGAGCGAGCTGCGCCTCGAAATGGGCCACCGCCTGGGCCTGCGCGCCAAAGACACGTTCTCGCCGCTGTGGGTGGTCGATTTCCCGCTGCTCGAATTCCTTGAAGAGGAGGGCCGCTACTTCGCCATGCACCACCCCTTCACCTCGCCCAAGCCCGAGGACCTGCACCTGCTCGACAGCCCCGCCACCATCGGCCAGGCTCGCGCCAATGCCTACGACCTGGTTATCAACGGCGTAGAAGTAGGCGGCGGCTCCATCCGCATCCACGACCGGGCGGTGCAGGCCCGCATGTTCTCGCTACTCGGCTTTTCGCCCGAGGAGGCGCAGGCGCAGTTCGGCTTCCTGCTCGACGCTTTCGAGTACGGCGCGCCGCCCCACGGCGGCATCGCCTTCGGCTTCGACCGCCTGTGCTCCTTGTTTGGCGGGGCCGATAGCATCCGCGACTTCATCGCCTTCCCCAAGAATAACTCGGGGCGTGATGTGATGATTGACTCGCCCTCGCCGATTTCGGATAAGCAGCTGACGGAGCTAAGTATCAAGACGGACGTGGTGGTGAAGTAGGGTTTTGGATTTGTATAAAATAAGAGTGGCGACTGAGGAATCAGTCGCCACTCTTGTTTTTAATAGCTTAACGTGCTAGTAACGAAGAAAAAAATCCATGATATCCATAGTGCAACTGCTTTATAGCGGATGGGCTTCTTAATAAAGTAGGTTATCGCATTTAGGATACCGAGCACAAGAAGGGGTAGTAATAGAAAAGCAATTGCTCGGCCTACAATTGCACTTGCTAATGATACAAAGTTATTTCCTCCCGCTACGAGAGGATGAAGGACAACCTGTATTATGACGTTGGCGACTATTGAAAGCCAGAACATTATAATCAACGTTGTTTTACTTGATGTATGCATTCTAGTGGACTGGTTATAAGTTACCCAATGCTTCACGCTCCGAAAGTCGCTCTGGCAAGTTAAATTTCAGCAAGCGAGCAGTAGCCTCTGCTACTGGGGTAAATGCCTGAATGACTAATCCAACCACGGCAAAATGCGCTTCCCATGCATCAAGCCGAGGGTGAAATAACCGCACCAGTGTGCCATCCGTAGCCAATGAAGCAATGTCGCTGCCCTTATGCCAGTTGCAAAACGTACAGGCGTAAGCCAAATCATGGAGTACTGTAGCGCCACCATGCTTCTCGCTGATGATAGGGTCAACCTGACAGCCAAGTACCGTATCGGCTTCCTGAATATGGCAGTACGCACATTGCCAGCCAGCGCGCCGGGCCACTTGCTGGCGGATAGCCGGGCTGATGTAAGATGTACTCACGCCGCCAGTTTATGGCGCGCCCGCGCTTTTGCTAGCCGCAGCAAGTGCTCAATCTGCAGGTAGTGGGCTAGCTCGCTGGCTTCAGTAGGAGCTAAACCTTCATTTTTGTCTTGCTGAATAAGGCTGGCTACCCGTTCACGCACTTCGTCGGAAGGGTGGTAGGCGACCAGCGCATCGGGCGTGAAGCCACCGGCCAGCCAATCAATAATTTCGTCGTAGGCGCGATTCATAACAGCAAGGTACGGAGGCCACTAAAAAAGCGGCCACTGAAACCTCAATGGCCGCGCTTGTTGCTACACTCAAAAAGTAGTTCACCGTAAGTAAATTTATAGCATGTCCTTTCGCCTTGACCGCACTGCTCACCATGCTGGTACCCATGAGCAGACTGAGCGGTACCATGCCCAGCAGCAGCCAGCAACCCCAGCGGAGCGGCTGCAAGCGGCCGCTTACCTCAACAGTGTGGCTTTTGGCTACGACCTGGCACAGCCGCCCCGACTTGACCGTACAGCGTTTGCCATGCGCCGTCATGCAGTGCCCAATGGCTAATTTATTTAACCAGGATTTTCAGGATTTCCTGCGGGCTTTCCATAATCAGCAGTGCTGGTGGGCAGCTACTCCGTTATTCTGCATGGCTACAGCCGGACCACTGGCGACCTGGATTTGTGGGTGGAAAAATCAGCCTAAAATTATACCCGACTGGAAAAAGCATTCCAAGAATTTGGAATGCCGGTTTTTGATATGACGGCGGCTAATTTCTTGCATAATCCAGCCTTCGATGTATTTACATTTGGTCGGCCTCCTGTGGCCATCGACATCATTACCAACCTCAAAGGCTTAGTATTTGCAAGCGCTTACGCTGCTGCTAACGAGGTAGTAGTAGACGATATAATGGTTCGCCTTATTCAATACAGTCATCTCTTGCAAGCTAAGAGGGCTGCCGGCCGGCCACGCGACCAGAACGATTTAGACAATCTCGAAAAACATAAGGGAAAATAAAAGCGGACCCTGAAGCTTCAGGGTCCGCTTTTCTATTTAAGTACCTCCCGTTATGGCCGGCTGGCCGAGACTGCGCCGCCCGAGTAGGGCAACGTGCTGGCCGGGGCGGCCCTCAGGTCGAAGGCCACGGGCTTGTCGGGGCTCACCCACACTACGCGGAAGGTGCGCTGGGCGAGCATACCCGGAAACGTGCCCTGGCGCGCGCCGATGGTGAGGGTTTTGGTTTTTTCGGAGTAGGTGAGCGGAATGGTGGCCGAAGCTCCTTTTTCGTAGTTGTAGTTGGTGCCTTCATCTTCGTAGAGCGTGAAGCTGGCGTCGTGGCCGGTGTACACGTAGAGGGTGAGGGGGTCGGCGGGCTTTTCGGTGGTGTATTGCAGGGCGGGGCCGAAGGGGATAATCGAGCCGGCGCGCACGAACAGCGGCAGGCGCTCAAGCGGCGCGGCTACCGTGGGGCGCTGGCCGCCGGCCTGGTGCTGGCCGGTGTAGAAGTCGTACCAGCCGGTGCCGGCCGGCAGGTACACGGCCTTGGTACGGGCCTGGTAGTCAGTAACTGGCGCTACCAGCAGGCTGGGGCCGAGCAGAAACTCATCGCCGATATTCTTCACGGCCGCGTCCTGACCGAAGTCCATCATCAGGCCGCGCATGAGGGTGCCGCTTTGGTAGTTGACCTGGCCGGCCAGCGAGTAGAGGTAGGGCAGCAGGCGGTAGCGCAGCTGGTCGTAGTAGAGCATGCTCTGGTAAGCGGGCGTGCCGGCGGGCGCGACGTTGTAAATCTCGCGGTACGGAAACTGCCCGTGCACCCGAAACAGCGGGCAAAACGCGCCAAACTGGTACCAGCGGGTTTGCAGCTCGCGCCATTCGGCCTGGTCGGCGGCGTTGGGGTGCTCGTAGCGGCGCTCCACGGCAAAGCCGCCGATGTCGGTGGTCCAGTACGGAATTCCGGAGAGCGAGAAGTTGAGGCCGGCCGGAATCTGGTTTTTGAAGTCTTCCCAGCGCGCGCCAATGTCGCCGCTCCAGATGGCGGCCGCGTAGCGCTGCGAGCCCGCGTAGCCCGAGCGCGTGAGCAGAAACACGCGCTGGTCGGGCGCGGTGGCGCGCTGGCCCTCGTAGATGCCCTTGGCATTCTGGAGCGGGAAGGCGTTGAAATACTCGGTGCTGGAGCCGATGGCCGGGGCCATGAGGCCCTTGCGGGTGGTCGCGTTGGTGTTGGAGTAGATGTCGGGCTCCGAGGCGTCCATCCACCAGGCATCGACGCCTTTGGTGAAGAGCTTGGTATTCAGCAGGTTCCAAAACGCCTGGCGGGCCTGGGGGTTGAAAGCGTCGTAGAAGGTGGACGTGTAGCCCGGCGCAATCCAGTCTTTGGTGCGGTTGGCCACGTTGCGGGGGTAGAGGTAGCCCTTGGCCTGGAAGTCGTTATACACCGAAATGCCCTCGTAAATCTTGGCCCACACCGAAATCATAAAGTGCAGGTGGTCTTGCTCGTGCAGGGTCTGTACCATGCCCGTGGGGTTGGGAAAGCGGCTGGGGTCAAACTCCTGGCTGCCCCACTCGGCGGGCTTCCAGTATGACCAGTCCAGCACGATGTTATCGAGCGGAAGCTGGCGCTTGCGAAACTCGGCGGCCACGTCCAGCAGCTCGGCCTGGGTCTTGTAGCGCTCGCGGCTCTGCCACAAGCCCAGGGCCCAGCGCGGGGCCACGGGGGCGGCGCCCGTGAGTTGGCGGTAGCCGGCAATCACCTCGTCGGCCGACTGGCCCTGCACGAAGTAGTAGTTGAGGTCGCGGCCGGCTTCCGAGCGGAAGCCGTACTCGTTTTGGGCGGCGCCGGCCAGCGGCGGCAGCCACTTCAGGCCCAGGTACGACTCGCCGCCGTCGGGGTCCCAGGTGAGCCGGATGGTGTATTTGCGGCCCTTTACCATGTCTACCGGCACCACTGAGGTACCGGGGTTCCAGGCCTGGCGCCATTTGTTAACTACTTCTTTACCATCAATATACAGCTTGGCGTAGCCCGCGTTTTTTAGCAAGAAGTGGTGCAGGCCGGTGCTACCCGACTCCATGCTGCCCTCCCAGGTCGCCAGCGTTTCGCCCAGCTTGATGGCGGCCGGGAAGTTGTGCTGGTCTTCCAGGTACTCGTAGTTAATCACCGACTCGGGCCGCACCAGCACCTGGCCGGGTTGGCTTTTATTGGTGTAAGTGGCCGTGAGCCAGCCTTCCTCGCCGGTTTTGGCGAATAATTTGAGCGTGGACAGCGGCTCGTAGTCGCGCGTGTCGCCGACTTTGGTGATGGAGTAATTATCCCACAGAATGCCGTAGTTGCGGCTCGACACCAGGAAGGGCACGGCCACGTCGGTGTTGTTTTGGGCCAGCTCTACCTGCTGGCCGCGGTAGTTCATGGTGCCGTTTTGGTGCTGGCCCAGGCCGTAGAGGCCCTCCTCCGGGGGCGACTCGAACACCTGCTGCACCTGGTAGAGCGGCTGGCCGTCGGCCACGGTGGGGGTGAAGATTTTGCCCCCGTCGCGGCGCTCCTGCAAGATGGGGCGGCCCTGCGCATCGGCAAAGGTGAGCGCGCCCGTGGTGAGCGACACCGTGGCCGTAAGGGCGGCTGTGGTGAGGGTGCCCACGCCCTTTTTCTCCTTGAACTGCCAGGTAACCAGCGGCTTAGTCTGCGGCACCACCATCAGGCTGGCCCCGGTCGAAACCGTGTCGAGGGGGCTGGCCTGCACGTGGATAATCTTATCGGCCACCACTTGCAGCCGCAGCGTGCGGGGGGCCTGCTCATTGAGCTGCGGCAGGTGAATAAGTACACCGTTAGGCTGGCGCTCTACGCGGGCGGCCTGCTGAGCGGCGGCTGGGTGGGCAGCCAGGCTGACCGCCAGGCCTATAAATAGGAGAGAATGCAAGGGAAATTTATTCGGCATAAAGGCGTGAAATACAATAAGTTATGATTGAGCGGCCGGTGAGTAGGCCTAGCACGGTTTTCGTCTTGGTGAAGGGAATGAAGAATTAAAAATGTGAACTCCAAATTCTTAATTCTTCATTCTCCATTCTCCTCCACAATCTGCACGCCCCAGGGGGCCAGGGCCAGCGACTGCTGCGGGGCTACGGCCGCGCCGCTCAGCAGCTCGCGGCCGGCGCGGTGGGGGTAGGGCAGGGTGGCGGGCGTGGCCGCGTAGTTGAAGTAGTAGTGCACCCGCTTGCCGCGCTGGTTGGTGCCCGCGCGGGTGATAAGCGGGAAGTGCTGGGCCTGGTCGGGGCCCCAGAGGCCGGCTTTGCGCACGGCGTCGGCCACTATTTTTTCCACCGCCGCCGGACTGGTGCGGCAGCCCACGTAGGTAGCCAGGCCCTTGCCGTAGCGGTTCTGGGTGATGGCCGCGTACTGGCCCCACACCGGGTGCTCGTAGCGGGCCAGCACCTGGGCCGTGGTAGGCGTGAGCAGCTCCATCCAGGTGGTTACCTGGTTGTTAGTCGCGCCCACCTGGTAGGGGTCGCCGCGCAGCGTGACCCCTACCGGCACGGTAAACTGGCTGAACGTGACGCCGCACGCCTCGGTAATTACGCCCGGCTGGGCGGTGGTGCGCACCTTGTTGTTTTCGTCGGCGAAGCCGCTCTTGTACGTGTACAATACGTGGCCGCCGTTTTTTACAAACCGGTTGAGGCGCTCCAGCAGCGCGGTGGGGGCGGCGTACAGGGCGGGCACCACCAGCAGCTTATAGCGCTCCAGGTTGGGGCTGCTGGGGTCCACGAAGTCGCAGCCCACGTTTTGGCGGTACAGCGCGTCGTAAAAGGGGCGCAGCACGTCGTTGTAGGTTTCGGGCACGCCCCAGCCAAAGCCAAACCACTTGAAGGCCGTCTGGGCCTCGTTGCTGAAGAGGATGGCTACCTGGTTGGTTTTCTGCAGGTTAACGAGCTGTGGCCCTAAGCGCTGGAAGTCCCGGCCGATGGTGGCAGCCTCGTTGTAAGTCGGGTTGGGCTGGAAATCCTGGCTGAGCAGGCCCTTCCAGTAGGTTTCGGCCGAATTGTGAATGGAGTGCCAGTGCCAGTACTCCAGCAGGTTAGCCCCTGAGGCCAGGTGGCTGAAGGCCTGCTGCCGCAGCTGGCCGGGGTAGGGCAGCCACTGCGGAAAGCCCTGGGCCTCGGTTTCGAGCACCAGGTAGTTCTGCCCGCCCTTCATGGAGCGGGTGAGGTCGCCGCCCAGCGCTATTTCGGTGCCCGTGAGCTGGTCCTGGCTGGGATGGTAGATGTCGATGCCCGCCACGTCGAGCGCCCTGGCGGCGGCGAAGTGGTCGACATCGGGCTGAATACCAAAGGAATACCCGCGCCAGTCGAGGTCAAAGTTGTGGGTGATAAACTGCCCCGGCTGCTTGTACGCGCGCACCAGGCTGGCCTGCCAGGCCAGGTAGTCGGTCACCAGCTGCCGCTGAAACCGGCTGAACTCGCTGCCCAGGCTGCCATTGATGGTGCCCACGGTCGACGGAAAATCCTCCCAGGCGTTGATGCGGTTGCTCCAGTAGTCGAGCCCATAGGCCAGGTTGAGCGCGGGCAGCGACGGGTACTTCTGCTGCATGTACTGCACAAACAGCTTCTGCACGCCCGGCCCGGCGGTGTTATAGGCTTTCGTCTCGTTATCAACCTGATAGCCGATAACGGCCGGGTGGTGTTGAACGTGGGCCAGCATGGCCCGAATAACCGCCTCCGCGTGCCGCCGAAAGTCGGGGTTGGTGATGTCCATGTTCTGCCGGGCCCCGTAGTGGTTGGGGCCGGCGGGCGTGGTGGCCAGCACGTCGGGGTACTTGCGCACCAGCCAGGTGGGCACGGCGTAGGTCGGCGTGCCCACAATCACGCCGATGCCCGCCCGCTGCATGGCATCGAGTACCCGGTCGAGGTGCGAAAAATCGAACACGCCCTCCTGCGGCTCCAGCGTGCTCCAGGTCGATTCGCCGATGCGCACCACGTTGATGCCCGCCGCCTGCATCAGCTTCACGTCCTGCGCCAGCCGGTCGTAGGGCATGTACTCGTCGTAGTAGGCCACGCCAAACAGCAGCCGGTTGAGCCGGGGTGCCTGCGCCGCCGCGAAGCGGGCGGGCAGGGCGAGGAGCAGGAGGGCGAGGAGGAGGTTTCTCAAGGGGGCTTGGGAATGAGGGTGAGGCGACCCGCCAGCGCAGCCTACAGCGTCACAGTCCCCTTCTGCCGAATATCATCCGAAGCGCTGCCTACGAGCACCTCAAACTGGCCGGGCTCCAGCACCCACTGCTTCTTGCCCTCATCATAGTACTGAAACGCAGTGGCCGGCAGCTGCATGGTCACGGTTTTCGACTTACCGGGCTTGAGTGCGACTTTGTCAAAGGCTTTCAACTCCTTTTCGGGGCGCTTTACGCTGGATTTCAGGTCTTTCACGTAAAGCTGCACTACCTCGGAGCCGGCAGTTTTGCCGCTGTTGCGCACCGTCAGGGTCACGGTGGCGCTTTGCGGGCCGGGCTTCACGGTTAGCTTGCCGTAGTCGAAGGTGGTGTAGCTCAGGCCGTGGCCGAAGGCAAATTGGGGCTTCACCTGGTAGGTGTCGTAGTAGCGGTAGCCCACCCAGATATCGTCTTTGTAGGTCTGTTTCAGCGGGTTGCCGGGGGTGCTAGGGTATTCACCGAGCTTCATGGCGGGCGCGTCTTCCAGCTTCACGGGGAAGGTGAAGGGCAGCTTGCCCGACGGGTTCACGTCGCCAAACAGAATGTGGGCCAGCGCATTGCCGCCTTCCATGCCGGGGTACCAAGCCTCTACAATACTCTTGGCCTGGCCCGCCCAGGCGGCCACCTCAATGGGGCCGCCGCCCAGCAGCACCACCACGGTGCGGGGGTTGGCGGCCAGCACGGCCTGCACCAATTCATCCTGGCCGAAGGGCATTTTGAGGTCGGGCTTGTCCACGCTTTCGGCATCGTAGGCGTTGTCGCTCCACTTGGCGTAGTCGTAGCCGTGGGTGGAGCCGCCCACGAAGATGACTTCATCGGCGGCCTTGGCGGCGGCCACGGCTTGCGCAATTAGCTGGAGGTCAGCCTTTTGGTCGCGGGCAATGGTGTAGCCGGGGGCGTAAGTTACGTTTACGCCGCTACCCAGCTCATTCTTAATGCCTTGCAGCGCGCTAATCTCGTATTTAGCCTTGATTTGGCCGCTGCCGCCGCCCATGGCGTTTGGCCGGTCGGCATTGGCCCCGATGACGGCTACCGTCTTTACTGACTTTGGGAGGGGCAGCAGGCTGCCTTCGTTTTTGAGCAGCACAATGCCTTCTTCGGCCACTTTGAGGGCGGTGGCCTGGTGCTCTTTGGTGTTGTAGGCGCCGGGCTGGCGCTTGGTGCCGCCGAGCTGGTGGGTGGCGTACATCACCCGCAGAATGCGCCGCACTTTATCATCGAGCAGGGGCAGCAGGTTGGGGTCTTTCTTGATGGCCTCCAGGGCGGGGTCGGCCAGGAAAAAGCGGTCGTAGTAGCTGCGGGCGGGGGTGGCGGTGGTCGTGCTGGCCGTGGCCGTGGCGGCGCTCTGGTCCACGCTGCTGTACATGAGGGCCAGGTCGGTGCCCATTTCGAGGTCGGTGCCGTTGCGCAGCGCTTCCTGGGTGTTGTGCACCGAGCCCCAATCACTGATTACCAAGCCTTTGAAGCCCCACTCGCCCTTCAGGATGTCGTTCATCAGGTAGGCGTTTTCGGTGGCGTAGGTGCCCCTGAACTTGTTGTACGAGCCCATCAGCGAATACACGCCGCCCTGCTGCACGGCGGCCCGGAAGCCCGGCAGGTAGATTTCGCGCAGTGCCCGCTCGCTCATATTCACGTCGATGTCGTCGCGGTGGGTTTCCTGGTTGTTGGCCGCGTAGTGCTTCACGCAGGCCGACACGCCCTGGTCCTGCACGCCGCGGATGTAGCCCACCACCATCTGGCTCACCAGGTAGGGGTCTTCGCTGAGGTACTCGAAGTTGCGGCCATTAAGCGGCGCGCGCACGATATTGATGCCCGGCCCCAGGATGATATCCTTGCCGCGGGCGTTGGCCTCGCTGCCCAGCACCGTGCCGTAGGCGTAGCCCAGGGCGGGGTTCCAGGTGGCGGCCAGGGTGTTGTTGGTGGGCATGTAGGTGCCGGCGTCGTCGGCGCCCACGGGCGGCTTCCAGTTGCGGCCCTGCTCGGGGCGCACGCCGTGCGGGCCATCGGAAGTCATGATTTCCGGGATGCCCAGGCGCGGTACGCCCCCGGCGGCAAAGGCCGAATTGGCGTGAATCATGTGCACCTTTTCTTCCAGCGTCAGCTGCTTGAGCAAGGCATTAATCTCGGGGTCGTGGGTGGTGAGCGCCGCTTGGCGGTTGGGCTGGGCGGCTGGTTTTTGGGCTGGGGCTTGCGCCGCGCAAAACGACCCGTTGGCAAGCAGCGCCGCGCCAATAGCCGTGGCAAAGCGAAGGGAGAAGTAACACATGGGGTGGGGGAGTGGGAGATTTGGAGATGGAATTCGCTGGAAAAGAACGTAATGAGGACGAAGAGCCGTCAGATGAACGAAGAACGTCATGCTAACCAAGAACGTCAGGCTCATCTGGCGTCCGCTTGCCGAAGCATCTCGCTCGCATCATTGAGCCGCAGGACAGCGTAGCTAACGATTGGGATTACTGCTGCACGCGAGATGCTTCCCTGCGGTCAGCATGACGTTCTCTCTTATAACGTTCTATCTACTTCAACACGAACGTATTAAACGAGTTAGCTTTCAGCACTGGGCTCACCGTGCGCCCGCCCACCCGGAGGCGCACGGCGCGGTTCTGGTCGCCGTCGTTCTGAGCTACCAGTACCACGCTTTTATCGGGGTTTTGGAAGGCCAGCAGGTTGGTGAACGCGCCGCTGGTGGCCAGGCGACGGGCGCCCGGCAACACGTAGTGGCTCAGATGTTTAAGCAAGTAATACTCGGGGTTGTACTGGTAGGTGCGGGCGGCTTCGTCTACGGTCACTAGCGAGTTTTGGCTCCAGCCCCAGCGGCTGATGCCGCCTTTTTTGAGCGAGATATTCCAGTACAGGTAGGCGTTGGCGCCGCTGCTGAGGTAGTGCTTCAGCAGGCCCCAGGTGTAGGTGCAGTATTGCCAGTCGTTTTTGCCGTCGCCGCATTCCTGCTCGCTTTGGTATAGCGTGAGCGCCGGGTAGCGCCGGTGAATGCCCGCAATGGCGCCCTTGCCCGCCCACTGAAACCCCACGCCCCTGATGAAGGGCGCGCTGCGCGGGTCGTGCAGCACGGTATCGACCAGCGCCTCGTTGGCCCGCTCCATGGTGCCGAAAAAAACGCTCGTATTGCGCTGCTGCATTTGCGGCCCCAGGTAGCCCACGAAGCGGGCCAGGCCGGCGGCCGTCCAGGGGCAGCTGGGGAATACCTGGGCCGAATTGAACTCGTTTTGGGGCATCACCATGCCCACCGTAATGCCCTGCTTTTTATAGGCTTCAATAAACTTGGCGAAGTACAACGCGTAGGCCGTGAAGTACTTATCTTCCTGAATGAACAGGTTGTGGCCCTCCTTGCCCTGGCGGTCCACGGGCAGGCCGTTTTCGGCCAGCGTGGGGAAGGCCTGGCGGTACTCGGGCAGCACGGCCGCCGCGGCGTAGTGGTGGTTGGCCTTCATCCAGGTGGGCGGGCTCCAGGGCGAGGCCCACAGCCGCAGCGCCGGGTACTGCTGCTGGGCGCTTTTGATGAACGGAATCAGCGTCTGCTCGTCATTGGCGATGCTGAAATTGGCCAGCGCAAAGTCGTCCGGCGTCTCGTCATACGAGTACCAGTCGCGCGAGAAGTCATTGGCCCCAATCGGCATCCGGCACACGGTGAAGTTGGCCCCCACGCCCGGCGCAAACAGCTCGCGCATGATACTGGTGCGGTCGGGCGCGCTCAGGGCGCTCAGCGAAGTCCAGCCCAGCTCATTGAAGCAGGCCCCGAAGCCCTCGATGGCTTGCAGCGGCTGGCTGAGGTCGATGGTGGCATCGGCCGGGCCGGCGCTGGTGGTGGCGCGCAGGCCCGGCTGCGCCACCCAGGCGGCCGTGGGCGTGGTGGCTACCCAGGCCACGGGGGCCTGGGCCGCCGCCGGCCGCAGCCCCAGCGCCAGCCCCAGGCCGGCCAGCCAGCCCACGCGGCGGCCGCCCCGGATTAAATTACTGATAAGCAGAGCCATAACGGGTGGGATAGGCGAGAGGAACTAGCGGCTGGCGGGGCGCGGCTGGCCCGCCTTCAGGTCGGCCAGCGGCTGCTGGGGCACCAATAGCGGACGACTTTTCCTAACTACTTGTGCCGCAGGTAGTTGGAAAGTAGCCTGCTGCTTGGTAGCCAGCGACGACGCACCCACCCGCACGGTGTAGGTGCCGGCCGCCGCCACCCACGACGAAGTAGGCGTGTCGAACGAAGCCAGGTCCATAGCCGCGAGCGGGAAGGTGAGCGTCTGCGACTGGCCAGGGGCCAGCAGGCCGGTTTTGGTAAAGCCTTTCAGCTCGCGCTCGGGCTTGTCGAGCGGGCCGGCGGGGGCGCTCAGGTACAGCTGCACCACTTCCTGGCCCGCCACCGGGCCGGTGTTGGTGATGGTGAGCGCGGCCGTGAGCCCGCGGCCGAAGGTGGGGCTACTCAGCTTCAGCGGTCCGTAGCCAAACTTGCTGTAGCTCAGGCCGTAGCCAAACTCGTAGGCCGGCTGCACCCGAAAGGTGTTATAAAATCGATAGCCCACGTAAATGCCTTCCTCATAGGTGTTTACGGAGGGCACGCCCATCAGCGCATTAGCGGGCTTGCCTGCGCCACCGGCCAGCACCTTGCCCGGAAAATCCTGCCCATACGGCACGTCGGCGTAGCTCATCGGAAACGTAGTGGCCAGCTTGCCCGAGGGGTTGACTTTGCCGCTGAGCACGTCGGCCACGGCGTGGCCGCCCTCCTGGCCCGGCTGCCAGGCCAATAAGATGGCGTCGGCCTGGTCGCGCCAGCTGGCTACCTCCGTCACGCCGCCCACGTTCAGCACCACCACCAGTTTTTTGCCCTTGGCGTGGAAGGCCGCGCTCACCTGCTTCAGCAGGCTTTGCTCGGCGGCGGTGAGGGTAAAGTCGTTGGCTACCTTCCGGTCGCCGCCCTCCCCGGCGCTGCGCCCGATGGTGACCACGGCCACATCGGCGGCCTGGGCGGCGGGCGCTAGCAGCGTTGCCGTGAGCGGCATTTCGGCAATCACCGGGGCTGGGTCGAGCAGGCCGCGCTTCTTGGGCAGCTTGGCTTTTTCGGCCTTCAAATACTGGCTATACGCCTGGCTGATAGCCGCATCCACCGGGTAGCCCGCGCTGGTGAGCCCTTGCGCAATCGAAATAGTGTAGGCCTTGTTCACATCGCCGCTGCCCGTGCCGCCCGCGATGAGGCTGTACGAGGTGTTGCCAAACGCCGCTACCCGGCGGCCGGCGGCCAGCGGCAGCGCCGCGCTTTGGTTGCGCAGCAGCACCATGCCCGCGGCGGCGGCCTGGCGGGCCACGGCGGCATCGGCCTTGAGGGCCGGCTGGCTGGTGTATTTGTCGCCCCGGAAGGTGGGCGATTTCACCACCAGGCGCAGCACCCGCACCACGTTAGTATCGAGCTGGGCCTTGGTGAGCTGCCCGCTTTTGAGGGCCGCCAACACGGCCTGGGTCTGGGCGTAGGTGCCGGGCATGAGCAGGTCGTTGCCGGCCTTGAGCTGGGCCACCGCGTCGTGGCCGCCGTACCAGTCGGTCATTACCAGGCCTTTAAAGCCCCACTCGTTGCGCAGCAGCGCGGTCAGCAGCTCGGGGTTTTCGGAGGTGTAGGGGCCGTTGAGCTTGTTATAAGATGACATCACGGTCCAGGGCTGCGCCTTCTGCACGGCCAGCTGAAAGCCCCGCAGGTAAATTTCGCGCAGCGCCCGCTCGCTCACCGTGGAGCTCAGCTGCATCCGGTTGAATTCCTGGTTGTTAGCCGCAAAGTGCTTGATGGACGTGCCCACGCCGTTCGACTCCACGCCGTTGACCAGCGCGGCGGCCATGTGGCCGGCCACCACCGGGTCTTCGGAATAATACTCGAAGTTGCGCCCGCCCAGCGGGTTGCGGTGGATGTTCAGGCCCGGCGCCAGCAGCACGTCAATGCCAAAGGCCCGCACCTCGCCGCCAAACGCCACGCCCACCCGGCGCACCAGGGCCGTGTCCCAGGTCGAGGCCAGCAGCGTGGCCACCGGGAAGGCTGTGGCGTAGTAGGTCTTGGTGCTGTCCTGGCCCCGAACGGGGTCGATGCGCACCCCGGCCGGCCCGTCGGAGAGCGTGAGCGACGGAATGCCCAGCCGCGCCACGGCGTGGGTGCGGCCAGCCGCGCCGGGTACTTTCTCGGGCACGTCCTTGTCGCCGGGGTTGCCAGGCGGCAGCATGCCCGGCGGAAAGCCCGCCGGGTAAAAGCCCATGCCCACCACCAGCTGCACCTTCTCTTCGGGCGTGAGGGCGTTCAGGATTTCCGGCAGGCTGGCCTGGCCCAGCTGGGGCAAGCCGCTTTTTTGGGGCGAGCAGGCCGCGCTGCCGCCCAGCAGGGCCAGGGCCGCCAGGGCCCGCACGCGCGGCGCCCCGGCGAGTAGTTTCGGCAATTTCATAGGGTGGGAAAAAAGGGCGGCGCGGGTGGTGGCGGCCGGGTGAGCAGTTTGGTGAAAAAAGTTAAAAGTTAAAAGTGAAGAGTTAAAAGTTAAAATTCAGACCAACAGTTTTTTAACTTTTAACTCTTCACTTTTAACTCTCTTTTTAACTAGAATCGCTTTAATAAACGAACGTCATGCTTAGCTGGCGTTTCCGGCCGGGCAGCATGACGTTCGCGGAAGCCAGGCAGGCAGTGTTAACGCTTAATAGCCAGGGTTTTGTTTGAGGTTGGCGTTCACGTTAATTTCGGTCTGCGGAATGGGCAGCAGGTTGTTGAACTCCTGCACGGCCTTGCCCTGCGCCTTGAGGGTCGAAACCAGGGTGCCGGTGCGCTTCAGGTCGTACCAGCGGTCGTCCTCGAAGGCCAGCTCCAGCCGGCGCTCCTGAATAACGGCGGCCTTGAAGTTGGCAAAGCCGGGGGGCGCGGCCGGGAAATCGACCGCTGCCGCGGGCGTATTGATGGGCAGCCCAAAGGCCCGGCGCCGCACTTTGTTGATGGCTTCCAGGCCCTCGGCGGTGGGCCCAACTGCCTCAGCCAGAATAAGATATACCTCCGACAGGCGCAGCACCGGGAAGTTGAGCGGTGAGTCCCAGTTATTGACGTTCACGGTGCCCACGTACTGCTTGCGAATGCTGTAGCCGTTGGGGTTACCTATTAGGGTAGCGGGCTGCACCTGCCCGTCGGGGTACTTGTCGCCGGGCGCAAACAGCGTAGCGGCCCGGCGCGTGTCGCCGGCGGCGTAGCCGGCCACCAGGTCTTTCTCCGGCACGTTGAAGCCGTAGCCGCCCGACGCTACCACGTAGGGGCTGCCAAAAAAGCGGGCGCCCCAAAACTCGTTCATCACGCTGCCCGGCCCGTCGGTCGAGTAGTTACTGAGGCCGTTCTTAAACTGCACCTCAAAAAGCGATTCCTGTCCGTTCTCGCTCTCTACCTTGTAGTTATCGGCAAAGTTGGGCCACAGGGCCTTGCCCGAGCCCGCAAGCACGGCGCGGGCCTGGGTGGCGGCGTTGGGCAGGTCGCCCTGGGTGAGGTACACCTTGGCCAGCAGCGCCGTGGCCGACCATTTGGTGGCCCGGCCCAGGTCGTCGCCGGTGTAGGGGCCGGCGGGCAGCTTGGTGATGGCGTCCTTCAGGTCAGTAATAATCTGCGCGTACACCTGCGCGGCGGGCGTGCGCGTCTGGCTGGCGGCTTCGGCCGCGGTGGCGGCCGGCGTCAGCACCAGCGGCACGTCGCCAAAGCCCCGCACGAGGTAGAAATAATACAGGGCCCGCAAAAACTCGGCCTCCCCGAGGCAGCGGTTTTTGATGGTGGCATCCATCGTGATGTCGGGCACGTGCAGCAGCACCTGATTGGCCTGGCCCACGCCCAGGTAGGCCCGCTGCCAGTGGTTGGTAGTCAAAGGGTTAGTGGCGGGAATGCTGAAGCCATCCAACTGCTGAAACTCGATGCCGTCGGCCGCGCCCCCGCCGCCCAAAAAGGAGTTGTCCGACATCACATCGCCGATGCCCCAGAGCGAATAGTTGAACATGCCGTTCTGCTGCAGCTGCGAGTAGGCCGCCGTAGTCGCCTGAATGGCGTCGGTCTGGGTTTTGTAAAAATTATCAGCCGTAACGGTATCCGTTGGCCGCACGTTGAGGTAGTCTTTGGTGCAGCCCGCGCCCGCCAGCAGGCCCAGGGTAAGCAAAGCAGCGCCGAGGCGATTAGGAGTAAGTATCATGGGGTAGAGAAAAACGGGTGGGAGAGAAAGGAATTGAGAATTAAGAATGAGGAATGATGAATTGAAAATTGCTCGGACAATCAGGCAGTGCTGCCCCTTCGCAAGCAAGGAAGCTGCTGAAACACAGCCGCTATTCCTCATTCTGAACTCCTAATTCCTAATTCAAGCTAGAAGCCCAGGTTGAGGCCAACCAGCAGCACGCGGGCCTGGGGATAGATGCCCCGGTCGACGCCGAAGCTGTTGCCCTGGTTACCCAGCTCGGGGTCGAAGCCCTTGTACTTGGTGATGGTCACCAGGTTCTGGGCGCTCACGTACACGCGCACCCGCTGCACGCCGGGCAGCTGCGTAAATACATTCTTGGGCAGGTTGTAGCCCAGCGTGAGCAGCTTGATGCGCATGTACGACCCGTTTTCCACGTAGTGGCTCGAAATGCGCAGGTTCTGGTTGGGGTCGCCGGCCACGGCGCGGGGCACGTAGTTGCTGGTGTTGGGGCCGGTCCAGCGCTCCAGGGTCAGGGTGCTGGCGTTGGAAGCGCCGTACAGGCCGCCCTCCGTGTAGTAGCGGTTCAGGTTGTACACGTCGTTGCCCTGCGAGCCCTGCAAAAACACGTTCAGGTCGAAGCCCTTGAAGCCGAACGTGTTATTCAGGCCGTAGGTGAAGTCGGGGTTGGGGTTGCCGATGTAGGCTTGGTCGCTGGCGTTGATAACGCCGTCGCCGTTCAGGTCCTTGTACTTAATGTCGCCGGCCGCCGTGCCCGACGTTTGAAAAACGGTGCCCGCTACGCCGGTTTTAGCCGCGGCGGCGGCGTTGGCCGCTTGCACCTCGTCGGGCGATTGAAACAAGCCGTCGGCCACGTAGCCGTAGAACGAGCCGAAGGGCGTGTTTTCGGCGTAGCGCACCAGGCTACCGCCGCCGCGGGTGCTCTGCCCAAAATACGGGCTGCCATTGCCCAGCGACACCAGCTTGTTGCGGTAGGCCGACAGGTTGAGCGTCGTCGACCAGGTAAAGCCGTTGTCGCTGCTCACAAAATTGGACGTGGTAATGCCCAGGTCTATGCCCTTGTTCACCGACGAGGCGGCGTTCTGGTTGATGTTCTCGATGGTGCCCGACACCGTGCTCACCGGCACCGAGGCAATCAGGTTCGGCGATTTGCGGGTGTAGATATCCACCGTCGCCTGCACCCGGTCCTTAAACAAGCCCACGTCCACGCCCAGGTTGTACTGCACGTTGTTTTCCCACTTCAAGTTGTTGTTGGCCAGGCGGGTAGGGGCCGCACCAGTGTTGAGGTTTTGCACCCCCGACCCAAACACGTAGGCCGTGCCGGGCACGCCGTTGTTGCTGGTATTGGTCGAGTTGATGGTCGACAAAAACTGGAAGGTGCCCGCGTTCAGGGGGTTGCCCACCTTGCCGTAGCCCAGGCGCAGCTTCAGGTTGCTGATGTTGGGGTTGTCTTTCAAAAACTCCTCTTCCGACAGCCGCCAGCCAGCCGATATGCCGGGGAAGAAGCCAATGGCGTTGTCCTGCGAGAAGGCTGATGAGCCGTCGAAGCGCCCGATGGCCGAGAACAGGTACTTGCCGGCAAACTCGTAGTTGACGCGGGCAAAGTAGCTGAGCAGGCGCGAGTAGCCGTTGCTGCCGTAGTTGCTAATCAGGGCGTTGATGGGGCCGCTGCTGAGCGTCGTCTGGTCGTTGCGCGAGTAGCCGGTGCGGTCGCCTTCCAAAAAGGTGAAGTTGAACTGCTGGGCCGACTGGCCCACGAGGGCCGTCAGGTTGTGCTTTTCGGCAAATACCCGGCTGTAAGTAGCCGTGTTCTCGATAAGATAGCTCGGGTTGTAGCCCGAGTAGCTGGTCAGCTTGGCTTGCGAAACCGGGTACTTCGACGAGCCCGGAATGGACGGGAAGAAGCTGTCGTTTTGCTGAAACACCAGGTCGGTGCCCACGTTGGTGCGGAAGCGCAGCCCTTTCAGCGGCTCCAGCTCGGCAAAAAACGTGGCCGTTACCCGGTTGGTCGTGTTCTTGATGGTCGGGCGCAGTGCCCCCGTCACCGGGTTTTCCTCGCCGTAGTTATCGGCCGAGCTAAACTCGTAGAAGCTGCCATCGGGGTTGTACACCGGGGCCGTGGGCGGGGCCTGCAAAGCCAGCTGAATAATACCGCTGAACTCGTTGTTGTTGTTATTGAGCGCGTTTTCCTCCTGGTGCGTCACGGCCAGCGTGTTGCCGATGCGGAAGTTCTTGCTCAGGTTCACGTCGCCATTGGCCCGCAGCGTAAAGCGCTTAAAATCATTGTTGATGATGGTGCCATCCTGCTGAAAAAACGCGCCGCTGATGGCGTAGCGGGCCTTTTCGCTGCCCCCGGTGGCCGACACGCTGTAGTTCTGAATGCGAGCCCGACGAAAAATGGCGTCCAGCCAATTGGTGCCCGCGCCGAGCGCGGCCGGGTTGGCGTACTTCGGAATCGGAATCAGCCCCCCGTTCACGCGGGCCTCGTTGTTGAGGGTCGCAAATTGCTCGGCATTCAGCAGCGGCACTTTGCGCCACACCTGCTGCTGACCGATGTAGCCATCGAAGTTGACGTTCGACACGCCCGCCTTGCCGCGCTTGGTAGTAATAATGACGACCCCGTTGGCCGCCCGCAGGCCATAAATGGCCGTCGAAGCGGCATCCTTCAGCACGTCGATGGTTTCGATGTCGTTGGGGCTGATGGAGTTAATCTCGGTGCCGGTCGCGTTGCCGTTGCCATCCACCGAGGCGGGCAGCGGAAAGCCATCCACCACGTACAGCGGGCTGTTATTGCCCGACGAGGTGATGCCGCGCACCCGGATGGACGTGCCGCCCGCCCCGCCCGGCGCGCCCGAGTTGGATACCACCTGCACGCCCGCCGCCCGGCCCTGAATGGCCTGCGCCGCGTCGGCCACCGGCTGGGCCGCAATGTCGCGGCCCGATACTGAGGCCACCGCGCCCGTCACGCTCTGGCGCTCCTGGGTGCCGTAGCCCACCACCACCACTTCGCTCAGCGCCTGCTGGTCTTCCTTCAGCAACACGGCAATGCTGCTCGTGGCGCCCGTTACCGCCACCTCCTGTTTGGCATAGCCCACGTTGCTGAATACCAGGGTACTACCTTCGGGCACGTCCAGCGAAAAGCGGCCCTCGGCATCGGTGTTGGTGCCGATGGTGGTGCCCCGTACCACCACCGTTACGCCGGGCAGGCCTTCGCCGTTGGCCTGCGTCACGCGGCCCGACACGGGCACGTTGGCCGCTGGCTTAGCCTGGCTAAGAATCACGCGGTTGTTGCGCACCTCATACGTGATTTTGCGCGGGGCCAGCAGCTCGTCCAGCACCTGCGTCAGCGGCTTGTCGGCCAGCTTCAGCGTCACCCGCCGGCTGGCCCCAATCAGCCGGGGGCTGTACACAAACTTGATGTGAAGCTGGCTGGCCAGCTGGTCCAGCACCGACTCAATCGTCTGTGATTCAATCTTTACGGTAATCTTGCGGTCCAGCACAATCTGGGTGCTGACCGAGCCACCAGCCGCCAGGCTCGCCAAAGGCGAGGCGAGGCAGAGGTGGAGCGCTAGCACACTGGCTGGGCGCCAGAGGCCGCGCGGAGGATGTACGCCGTTTTTCATACGCCGAAGTGTTGGTTGAGGGTGGGAAAAAGAAAGGGATAAGCTAACTCGTTGCTAAAAAGCAGGTTAACCTAAACAGAAACCGCTAGGCCGCCCGGCGGCGGCAATCGGTTGAGTGGCAAAAAAGCCCGCCCGGCTGGCTGCTAGCTGGCGCTGGTGCACCCAGGGCTTTCAAATAGTATCTGCGCGTTGTTGGCCATCTTGTAGCTGGCATTCAATGCTTTGCATAACGCATCAAGCTGCTCGAAGAGGGGCTCTTCGTCAAAGTCTATCGTGATAGTGCATTCCCGCAGCTTGGCGGGGTCATACACAATACTGACGCCGTAGGCTTGTTCCAGCGCGGCCAGCACCTCCGCCACCGGCCGGTTTTTGAAAGCCAATGCCTGGGGCGCCAGGCGCACCGGCTGCTCTACCAGCGCTTTCGTAAGCGACTGGGTAGCCATAGAATACCGCACCTGTTGGTTGGGTAGCAGCAGCACCCCGGCGGCAGCCGGGTGGGCAGGCGTGGCCGCCAGCTCGGCACCCGCGCGGGGCTGCACCGCCACCCGGCCCTCGCGCACTGCTACCTTGGCTTCGGCCCCGGCATAAGCCGTCACCAAGAAGCTGGTTCCCAGCACCGTAGTCACCAGCTTATCGGTAAAAACCAGAAACGGCCGGGCGGGGTTTTTGGTCACCTTAAAAAAGGCTTTGCCCCGCAGGTACACTTCGCGGCGGGTTCCCGCCAGGCCGTCGGCGTAGCGCAGGGTGCTGCCGGGGTACAGCGTTACGCGGCTGCCATCGGCCAGCACCAGCAGCTGCGGGGGCTGGCTGGCGTTGGTGCGCTGCACCCAGTGGGCGGGCGCCGTAGCTGCCTCGTGGCGCGGCCACCACCCCAGCCCCAAACCCAGCAGCACCACGGCGGCCCAGCGCAGGGCCGGCCGCCACTGGGTGGGTGGCCACAGCTGCCGCTGCACAGGTTCGGGGTCGGGCTCGGCGGGGGCCGCCGGCGCGTCTTGCGTAAGCTGCGTAATGCGGTGCCACATGGCGGCCCGAGCTTCCGCCTGCAAACCAGGCGGTACTACTAAGTTTTCTTGCTGCCCCAGCTGCTGGCTCCACTGCTCCACCAGGCGCTGCTCGCTGGCCGGGCTGCGGCCGTTGAGGTAGCGCTGGAGCATGGCGTCGAATTCAGCTTGGGTCAGCATGGCAGAGCGGATGGGCTTCTACCAAGGAAGACGCGCAACTACCGGCAACCCCTAACCTGCGCTGAATTTTTTTTGAGCAAGCTGCGTATTTCAGCGCTTAAGCAATTGAGAACACTCCTTTCCGTATTATGTAACTTATTGATTATAAGACAGTTATCAAAAAAATATTTACCACGTAACCAGAAAAAATAACGCCGCCAATACAAAATCCCGCAAATAATCGCGCAGCAAGCGCCGCGACTTCGTGAGGTGGTACTCCACGGCCTTAGCGGATAGGCAGAGGCGCTGCGAAATTTCCTGCACCGAAACGTGCTCCAGCCGGCTCAGCCGAAATATCTCCCGCGACTGCTCCGGCAGGCGCAGCAAAGCCTTGGCAAAGGCCTCCGACAAGTCGGCGGCGGCCAGGGCCTGCTCGGTTTCCTGGGTCGTTTGCTGCTGGTGCCAGCGGCAGTAATCGGCATACGCCGTGCGCACCTGGTGGGCCCGCAGGTGCCCGATAATCCGCCGGTTGATGGCTCCCAACAGGTAATGTTCTAGGTGCTCAATCTGGTGCTCGGCCCGCTTGTGCCAGAGCGTGGCAAACAGGTCCTGCACCAGCTCCTCCGCCGTTTCGCGCGACTTAAGCTTGCGGTAGGCCAAGGCAAACACCCGCTGCCAGTACCGCTCGTATACCTCCGCAAAGGCCTCACGGCTGCCCTCCGCCAGCGCCTGAAGCAAAGCCTCGTCGGCCCAGGCAATATATGCTCGGTGCGTAGAAGTGTTCACAAGACAGTAAGGAGTGGGTGGGGAAAAGCACTACTGTGTGGGTATGGTAAATGTACTGAATGTTAATGGTAAATTGCTCTTTTCTTAACAGCTTGTTAAGTAAGCAGTAAGTTTTTTCGGCCCTGGCAACCTCATCGTTGCCCAAAACCGACTGCTTGGCGCGGCACCGGCCCGGCAGAAACCGGCCGCGTAGTAGCGCCCAAACAAAAAGAGCGGCAACCGCCGTAGCAGTTGCCGCTCCCTACTATAAGGAAAGCATCCTAGAAATTCCGCTCGCCCGTCTCCCGCTTGCCCAACATCACCGAGCCCACCATCGCGGCCAACAGCAAGATGGAAGCCAGCTCAAAAGGCAGCGAGTACTGCTTGAACAGCACCAGCCCCAGCCGGTCAACCATGCCTATCTGCGAGTCAAACGTGGCGGCATTATAGCCCGTGGGCTGCACACTGTGCAGGGCGGCTACCATTATCAGCAGCAGCGAGCCTCCGGCAATGGTGGCGGCAACCTTGGCCAGCAGCGGCTTATGCGGCTCCGTATCCTGGTTGAGGTTCAGGAACATAATCACGAACAGAAACAGCACCATGATGGCCCCGGCATACACGATGATATTCACGGCCGCTAAAAATTGCGCGTTAAGCATCAGGTAATGAGCCGATAGCGTGAAAAATGTGAGGATAAGGAACAGCACGCTGTGCACGGGGTTTTTGGTTAGTACCACGCCCACTGCACTCAGCAGCGCCACGAAAGACAGAAATAGAAAGAGAGACATACAAAGTGCGGTAAGCTTTAGCTTGCCGTTATAAAAGTAGATTCAACCGACGGCAAGCTGAAGCTTACCGCACAGCACTAAGCCGGCTGCATCTGGCCGCGCAGCTTATCGGCCTGCTCGGCAGTAAGCTGAATGCCCCGCTTCGAGCGGTTATCCGGCGCTACGGGCTCCACCAGCCGGTCTTTGCCATAGATGAACTCGTCGCGCTCGTAGCGCGGCGGGGCCATCTTATCAGCTTGCAGGTAAATAGCGGCCTTCGGGCAGGCTTCCTCACACAGGCCGCAAAAAATGCAGCGCAGCATGTTGATTTCGTAGCTAACAGCGTATTTCTCCTCCCGGTAGAGGTTCTGCTCGCCTTTCTTGCGCTCGCCGGCTACCATCGTGATGGCCTCGGCGGGGCAGGCCACCGCGCACAGGCCGCAGGCCGTGCAGCGCTCGCGGCCCTGCTCATCGCGTTTGAGCACGTGCAGGCCCCGAAACACCGGGGAAAACGGGCGCGTCTCCTCGGGGTAGCGAATGGTCACCTGCTTCTTGGTGGCAGCCCGGTAAAAGTGCCGCATGGTAATGGTCAGGCCCTGAAAAATAGCTGGCAAATAAGCCCGCTCGGCGAGCGTCATCGGCTTCTTTTCCAGTTTCTTAGCGCGGTTGCTTAGCGATTGCATGAGGTCAGGTCAAATTAGCGAACGGCGAGCGTCATGTCCGGGATGATACCCGTAACGATGAGGCCCCCGGTCAGCAGGATATTAAAGATGGCCAGCGGGATAAGAATAGTCCAACCCAGGCGCATCAGCTGGTCGTAGCGGAAGCGCGGCAGCGTCCAACGCACCCACATAAAGAAAAAGATGCCCGTAAAGATTTTGGTGAACATGGCTACCACGCCCATCAGCACGAACAGGTTGTGCGACAAGTCAGCCGACAGACCAGCTTTCGTGTGCAGGAAATCGAGAAACTCGTACTGAAACGGGTAATTAAAGCCGCCAAAATAAAGCACCGACATGATGGCCGTAGCCACAAACACGTTCACGTATTCCGAAAACAGGTACAGGCCCATTTTCATCGAGCTATACTCGGTATGATAGCCGCCTACCAGCTCGGTTTCGCATTCGGGCAGGTCAAACGGGGTGCGGTTGGTTTCGGCAAAGGCGCACACGAGGAAGATAATGAAGCCCAGCGGCTGCTTAAATACGTTCCAGGCAAAGATGTCACCCCAGTGCCAGCCAGTGGCACTGGTTTGCTGCAGCGTGATGCCGCGCAGCGATAAGGTACCCGACATCATGAGCACCGCAATCAGCGCCAGGCCCATGGCTAGTTCGTAGCTAATATTCTGAGATGCCGCGCGAATGGCACCCAGCAGCGAAAACTTATTATTCGAAGCCCAGCCGCCAATCATGATGCCGTACACGCCCAGCGACACGATACCGAACACGTAGAGCATCCCCACGTTGATTTCAATGCCCTGCAAATGCACGACGGTAGTCCCAAATTTCAGGAAGCTACCAAACGGGATAACTGCCGATGACATCAGGGCCGTAATCATGGCCAGGCAAGGGCCGAAGATGAACAAGGCTTTATTAGCCCCAGCCGGGAAAAATTCTTCCTTCGTAAAGAGCTTCACGGCATCGGCCAATGGCTGCGCAAGGCCCCAGGGCCCGGCGCGGTCCGGCCCCACGCGGTCTTGCAGAAAGGCCGCGATAACGCGCTCCGCGTAGGTACAGTAAGTGGCAATCAGCAGCGAAAGGCCGAAAACTACCAGCACAACAAGGCCTTGCCAGCCCAGGGATTCAAGAGACATATCGTATTGACTACAAGCTTATTATCATACCGTTTGGCATGATAGTCCTTTTAAAAAGTGGTGCCGCTCAGGCCGCCCAGCTTCAGCGGTGGGTTTTGCGCTAGCTCGCGCACGGTGCTTTCGGGCAAGTCGGCAATTACCTGCGGGTTGATGACCGGCAATTCGTAGTGGTTCTGAGCAATAACCGACGAGCGGTCGATGTGCGCCGGGCCCTCAATTACCCAGTCCGAAGTTTCCTTCTTCTCGAAGCGGCACTCGTTGCAAATCCACTCCTTTACTTCGCCGTACTCGTCCTTGCGGGCCGTCACGCGCAGTACGTCCTGGCCTTTATACCAGAGCGTTACGTGGCCCGCGCACTTCTCGTGCCCGCATTCGCGGTGCGCATTTACCGGCTTAGTAAACCATACCCGCTGCTTGAAGCGAAACGTTTTATCGGTCAGCGCGCCCACCGGGCACACGTCAATCACGTTGCCGCTGAAGTCGTTGGAAATCGTGTTTTCGATGTACGTGCCAATCTCGGAGGCGTCGCCCCGGCCCAGCACGCCGTGCACGCGGGCATCGGTGAGCTGGTCGGCCGTGTACACGCAGCGGTAGCAGAGGATGCACCGCGTCATGTGCAGCTGGATGTAGGGGCCGATGTCGATTTTCTCGAACGTGCGGCGCTCCTCTTCGTAGCGCGTGGTGCTTACGCCGTGCTCAAACGCGAAGTTTTGCAGGTCGCACTCCCCGGCCTGGTCGCACACCGGGCAATCGAGCGGGTGGTTGATGAGCAGCATCTCCACAATGCCCTTGCGCACGTCGAGCACCTGCTGGCTTGTCGTGTTTTCGACCACCATGCCATCCTGCACCGGCGTAATGCACGAGGCCACCAGCTTGGGCATGGGGCGTGGGTCTTTGGCCGAGCCGGCCGCCACGCGCACCAGGCAGGCACGGCACTTGCCGCCGCTGCCCTTGAGCGGCGTGTAGTAGCACATGGCGGGCGGCACTACGCCGCCCCCAATTTTGCGGGCCGCGTTGAGGATGGTAGTACCGTCTGGTACTTCTACCTCAATTCCGTCGAAGGTTATTTTAGCCATTATCCTATTCGATACAAATACTAATCGTCATGCTGAACGCAGTGAAGCATCTCGCTCGCACCGTTGAACGAAAGCCAGACGATGCGAGCAAGATGCTTCACTGCGTTCAGCATGACGTTCTGTTTTTTATTTCAAAACTACGCCAGTACCAGATTGCCGCGGTACACGGCGCCCGGCTGGGTAGCTTCCTTGGGGTGCGTCACGTGCCACTCAAACTCGTCGCGGAAGTGGCGCACGGCGGCGGCCACCGGCCAGGCGGCAGCTTCGCCAAGGGGGCAAATGGTGTTGCCCTCAATCTGCTTGGCCACGCTCACTACCAGGTCGATGTCGTGCATCGAGCCGTGGCCGTGCTCCAGGCGGTGCAACACCTTTTCGAGCCAGCCCGTGCCCTCGCGGCAGGGCGAGCACTGCCCGCAGCTTTCGTGGTGGTAGAAGCGCGAGAAGTTCCAGGTGTTCTTCACGATGCACGTCGTTTCGTCCATCGCAATAAAGCCCCCCGAGCCCAACATGGTGCCCGTTACGAAGCCCCCGTCGCTCAGCGACTCGTACGTCATGAGGCGCGGCTCGCCCGCCGCGGTCTTGAGAATCAACTCTTTAGGTAGAATCGGCACGGAGGAGCCTCCGGCCACCACGGCTTTTAGCTCGCGGCCCTTCCAGATACCGCCGCAGTACTCATCGGAGTAAATGAATTCCTCCACCGGCACGCCCAACTCCAGCTCGTAGATACCGGGCTTGTTGAGGTGGCCGCAGGCCGAAAACAGCTTGGTACCCGTGCTTTTGCCCACGCCCAGCTTAGCGTATTCGTCGCCACCTTCATTGATAATCGGTACTACCGACGCAATGCTTTCCACATTGTTGACCACCGTGGGCCGGGCATATAGCCCTTGCACGGCCGGGAATGGCGGCTTGTTGCGCGGGTTGCCACGCTTGCCCTCCAGCGACTCCAGCAGTGCCGTTTCCTCGCCGCAGATGTACGCGCCTGCGCCCGGATGCACGTGTAAATCAAGCGAATAGCCCGAACCCTGGATGTTTTCGCCCAGGAAGCCAGCCGCGTACGCTTCGGCAATAGCTCTTTCTAGAATGCGCAGCACGTACAAAAGCTCGCCGCGAATGTAGATGTAGCTGGTGCGCGCCCCCAAGGCGTAGCTGCCCGCAATCATGCCCTCAATGAGCAAGTGCGGCAGCTTCGACATCAGGTAGCGGTCCTTAAAAGTGCCGGGCTCCGACTCGTCGGCGTTGCAGACCAGGTAGCGCGGCACGCCCTCGGGCTTGGCCAGAAAGCTCCACTTGAGGCCTGTGGGGAAGCCCGCGCCGCCGCGCCCGCGCAGGCCCGACTTCTTCACTTCTTCCACCACTTCGTCGGGCGTCATTTTCAGCGCCTTCTCCACGGCGCGGTAGCCGCCGTGCTTGCGGTACACGGCGAAGGTTTCAATACCTTCAACGTTAACGTGTTCGGTTAAGAGCTTGCGTCCCATTTACTTATTCTCTAGACGTTCCAAACGCTGGTTGATTTGACCCAGCGCAGTTTCCAAGCGGATTGTATTGCGCTCATCAGCCTCCATAAGAAGCTTAAAATTAGCCGTATCAGCTTCCTGCTGCTGGTTAATAACATCGGCCATTCGACTTACTGCTCCGCTCAGCTGCTGAATACTGCTAACTACCTGCATTAATATGTTTTCAACATTTGCCAGGCGGCCCTCCACATTATTGAGCCGGTCGTTCATACCGTGCATCTCAATTAAAATTTCTGCTACTACCAACGGCAAGTCTTTGTCCTGTTCAGCCATAATAGTAAGTAAACTAATTGTTTTGCAAGGAGTTAGGTAAGCTCGTTTCCTCCCAGGGCAGGATGGGCCGATGTACTAAGCCGCGCAGCTCATCCAGCATAGCATTCACATTAGCCTCGGTATCAAGCGACTCGTAGTATTTCTCGCGCACCTGCACCACCGGGGCAAAGCCGCAGGCCGCCAGGCATTCTACTTCCTTGAGGGTAAAATGACCATCGGGCGAGGTGCCGCCCACCTTTGCGCCGGTAATGCGCTCCAGCTGCGCCGTTAGCTCGTCGGAGCCGCGTAGCATGCAGGGACCCGTGCGGCAGATTTCCAGCACGTGCTTGCCCACTGGCTTGAGGTTGAACATAGTGTAGAACGTGCTCACCTCGTACACCTCAATCGAGCGCAGACCCAGGGTTTCGGCTACCAGGTCCTGCACCTCGGGGCTCACCCAGCCGCCAAACTCGGCCTGCGCAATGTGCAGCACGGGCAGCAAGGTCGACTTCTTGCGGTCGTCGGGGTAGTGCGTGAGCAGGCGCTTAATCTCGGCCTGGGCGGCGGGCGAAAACTGTGGTTTAGCAGGCGTGGTAATCGGCTCCATATCAAGTACTTTCAACTAAAAAACTAGGCGTCCAGCTCACCGGCAATCACATTCATCGACGACAAAATCACGATGGCATCCGAGAGGCTCGTGCCTACTACCATCTCCGAATAGGCCTGGTAGTAGATAAAGCACGGCCGGCGGAAATGCAGGCGGTAGGGTGTGCGCCCGCCGTCCGAAATCAGGTAGAAGCCCAGCTCGCCGTTGCCGCCCTCCACCGAGTGGTACACTTCACCCACGGGCGCGTCAATCTCGCCCATGATGATTTTGAAGTGGTAAATCAGGGCCTCCATGTTCTTGTACACCGCTTCCTTGGCCGGCAGGTAGTAGTGCGGTGCATCGGCGTGGAACGGGCCGTCGGGCAGCCGGTCAAGGGCCTGATTGATAATGCGCAGGCTCTGCCAGATTTCCTCGTTGCGCACCATGAAGCGGTCGTAGGTATCGCCGTTGGTGCCCACCGGAATGTCAAACTCGAAGTCCTCGTAGGAGGAATAGGGATTCATCACGCGCACGTCGTAGTCGACGCCGGCGGCCCGCAGGTTGGGGCCGGTGAAGCCGTAGTTTAGGGCTTTTTCCGCCGTGATGGGGCCCACGTTTACCACGCGGTCCATGAAGATGCGGTTGCGATTAAACATCGCCTCAAACTCCTTCATCACGGCCGGAAACTCTTTCAGCCACGTGCGCAGCTTGTCGATGGCTACCGGCGTGAGGTCGCGCTCCATACCGCCGACGCGGCCCATGTTGGTGGTGAGGCGCGAGCCGCATACCTCCTCGTAAATCTCGTAAATCTTCTCGCGCTCCTGAAACACGTAGAGGAAGCCAGTGAAGGCCCCCGTATCTACGCCCAGAATGGAGTTGCAGATAAGGTGGTCGGCAATGCGCGCCAACTCCATCATTATCACGCGGATATACTGGGCGCGCTTGGGTACCGTTACGCCCAGCAGCTTCTCTACCGTCATGTGCCAGCCCATGTTGTTGATGGGCGATGAGCAGTAGTTCATGCGGTCTGTCAGCGGCGTAATCTGATAGAACGGCCGGCGCTCGGCAATTTTCTCAAACGCGCGGTGGATGTAGCCGATAGTCGGCACGCCCGAGATGATGCGCTCGCCATCCATTTGCAGGATGTTCTGGAAGATACCGTGCGTGGCGGGGTGCGTCGGGCCCAGGTTGAGGGTGGTGAACTCCTGCGAAAAGTCGTTGAGCGTGGGCACCAACTGACCACCCTGCTGCTCGTGGGCTTCTTCGATAATCTTGTGGGTGCCTGCCAGGGCGTCGTTTACTGCCATATTGAACCGTTGTCATGCCATGTCTGGCGTCCGCTTACGAAGCATCTTATCACGTTCGCGTTGCGTGGGTAGGTGGTAACTAATCCTGGCGAAAGCAGTGATAAGATGCTTCCTCAGTATGACAATCTAAAAAGTTAGCGACCGAAGAAAAGGTCGGTTTTGTCTTCGCGGGTGCCGTCTTCCAATGGGTACTGCCGACGCATGGGGAAGTAGTCCATGTCCTCCACGTTCAGGATGCGGCGCAGGTTGGGGTGGCCGGTGAAGATGATGCCGTAGAAGTCATAGGCCTCACGCTCCATCCAGTTAGCGGCGGCGTAAATATCTGATAATGTGGGCACTACCGGGTCGGCCACCGGAAAGTAAATCTTGATGCGCAGCCGGATATTGTGCACCAGGCTGTGCAGGTGGTAAATCATGCCGAGCTCCTGGTTCAGGTTCTCAGGGTAATTGATACCGCACATCGTAGTCAGGAAGTGAAACTTAAGTGTTTCATCCCGCTGCAAGCCGGCCATAATGTGGTGGATATGCTCGCGCTTGGTCGTTACCGTGAGCAGGCCGTAGGGCTCGCTCACGTCGCTGAACGTGGCTTCGCCAAATAGGCTGTGCAGCAAAGCCAGCACCTGCGCGTTTTGCTGCGCGGTGGGGTCCTGAGCGGCAGCGGTTTCCTGCGCGGCGGTAGATTCTTCTTTGGTCGGGTCAGCCATTTGGATATCTTCTTAAAAAAGAACGTCAGGCTGAGCTTGCCGAAGCATCTCGCGTGCAGCACTACTAATCAATGTCATTGCAACGAAGCGAGTGAGATGCTTCGGCAAGCTCAGCCTGACGTTCTTTTTTAATAGCTAATCAGAAACTTACTTGATATTATAAGAAGCCAGCAGGGCTTGGTACTCGGGCGAGTTGCGGCGGCGGATGCTCTCGTTTTTGGCGAGGTCCTGCACGCGCATCAGGCCATCGAGCACTTGTTCGGGGCGGGGCGGGCAGCCGGGCACGTACACATCGACCGGAATAATGCGGTCGATGCCTTGCAGCACCGAGTAGCTGTCAAAAATGCCACCCGAGCAGGCGCAGGCGCCCATGGCCAGCACCCAGCGGGGCTCGGCCATTTGCTCGTACACCTGCTTCACAATGGGGGCCATTTTTTTGGCAATGGTACCCATCACCATCAGCAAGTCGGCCTGGCGGGGCGAGAAGCTGGGGCGCTCGGAGCCAAAGCGCGAGATGTCGTAGTGGGCCCCCATGGTGGCCATGAATTCGATGCCGCAGCAAGAAGTGGCAAAGGGCAAGGGCCACAGCGAGTTGGCGCGGGCAATGCCCACCACTTTCTCCAGGGAAGTAGCAAAAAAGCCCGCGCCCTCGATGCCATCGGGGGCCGGCGCGGATTTAATTTCAGGAACGCGGGTATCCATCATTTCAATTAGCAATTATCAGTTAGCAATTATCATTTTCAATTAGCAATCAATAAGTTGCAATGTGCTGACGCAAGTTGCAAAACTGATAACTGGTAATTGATGACTGATAATTGTCAGGCAGCCTGTGCAGCTTCGACGGGCTGCTTTGCCAACACCGGCTTTGCCGTGAAAGTTTGGCTGGGAACGGCCTCATTCCAGCGCAGAATGCCTTTTTTGATAACGTAGCCGAAGCCGGCCATGAGCAGCGCCATGAAAATTATCATCTCCACAAAGCCGGCGGTGCCGAGCTGGCGAAAGTTGACGGCCCAGGGGTACATGAAGATAACTTCCACGTCGAAGAGCACAAACAGGATGGCCGTGAGGAAATACTTGACCGAGATGGGCGTGCGGGCGTTGCCCACGCTCTCGATGCCGCACTCAAAGGAGGCGTCCTTCACGGTGCTGTGGCGCTTGGGGCCTACCAGGTGCGACACGACCATGGCGAAGGCGACGAACGCCACGGCCAGCCCAAACTGAATGAGGATGGGCAGGTAGTCGCTGGGTTGGTAGGCAGAATTAATGGCGAGTAACATAGAGGTCAGCTAGTTAGGTAGCGGGCGCCCTGGCGCGGACAAGCAAAGGTACACTGGCGCCGGGTTGGGCGAAAGCGAAAAGTGACCTGCCGCCGCTTAGCGCGGGGTTTCGGTGGCCGGCGGCACGCTGGGCGTGGCCCCTGGCTCCTGGCTGGGCTGGCCGCCCATGGCCCCGTCGAGGTTGCCGCCGTTGAAGTAGTTTTCGGTGAAAATGCGGTAGCGGTCGAAGATGGCGCGCACCGAGCGCACGAGCACGTATTCGCCCCGCGGGCCCTCGGGCACCACCACGCCCGAGGCGTAGCCGTTCCAGATAGCGTTGTCGGTGTGCGTATCGATGAGGGTGACCATGAGCGTACCGTCGAGCATGAGCAGGCGGGTTTGCTGGTAGGCGTGGCGCTGCTCCTCGGGGGTTTCCTCGTCCTCGGCCTCGTTGTTTTTAACCCAGCGCGAGATGTCGTCCTGCACAAAGCCGGGAAAGCGCATATCGCCCTCAAACAGCTTGAGGCTGACCATGAGGTCGGGGTTGCGGTGCGAAAACCGGTAGCCCTGCAGGCGCATCCGCTGCTTAACGGCGGCACGCAGCGCGTCGCTAATGCGGGTGCTGTCGGCGGCTAGGCCGTTGCCACTCAAAAAGTTGTAGGTGCGGTAGTGCCGGAAGCGGCCCCGGTAGCTGTAGCTCGACTCAATGCGGGCATCGCGGGAAGTGAGGCAGCCGGAGAGCAGCACCAGGCTTAACAAGCAGGCTAGCTTGAGCGGAGTGGTGGGTTTCATGGAAATAGCGTAGAGTTTTCAAGCAATTCTCTAAGCTACGGACGGAAATGTATTTTTAGACTAACGTTCAGCTTATTAGCCCGCGAAGTAAGGTGCTTGGTTCGGGCTGCCTGCACAACCGCGCGGCCGCCAAATAGCTTAAATTAGGAGCCTGGCCCAGCAAAAAACCGATTGCTGACCGGCCGTGCCTGTTAAAAGTGTAGGTCGATTTGAGTTGTCGATGAGCAAATTCTTATGCGACCCTACAAGCCAGCGGCTTGCGAATAAGGCAGCTCGACGCAACGGCGTAGTCGTTGTTGAGGGTGAGGTTGTGCTGCAAGGGAAGCGGGGAAGGGAGCGGGGAGGGCTAGCCACCCCGGACAAGGCTACTACAACCGGCCACGTTGGGCGCGGTTTTCACCTGCTTGCCCAAGCGGTTATCTTTGGCCTTATGGGACACGCCAATACACAGCCGCACCAGTATACGGCCGAGGAGTATTTTGCCTTGGAAGAAGCAAGTGAAATCCGCCACGAGTTCTTTGAAGGCGAGGTATTTGCGATGGCCGGGGCCAGTATTGCACATAATACCATCGCGCTCAATATGGCGGTGACGTTGCGGCAGGGGCTGCGCGGCAAGAGATGCCGGGTACAAATGGAGGCCGTGCGGCTGGCCGTGGAGGCCGGCCGCCACTACGCCTACCCCGGCGTGATGGTGAGCTGCGACCCGCATGACCAGCGCGAAAGCCAGCAGCTGCACAGCCCGCTGCTCATCGTAGAAGTGCTCTCACCCTCTACGGAGGTCTACGATCGGGGCCTAAAATTTAACCAATACAAGAAGCTGCCCTCGTTGCGGCACTATCTATTGGTTTCGCAAAAAGCCTGGCTGGTCGAGTGGTATCAGTTAACGGAGCATGGGGCTTGGGCACATACCGCACTGACGGAGGCTGCTGATTCTATCACGATTCCAGAATTGAGTTTGACGCTGACGCTGGCTGATATTTATGAGGAAACGGACGTGGTGCCGATGCGGGTGGAGCTGTTACCTGAGTAGTGGGTTGAAAAAGGAGTCAGATACTATTCGGTCGAAGAAGATTCGGTAGCTATGGCCTGAACCACGTGTTCAACAAAACCGGCCCATTCTTTATATTTCTGCAAGTGTTCTTCTATCGTTTTTTTTAAGTTTAAAGTTTCAGGGCTCGAAATACCGCTTATAGTAAAACCATGCTGCACAATAAAAGCAGCATACTTATGTACCTGCACAAACCGGGTATTAGGATTTCCGGCAGTTCCTAGCTCCAACCATAGTGTGTCTTTCCAGAATTGGAAGCCAAAGTGCATTTCGCCAAGGTCAGCCCATAGTCTAAAATATCGTTCTGGAAGTTCGTCTTCCAGGTCAATCTCAAACTGCGTAAAGTGCGCGCCAGAATCAACGGCGTTCAAATCATAAATTTCTGGAAAAGCGGTAATTAATGTAGTAGCTAGCAGTTTATTTGATGCAAGTGCGGATTCATTATCCGTTTTGATAATTCGCTCGAAGGGAAGGTCGTAAGGCATAGTTAAGGACTGGTGTAAAGGCAAAAGGCAAAGCGCAAATTAATTGCTTCCTACCGATACCCTGCCGCCTGCAACTGAAACAATTCTGCATACCGCCCGCCCTTGGCCAGTAGCTCCTCGTGCGAGCCGATTTCCTGCACCCGGCCGTGCTCCACTACCAGGATGCGGTCGGCCATGCGCACGGTGCTAAAGCGGTGGCTGATGAGCACGGCGGTTTTGCCCTGGGTGAGCTCCTTGAAGCGCTCAAACACCTCGTACTCGGCGCGGGCGTCGAGGGCGGCGGTGGGCTCATCGAGGATAAGTAGCTGGGCCTCGCGCATGTAGGCGCGGCCGAGGGCAATTTTTTGCCACTCGCCGCCGCTCAGGTCCACGCCGCCGTTGAAGCGCCGGCCTATCATTTGGTCGTAGCCCTGGGGCAGCTTGGCGATGACGCTGTCGGCTAGGCTTTGGTGGGCGGCTTGCTCGATGCGGGGCTGGTTGGTGCGCTCCTCGATGCGGCCCACGGCCAGGTTTTGGCCGGCGGGCAACTGGAAGCGCACGAAGTCCTGGAAGATGACGCCGATTTCCTGGCGCAGCTCGGCGGGGTCGTACTCGCGCAGGTCGTGGCCGTCGAGCAGGATGCGGCCCTCGCTGGGGTCGTAGAGGCGGGCTAAGAGCTTGACCAGCGTGGTTTTGCCCGCGCCATTTTCGCCCACCAGGGCTAGCTTTTCGCCGGCTTGCAGCTCAAAGCTGAGGTGGCGCAGGGCCCACTTCTCGGCGTTTTTGTACTTAAAGCCCACATCCTCAAACGTGAAGCCCTGCCGGATGGGCCGGGGGAACGCCCGCACGGCCTGCCCCAGCGTGGGCCGCACGATACGCGGCTCAATCTGGAAGAAATCGAAGAAATCCTGCAAGTACAGCGCGCCGTCGGCCACCTGGCTGAAGCGGCTCAGGATACCTTCGAGCAAGCCCCGCAGCCGGGCAAACGAGCCGGCCAGAAACGTAAGCTGACCAATGGAAATGGCCCCGCCCACGGCTTGCTTAATAATGTAGAGGTAGGCCCCGTAGTAGCCCGCCGCGCCGATGGCCGCAAACACGGTGCCCCAGCCGGCGCGGCGCAGGGCCAGCGTCTTGTTCTGGGCGTAAAACTGGTCGGAGAGCGTGGAAAAGCGGGCAATCAGAAAATCAGATAACCCAAAGATTTTCACCTCTTTAGCAGTTTCGTCGCTGGCGCCGGTCTGGCGCAGGTAGTCGAGCTCGCGGCGCTCGGGCGTCCAGGAGTGCGAGAGCGAATAGCTGCGCTCGTTGAAGTGGCTTTCGCCGAGGAAGGCGGGCACCACGGCCAGCAGCAGCAAGCCCAGCAGCCAGGGCTGGAAGGCCACCAGGCCGGCGGCCAGCAGCACGAGCGTGACGGCATCCTGGCCCTGGGCCAGCACCTGGCTCATGAGCACCGAGCGCGAGAGCGTTTGGCGGCGGGCGCGCTCCAGCTTGTCGTAAAAGGTGCTGTCTTCGAACTGGTCGAGGTCGAGCTCGGCGGCGTGGCGCATGAGGCGCACCGAGCTGGCATTGGCAAAGAGGTCGCCGAGCAGCGAGTCGAGCAGGGCCACGGCGCGGCCCAGCGCGTCGGCCAGCAGCACCAGCCCAAACTCCAGCGCCACCAGCCCAAACACCGGCGACAGCACCCGGCTGGCCGGGGGCAGCTTGGTGAGCTGCACCACATCGTCAAGAATGAGGCGGCCCACGTAGAGCATGGCCAGCGGCAGGGCGGCCCGCAGCAGGCGCAGCCCGATGTTGCCGAGCGTGAGGGCTGGCGAAGTTTGCCAGATGAGCTTGAGAAACGCCGGCAGGTGGCGCAGGGCCGACACCCGCTCGCGCACGCTCACGGCGGGCTTATCGGGGCCCCGCCCGCCGCTGGGGTTTTTGGCGGAGATTTTTGTTACTAAGGAAGATAGCCAATTCATAGGGGCTGGCTACGGCACATTTGGGGCCGGGGTGGGGGAGTGGCCGTTTTGGCAGCTTTTACCCCGCAAGCAGCTTGTGCGCGGCAAAAGCTCCGCGTTGCGTTTTTGTGCGTGAAGCGTGAATTGGGGGCATTTGGTAACCCTGGGGCAGAGGGAGCGTTCAGCGGTATACGTATCACTTCTTTCCTCAAAACTCTTTTGTATTCGTATGATGTTGAACTGCCCTACTGTTGCTACCGTGGCCCTTTTGCTACTCGGTGCGTCGGCCGCCACCGCCCAAACGATGGATGAGTGCGAGAAGCTGAAGATTGACAATGCCAAGCTCAAGTTTGAGAATGCCAACCTGAAGAAGGGTATCATTGCGCGCAGCCCCGCTACGGCCCCCCCGCAGACGACTGACCAACCCGCATCAACCGCGCAGGTGGCTTCGGCTGCTACCCAGCGCCAAACGGCTTACGGGGTAGAATATGCGTTGGTGAAGTGCCAGGGTAATGCCAAAGCGCAGACTGTGACGCTCACTTTTTTGCTCACCAACTCGGCGGCCAACCAAGTGCGAAAAATTACGGGGTTGAAGGCAGTGGACGAGCAAGGCGATGAGTATGCGGTTGCTGGCTACCAAGCCAAGCTTGGTTCCGGTTCTAGCGTTTATACCACCCTGGCTACCGGCGTGCCCGTAAAGGCTGTGGTGGTAGTGCCCAAAATACTGCCTAAAACCAAGTCGTTCAGGCTAGTTACCCTCACTATGTATGGGGAAGGCCACCCAGCATCCCCGGCCGGTGGAAACATTGACCTGGAGTATAGAAACGTGGCAATTAGCTGGAACTAGCTGCCTGCCAACCAGTGCTCGCTGCACTAACCACCGCTGGTGAGCTGGGTGTCCGCCTGAGGTAGGTCCTGAGACAAGCGCCGGACAGCGTAAGCCTGGGGTGCGGCATCTGGCAGGTTGCCGGCCAGGAGGAGAGCTACCTAACCAGCTATATCTTAAGTAGATATAAAGCTGATAGAGATGAAGACACCGGCAGCGAGGCCGCAATCGTTGCCGATATCGATTGCATAGATTTTTTCATGGGTACTTCATTGCATAACCAAGATTTAAGCCTACTATTGGTTATACATAAACCGTTGATTTAGTGTGGGTTTATAAGCAAAAAATAGGGCGGCGATAAAGCCGTCTGCTGGCCTTGGCTTGCCCGCTGCAGTGCGGAGCCGCTTTTGGCCAGGAAGGCAATTGGTGTAGAGTAGCTCCTCATCTCCCTGGCCCAGGGAGGTGCCGGTATAGAGGTTTCAATTTTTGAATGCGCTCCGTCTCTTTCACCAATTCCCTTCATCCTCATGCAAAAAAACTGCTTTCTCCTCGTCACGCGGCTGCTGTTGCTGGCCGGCTTGCTTTGCGGACACTTGGCTGCCGCGCAAACCACCCTATACGTGGCCCCCACCGGCACCGACAGCAACCCCGGCACCCTGGCCGCGCCCACCACGCTTACCAAGGCCATTACGACCATCGCCACCGGCGGCACCATTTTCATGCGCGGCGGCACCTACAATTATTCCGCGGGCGTCACCATTGCCACGGGCAACAACGGCAGCAAGCGCATCGAAGCGTACCAGGGCGAGGTGCCCGACCTCAACTTTTCGGGCCAGCCGCTGGCCGATGCCAACCGGGGCTTCACGGTGAACGGTAACAACTGGTATATCAAGGGGTTGCTTGTGGAGAGGGCCGGCGATAACGGCATTTTTGTGGGCGGCAGCAACAACACCTTTGAGCTGTGCACGACCCGCTACAACCGCGACTCGGGCCTGCAGATTGCGCGGGCCTCGTCTACCACGGCCAAGGCCGACTGGCCCGCCAACAACCTGGTGCTCAACTGCACGTCGTACGACAACCAGGACCCCGGCAACGAGAACGCCGACGGCTTTGCCTGCAAGCTCACCAGCGGCAACGGCAACGTATTTCGGGGCTGCATCTCGCATAATAACATCGACGACGGCTGGGATTTTTACGCCAAAACCGAAACCGGCCCCATTGGCCCCGTGACGCTGGAAAACTGCGTTTCGTACAGCAACGGGGCGCTGAGCAACGGCGCTACCTCGGGCAGCGGCGACAAAAACGGCTTTAAGCTGGGCGGCTCGGGCATTGCGGTGGCCCACGTGGTGCGGCGCTGCGTGGCCTTCAATAACGGCCACCACGGCTTCACCGACAACGACAACCCCGGCCCCATCACCGTTACTAATAATACCAGCTACAACAACGCCGACGCCAACTTCCAGTTTCGGGAAGGGGGCTCGCACGTATTCACCAACAACCTGTCGTTTCAGGGCAAGTCGAGCGACAAAACCATTGGCACGCTGGTGAGCAACTCCAACGTGTTTTGGGCGAACGGGGCCAGCTCGAACGGCAAAGGCCTGGTAGTGAGCGCCGCCGATTTTGCCAGCCTGGCGGTGCCCGCCTCGGTGGGCCGCAATGCCGATGGCACGCCCAACCTGGGCAATTTCCTGGCCCTGGCGGCCGGCAGCGACCTGATAAACGCGGGCGTGACCGCCAGCAGCATCACCTACAGCGGCTCGGCGCCCGACGTGGGGGCCCGCGAGTACGGCGGCACCACCACGCCGCCCGCCACCTACACGCTCACGGTGACGGCCAGCCCCGCGGCGGGCGGCACCATCGCCCGCAGCCCCAATGCCAGCTCCTACGCCGCCGGCACGGTGGTCACGCTCACGGCCACGCCGGCCAGCGGTTACACCTTTGCCGGCTGGAGCGGGGCAGCCAGCGGCAGCAGCGCCACCACCACCGTCACGGTCAATGCCAACAGCACGGCCACGGCCACCTTCACGCCGGTGGGCACCACCACCTACACCCTCACGGTGACGGCCAGCCCCGCAGCGGGCGGCACGGTGGCGCTGAGCCCGGCGGGCGGCAGCTACGCCGCCGGCACGGTAGTTACGGCCACGGCCATGGCGGCCAGCGGCTACACTTTTGCCGGCTGGAGCGGGGCCTCGACGGCCACCACCGCGAGCACCACCGTAACTATGAGCGCCAACAAGAGCCTCACGGCCACCTTCACGGCCACTACCGGCGGCGGGGGCGGGGGTAGCGGGGGCACTGGCACGTCGTGCGCCGTGGTGGGCTGGGCCACGCAAAACGGGGGCACTACGGGCGGCGGCAGCGCCACGCCGACCGTAGTGAGCAACTACACCGATTTCAAGAATGCCGTTACGTCGGCCACGGTAAAAGTCATCCACGTCTCGGGCACCATCACGTTTCCCTCGGCTGGGCGGATTAATTTTCAGGACCAGTCGGGCAAAACCATTTATGGCTTGCCGGGGGCCAAGCTGGTATCGGTTGACAAGACGGCCGACGGCTCGGGCATTCTGTATATAAAGCGGAGCAGCAACCTCATCATCCGCAACCTGACGTTTGTGGGCCCAGGGGCCTTCGACGTGGATGGCAACGACAACATGACGATTGACAACTGCACCAATGTGTGGGTCGACCACTGCGATTTTCAGGACGCGCTGGACGGCAACCTGGATATCAAGAACATGGCCGATTATATATCCATCACCTGGTGCAAGTTCTCTTACCTGAAAGCGCCCACGGCCGGCGGCTCGGGTGGGGCCGACGACCACCGGTTTTCTAACCTGTTTGGCTCCAGTGATGGCGCCACTGGCGACCGGGGCAAGCTGCGCATCACCATGCAATACTGCTGGTGGGCCCAGGGCTGCAAGGAGCGGATGCCCCGCGTGCGGTTTGGTAAAGTGCACCTGGTAAACAACTATTACAGCTGCACGGGCAACAACAATTGCATCCGGGCCGGCCTGGAGGCCGATTTGCGGGTAGAGAACAACTATTTCGACAACGTAAATGTGCCCATCGACCCGTTCGAAAATAATTTCACGGCCATTTCCTCGCTAGGCAACGTGTTTGTGAACACCACCGGCAACACGGCGGGCAGCGGCACGGCCTTCACGCCGCCCTACGCGCTGAGCGTGGCGGCGGCGGCCAATGTGAAGGCCTTGGTAGCCAGCTCTTCGTGCGGAGCCGGGGCCACCATGAGCAGCCCCACCAGCTGCTGCGGCGGCGGTGGCGGCACCACGCCGCCCGCCAGCTACACGCTCACCACCACGGCCAGCCCGGCGGCCGGCGGCACCATTGCCCGCAGCCCCGATGCCAGCTCCTACGCCGCCGGCACGGTAGTCACGCTCACGGCCACGGCGGCCACGGGCTACACCTTCGCCGGCTGGAGCGGGGCGGCCAGCGGCACCAACCCCACCACAACGGTGACGGTGACGGCCAACGCCACGGCTACGGCCACCTTCACGGCCACCACCGGCGGCGGTGGGGGCGGGGGTAGCGGTAGCACGGCCACGGTGCGCCTCGAAGACGCGGCCAGCACCACCAACGGCTACTGCGGGGCCGATGGCTCGCGCCAGAACAGCTACTCGGGGGCCGATAATGGGTATTACATCAACCTGTCTAACTCGTCGGGCCAGGGCATTGACTACAAAGTGAGCGCGCCCGCCGCTGGCACGTATGCCCTACGCTTCCGCTACGCCAACGCCGGCAGCAGCAGCGCCACTACGGCACGCGTGCTGGTCAACGGGGCCTCGGCCGTGAACAGCGTGGCGTTCCCCAAAACCGCGGCGTGGACCACCTGGACCACCACCACGGCCAGCGTCACGCTGCGGGCCGGCGTCAATGCCATCCGGCTGGAGACGACGCAAGCCGCGGAGTTCGCCATCATCGACTGGCTCGAAGTGACGGGCAACAGCCCCGCCGCCGCTTCGTGCGCTAGCTCGGCCCAGGCGGCTACTGCCTTGGCTACCGCCACCGGGGCGCCAAGCAACCTGGAAGCGGCTACGCTTTATCCTAACCCTTCGTCGGGCGCGGCCACGCTGGAGTTCTCCCTGTTGGCAAAAAGCCCGGTTTCCATTAAAGTGTACAATGCGCTGGGGCAGTATGTGGCTACCATCACGGAGAAGGTGTACGAAAGTGGGCACTACGCCGTGCCGGTCACAAGCAAGCTGAGCAGCGGGGTTTACCAGTTGACCATTGGCACCGACCAAGGCAAGCAAACGCTCCGGCTACTGGTTCAGTAGCTTGAGAAAGCGTGCCTAAAAGCGCAGGCGGCACTACAGTAATTTTATGCACGCTGTATGTTATCGCCCTCCACGGCGGACCCCACCCCCGGCCCCTCCCCAAAAGGGAGGGGAGCCACGGCAGCGCTACCGTGAACAAGCGGTAGGCTCCCCTCCTTTTTGGGCCGGGGCCGGGGGTGGGGTCCGCCGCCAGAACATCGTGTACTGACCTGAAATTTATAAAAAAGCCCCGACGCCCTTGGCGCGTCGGGGCTTTTTGGCGGCGGTAGGGCCGCCTTGCGCTACGCGGGCCCGAGCTGCCCGCCGCCGCTCGCTAAACAGGAGCCAGCTATCGGCCCGCTGCCCGACCTTTGCACCACTTATGCTTGGTTCGTACTCGCGGGGCTTCTGGCTGATGTGCCTGTCGTCCTTTCTGTTCTTTCTGTCTTTCAACCTTTTGCTGCCCGAACTGCCCCAGCACCTTACCAACCTGGGCGGCGGCGAGTACAAGGGCTTCATCATTGCGCTCTTTACGCTCACGGCGGCCATTTCGCGGCCGTTTTCGGGCAAGCTCTCCGACACCGTGGGGCGCATTCCGGTGATGGTGTTCGGGTCGCTGGTATGCTTTGTATGCGGGTTTTTTTACCCGCTGGCGCTCACGGTGAGCGGGTTTTTGCTGCTGCGGCTGCTGCACGGCTTCAGCACCGGCTTCAAGCCCACGGCCACCGCCGCCTTCGTGGCCGACATCGTGCCCGTGCACAAGCGCGGCGAGGCCATGGGCCTGCTCGGCGTAACGGGCAGCCTGGGCATGGCCGCCGGCCCCGCGCTGGGCTCGTGGGTGGCCGACACGTTCTCCCTCAATACCATGTTTTACCTGTCGAGCGCGGCGGCGCTGCTCTCGGTGCTGGTGCAGGGCACCCTCACCGAAACGCTGCCCCCGGCCCAGCGGCGCAAGTTCAGCCCGGTCTTGCTCAAGCTCAGGCTCGATGAGATACTCGAGCCGCGGGTGCTGTCGCCGGCCCTGGTGACGCTGCTGTGCCTGCTGCCCTACGGCGCAGTGCTCACCGTGATACCCGACCAAAGCCGGCTGCTGGGCCTGGCCGGCCCCACCAAAGGGCTGTTTTACATCTGCTACACGCTGGCCTCGCTGGCGGTGCGGCTGGTGGCCGGCAAGGCCAGCGACACCCACGGCCGGGTGCCGGTGCTGCGCTGGTCGGCCAGCCTGCTGGCGCTGGGCCTGGCGGTGCTGGTGTGGTCGCCGTCGGTGCCGGTGTTTTTGCTGGCCGCCGTGATATTTGGGGTGGGCACGGGGCTCAACTCGCCCACCCTCTACGCCTGGACCATCGACCTGAGCCACCCCGCGCGCCGGGGCCGGGGCGTGGCCACCATGTACATTGCCCTGGAGGTGGGCATTGGCATTGGGGCGCTGCTGGCAGGCTGGATTTTCAGCAACCAGCCCGCCCGCCTGCCCTGGGTGCACGCCCTGAGTTTGGCCAGCGTGCTGGCGGCCATTATCTACCTGCTGCTGGCTGTGAAAGCCACGCCTGGCTCGGCCGCGAACGATGCGTTGGCCGCCCAGGCGCTGGCCGTGGCCTCGCCCGAAGAAGTGGTGTAGCTGCTGTGAAGAAGGAATTGGTAATCAGATAATTATGCTTATATTAGGAAAGAAGGATGCATTTAACCGTGCCCTTGCCCCGCGTATCGATAAAGCCTTCCACTTTAATGCGGCTGTGCTTGCGAGGAGGCGTAAAATCTGCGCTAGAGCCAAAAACTCCAACGCTCACTTTGGCATCGTGAAGCTCTATGAGCACGAAGGTCTCGAACTTAAAAATGCGATTGCCCGGCATCATATGCTTCTGTAAGAAATAATCCGGTGAGGTGAAGCCGCCAGTTGAATCCCAGCCATCCGGGCTAAAGACACACGTAACATCGTCTTCCTTTTGATAGCGAAACAAGCCCGTTTTGGGAATAAGCTGATAGCGTATCGTAATGAGAATGTTGGGGTAGCGTGCTCCTACGCGTGGCACAACAAAATTGACAACGTTGGTGAGTGCCCCACGTTCCTGCTCGACATTCAAGTCAGAATGACCAATCTCTATTAGCATAGCAAAACGAACTTAAAAAGTGTGGTAAAAAAACTCGGTCTTGAAACCTATTAAAGACTATCTTTTCCCACTGTCTGGGTGCGTGTGGAGGTAGTCGTTGTGACCGAAGATTGACGGGTAGGAAGCGTGTCGGTTAATTCAGCCGGGTCTCCCATCCGCACTGGCCCGGTAGCTTTGAGTGAATCCAGCACCCGATTTAATTCAGCCCGGACGGCACCTCGACTGGTATACAGCTTAGCCGGCCGGCCGGGGCCAAGGCTGAAGCTATAAGTACCGCTTTGCCAGCCCGGTCTGGCCGCTTCTCCATCCTCCTGATGATAGTATTGGATATGCACGGCGAGCGCTTGAATCAATTGCTGGCGAGTAGTCACTTTTGTAGGCGCCGAGGTAGCAGTAGGGTTTGGGTGCTCAGTGCAACTAATTAGTGATGAGCCTGCAAAGCAGAATACGATGACTTGTTTTGCAATACGAGAACAAGGGGATAGCCACATGCAAGAAAGTACGCAATTGAGAAATAAAATGTTTTGCATAACCTTTGCCACCCTGGCCGCCCAGGCGCTGGCCGTGGCCGCGCCCGAAGAAGTGGTGTAGATTCTGTGAGCGAGAGTTGGTAATCAGCTAGCCGCCACTTACTTTTACCGGGTAAGGGCGGCTATATGATTTTATACCCGCAGCCTCCAATATCTTCTTTCTATGATTCAAAAACTACGTACCTGGGGTTCAATTTGGGCGGGGGTAATGGGACTAGTGGGCCCGGCGGCCAGCCAGGCGCCGAAGGTGGCCGTGACGCCCATCGTCATCAAGTTTGGGAAGCCGGAGCTGGCTGACTTTGCGGCCAAAAACTTTGTGGGCGACAGCGCGGCCCCGGCCGTGGTGCTCTACGACTTTGGCACGGCGCGCTTCACGCTCAACGGCCTGAGCTTTCAGATGGAAACGGAGCGCACCACGCGCATCAAGATTCTCAAAAAAGCGGGCTACGACTACGCCACCGTGGAAATACCCCTCTACCACCGCGACGGCGACGAGGAGAAGATAACGAACCTCAAAGCCTTCACCTACAACGTGGTAGATGGCAAAATCGAGAAGCTAAAGCTCGAAGGCGGCAACATGTTTACCGAGGAGCGCAACAAGACTACGCGGGTGCGCAAGTTTACGCTGCCGGGCGTGCGCGAGGGGGCCATTATTGAGTATTCGTACGCCGTAACGTCGGACTTTTTCTTCAACTTCCAGCCCTGGACCTTCCAGCGGGATATTCCCACGCGCTGGAGCGAGTTTCGGGCCACCATTCCCGAGTACTTTACCTACAAGATGCTGATGCAGGGCTACGAGCCCCTGGCCCTGCAAACCCAGCAGCAAACCAACACGCAGTTTATGGCCACCGAGCGCGTGCAGCGGGCCGATGGCGCCACGCTGGGCGGCGGCGTAACGAGCCACGAGTCGACCGCCACGCAGGCCATTATGGCGCAGGCTACGCAGTACCACTGGGCCATGCAAAACGTGCCGGCCCTGCGCGAAGAGCCGTTTATGACGACGACCAACGACTACGTGGCGCGCATCAATTTTGAGCTGGCCGGCGAGCGCATGCCGAGCGGACCCTACCGCAATATGTCGAGCGGCTGGCCAAAAATCAACTCCGAATTGATGGCCCACGAAGAGTTTGGGATGCTGCTCGACCGGGCCGGTTTCTTAAAAGAAGCCGTGCACGTGCTGGCCATTCAGCACCCCGACCCCCGCGCCCGCGCCGCCGCCGTGCGGTCGCTGGTGCTGCAAAACGTGAAGTACGACGGCACCAACCGCCTCATCGCCAGCGGCTCGCTTAAGCACACCTGGGAGCAGCACCGCGGCACGTCGGCCGACGTGAACCTGCTGCTCATTGCGGCCCTGCGCCAGGCCGGGCTGCCCGTGCAGCCCGTGCTGCTGAGCACCCGCGCCCACGGCCGCATCAACGAGAGTTTTCCGCTGCTCGAGCAGTACAACTACGTGGTGGGCCTGCTGCCGCTGGCCGACAGCACCGAGCTGCTGCTCGACGCTACCGAGCCGCTGCTGCCCTGCGGCATGCTGCCCAGCCGCTGCCTCAGCCAACTGGGCCGCCTTGTGGAGGGCAAGGAGCAGCCGGGCCGCTGGGTGAACCTGACCCCGAGCCAGCACCACAACCACTTCCAGAACATCAAAATGGCAGTAGATGCCCAGGGCAACCTCACGGGGGAGGTGCGCGAAGAGCACGGCGGCTACTCGGGGGCGTCGGCCCGCGAGCAGCTGCAGCAGCTGGGCGAGAAAAAATTCGTGAGCCAGCTCACCACCCGGCACCCCAGCTGGGAAGTGCCCACCTATAAGTTTGGGGCCGTGAGTGAGGTGAGCCAGCCCCTGACCCTCACCTACGCGCTGCGCCAGCCGGCCAGCACGCCGGGCACGGCGCAGGAGCTGTACGTGAGCCCGCTGGCCTCGTTTGGCGAAGGGCGCAACCCCTTCAACCACGCCGTGCGCACGTACCCGGTCGATTTTGGCGCGCCTACCCAGGATGTTATTATCCTGACGCTGACCTTGCCGGCTGGCTACACGGCCGAGCTGCCCAAGCAGGCCGTGGTAGACCTGCCCGACCACGGCGGACGCTACCTCTACTCGGCGAGCAGCCCCACGCCGGGCACCGTGCAGCTCGTGAGCCGCCTCACGCTCACCAAGGCCGTGTACGGAGCCGAGCAATACGCCAACCTGCGCGAGTTCTACCGCCTGGCCCTGGCCAAGCAATCGGAAGCGCTGGTGCTGAAAAAAATCTGATGCCCGCCGCGCCCCGGCTGGGGCAGGCGCTTTCCACTAAGTATTTATGAATGTGCTAGTTAATTGGTTGGGGCGTGCCCTGCCGGGCGTTGGCTTACTGGTGCTGCTGCACGGGGTGCCCGGTAGCTGCCGGGCCCAGGCTCCGGCCGGCGCGGCGTTTAAGGGGCCGGCGCCGGTGCGCTTTGGCCAGCCCGAGGCGGCCGACTTTGAGGCCAAAAACTTCGTGGCCGACAGCGGCGCGGCGGCCGTGGTGCTCTGCGACTACGGCACGTCGCGCTTTGCCAGCCCGGCCGGCGAGCTGCGCGTGATTCACGACCGCGTGGTGCGCATCAAGATTCTGAAAAAGTCGGGCTACGACTACGCCACGGTGGAAGTGCCGCTCTACCACCGCGACGAGGCCACCGAGAAGCTGAGCAACCTGCGCGGCTTTACCTACGTGCGCGGGGCCGATGGCAAAATCACCAAAACCAAGCTCGACGACGCCGGGGTTTTTGTCGAAAAGCGCACCGACCGGGTGAGCGTGCAGAAGTTTACGCTGCCCGCCGTGCAGGAGGGCGTGGTGGTAGAGTACGCCTACACCATTACCTCCTCCATGCTGAGCGACTACCCCGGTTGGACGTTTCAGCGCGACATTCCCACGCGCTGGAGCGAGTACCGCCTCAGCTTCCCGATGGCGTATCGCTACCAGCTGATTTACCACGGCTACGTGCCGATGGCCACCAACGAGGAAAGCACCGGCTCGGTGGCCCTGCTGCTCACGCGCCGGGCTGAGTTTGGGGCCGGCGCGGGCATCGACGTGGGCAGCACCGGCGTGAGCATGAACACCGAGCAGCACCGCTTGGTGGTGCGCAACGCGCCCGCCGTGCGCGCCGAGCCCTACATCACCACCCCCGACGACTACCTGACGCGCGTGACCTGCGAGCTGGCCGGCACCCAGTGGCCCAACGAGCCCTACCATGACCTGGCCGACAGCTGGCCCAAAAAGAACGGCCTGCTGCTGCGCCACGAGGAGTTTGGGCAGGTGCTGGACCACGCCGGTTTTTTGGGCGAAGTGGTGCGCCCCGCCGTGCAGGCCAACCCCGACCCCGCCGCCCGCGCCGCCGCCGTGCGCACCCTGGTGCTGCAAGCCGTGAAGCACGACGGCAGCAGTCGCCTGCTGGCCAGCGGCTCGCTCAAGCACACCTGGGAGCAGCACCGCGGCAACTCGGCCGACGTGAACCTGCTGCTGGTGGCCGCCCTGCGCCAGGCCGGCCTGGTGGCCCAGCCCCTGCTGCTGAGCACCCGCCCCCACGGCTACGTGAGCCAGGAATACCCGCTGCTCGACCAGTTCAACTACGTGCTGGCCGTGGTGGAGCTGCCCGGCGGCAAAGACCTGCTGCTCGATGCCACCGAGCCGCTGCTCACCGCCGCGGCCCTGCCGCCGCGCTGCCTCAACAAAATCGGCCACACGGTGCCCGCCACGGGCGAGGGCCGCTGGGTGAGCCTCACGCCCAGCCTGGGCTACATCCACTACCAGGAAGTGAAAATGACGCTCGATGCGCAGGGCGGCGTAAGCAGCCAGGCCCGCGAGGACTTTGGCGGCTACGCCGGCCTGGCTGCCCGCGAAAAGCTGGCCCAGCTGGGCGAGAAGAAATTTGTGGCCGAGCTGGCCGACCAGCATCCCAGCTGGGAAATACCCAGCTACCAGCTGGCCGGCACCACCGACCTAAACCAGCCCCTGAGTGTCAGCTACACCCTGCGCCAGGCGGCCGAAACCAGCGGCGCGGCCCAGGAGCTGTATATCAAGCCCTTAGAAGCGTTTAGCGAAAGCAGCAACCCGTTTCAGCTAGCCGAGCGCAGCTTTCCGGTCGATTTTGGGATGCTGCGCCAGGAAGTCACCAACCTTACGCTAACCCTGCCGCCCGGCTACGTGGCCGAGCTGCCTAAGCCCGCCGTGCTGGCCCTGCCCGACCAGGGCGGGCGCTACGTGTACGCGGCCAGCAGCCCCGCGCCGGGCACCGTGCAAGTGCTCAGCCGCCTCACCCTCGACAAGCCCGTGTACAGCGCCCACGAATACCACGCCCTGCGCGAGCTGTATCGCCAGATGCTGGCCAAGCAGGCCGAGGCGCTCGTGATAAAGAAAGCTGGTAGTTAATAGACTATTCAGCTCGTTTGCCAGTGCCGTTTGTCATTGCGAGCACAAGCGAAGCAATCGCATCCGAACGATGCCCGCGCTGGTCGTTCGCCCGTCGTTCTGGGGCGATTGCTTCGCTGTGCTCGCAATGACAAACGATTTTGTAGACATCATATTTATTTGTAAATAATTAACAACCAGTAATTTATGTTCTTTTCGTTCTTCACCACGCTAGCGCTGCTGGCTTCGCCCGCGCCCAAGTACCCGGCCGATGCCATTGCCCCGGCACTGCGCGAAAACGCCCACGCCGTGGTGCGCGCCTACGACGAAACGGTGGTGATAAAATCGGCCAGCCAGCTCGTCAAGACTATTCACAAAGTAGTAACGGTGCTCGACGAGGCTGGCAGCGACGACTACGGCCGCGAAACCGCTTATTACGATAACCTCAATCATATCAGCTACTTGCGCGGGGCCGTGTACAATGCGCAGGGCCAGCTGCTGCACCAGCTGCGCGCCGCCGAGGTGCACGACCAGGGCCTGGGCAGCAATGGCGGCAGCTTCATGGACGACCTGCGCGTGCGCTACGCCGACCTACGCCAGCCCACCACGCCCTACACGGTGGAGTTTGACTACGAAATCGTGTCGGAGAACACGCTTTTTTATCCCACCTGGCAGCCCCAGGATGCCGAAAACCTGGCCTTGGAAGGCGCCACCCTGCAAGTAACCATGCCCACCGCGCTGCCCCTGCGCTACCAGGAGCAGCTGCTGCCGGCCGGGGCCGCCAACGCGCCCGTGGCCGCCGGCAACCAAACCACCTACCGCTGGCAGCTGCCCGCCGCCCCCGCCGTGGAGCGCGAGCCGCTGGCCCCGCCGCTCGAAGAGCTGCTGCCGGCCGTGCACCTGGCCCCGGCCACCTTCAACGTGCAGGGCCACGCCGGCTCGCTGGCCTCGTGGCAGAGCCTGGGGCAGTGGGTGTACCAGCTGGGGCAGGGCCGCGACGCGCTGCCGCCCGCCCTCACGGCCCAGATGGCCCAGCTCATCACCGTGGCCCCCGACCCCCGCGAGCGGGCCCGCCGGGTGTACGAGTTTCTGCAGGGCTCCACGCGCTACGTGTCGGTACAGCTGGGCCTGGGCGGCTGGCAAACGGCCCCCGCCACGGCCGTAGCCACCGGCGGCTACGGCGACTGCAAAGCCCTGAGCAACTACACCTGCGCGCTGCTCAAGGCAGCGGGCCTGCCCGCCTACGTGGCGCTCGTGAGGGCCGGCGACGGCGAGCCCGACGTGCGCGCTAGCTTCCCCAGCAGCCAGTTCAACCACGTTATTTTGTGCATGCCGCAGGCCGCCCACGGCACCGTGCCCGCCGACACCGTATGGCTGGAATGCACCAGCCAGACCGACGCGTTCGGCTACATGGGCTCCTTCACCGGCAACCGCCACGCGCTGCTGCTCACCCCCGAGGGCGGCCGCCTGGTGGCCACCCCGCGCTACGGCGCGCAGGCCAACCGCCAGCAGCGCCGCACCGACCTTTGGCTTGATGCCAGTGGCGGGGCCAAGGCTACCGTGCGCACCCAGCGCCTGGGTTTGGCCCAGGACCGCTACGCCCAGCTGCTGCACAACGCCGACCCCGACGAGCAGAAAAAATACGTTGCCAACCGCTTGCGCCTCAGTCACTTCACCATCACCAGCCTGCGCCTGGCCAATGCCCCGGCCAAAGCCCTGCCCGGCGTAGTCGAAACCCTGGGCCTGGAGCTGGCCAGCGTGGGCACCGCCGCCGGCCGCCGCATCCTGCTGGAGCCCAACCTGCTCGGCCGCCTCGGGGCGCTGCCCGCCCAGGTGGGTCCGCGCCTCACGCCGCTGGCCCTGCCGCCCGCCAGCCTCTACCAAGACACCGTGCGCCTGCACCTGCCCACCGGCTTCCGGGCCGAAAATCTGCCCCAGCCCACCCAGCTCACTTCGGCCTACGGCTCCTATTCTAGCACCTGCACCACCCTGGCCGATGGCACGCTGCAATACGTGCGCCAGCTCGAAACCCGCCGCCCCAGCGGCACTACGCTACCCGCCGCCAAATATGGCGAGTACAAGGAGTTTCGTCGCAAAATCAGCCAGGCCGACAACGCCCAAGTGGTATTGGTGAAAAACGATGCCTAACTGCGAAAAAATCAATACATTTAAAAAGCTACTTAGCAACAAGTGAAATATCATAAGTGGTAATTTCACCTTTTGCGTTTCTTTCAGAAGATTTGAGTCTGAGTGACTTGTTGGTCAACTCAGCAATGATATAAATCCTGGTGCTGCTGTTAAAGGTGATGGTTAACTGCGAATCATTGGTACTCAATTGCCAAGTGCCTGACTGGATTTGGACATCTGCTGCATTACATTTTGTAAGACCCTCATCGTACAAAAAGCTGCCAGATAATATAAACTGCTCAAAATCATCTTGACGGCAAGATGGTATCAATGGATAAATGTCTTGCGTAGAAGCAATAGGTGTGGTAACAACGTAGGATTCTACATACCATTTTTTATCAGCAAGTAACTGGGTTCGGCTTAGTGGTGCTGGGTCGCGCTTTTGGCAACTTGCAAAGCAGCTGCCTATAGCAATAGTGAGAGCTAAATTCTTTGTCATGGGAATGTGAAGGTAAGGAAAAAGAAATGCATTAATAATTAATTTATTTTTAGTTTGAATAAACTTAAAATAAATTAACCAAAGCATTCATACTAGTAAATTTATAGCTTATACCGCACCTGGGCCGTTACCTCCGAGCGCGCATTACCCTTTATTTCCTCCAGCCCCGAGCCCACCGTGGCCTGGTGCCGGTAGCGCGTATCGGCGTAGCGCAACCACAGCGTAAAGCGCTTACTAAGCGTAGCTTGGCCAAGGGCATAAACCCGCGTACCCTGCCCGTAGAGCGCGGGCACCGACACGGCGTACAGCACGTCCTGCTCAAACACGTACTGCCGCGTGTCGTAGTCGTCGGTGTCAAACACGGCGTAGCGGGCCGCGAGCCGCACCCGGCGCGTGAGCTGCACCGTGGCATCCTGGCTCAGCACGAAGCCGCGCCGCCAGGGTTGGCCGTCGTCGCTGCGTAAGCAAGTGGTTTGCAGGCGAGTACGCAGACCTAGCTGGGCGGTGGGCTGCACATCGCAGTACAGCAGCAGCGAGTGGCGCAACTGCTGGCCCGGCAGCGGCAGCGGCCGGCCAGTGAGGCTGGTGGCCAGGTCGAGCGGCTTGAGGCGGGCGCGGTACTGCACGTAGAGCAGGCTGGTTTTGGTGGGCGTGAAGGCCACCCGCAGCAGGGCATCCTGCCCCTGGCTGGGCGCGCCCACCCGGTAGCGCAGCCACGGAAACCGGAACTGGTCGAAGTAAGCCGACACTTCCCAGCGGGCCAGGGGCCGCACTTTCAGCCCCACGTACAGGCCGCTTTCGTTGATGTTGCGGGTGTTCTCGCCCAGCGCATTGCCGTAAAAGGTGTGAAAATCAGCATCGTAGTGCCGCACCAGCACCGAGGCATCCACCGCCGGGCCGAGGCTGGCGAGCAGGCCATTTACCAGGCCCAGGCCGCCGCCGCTGCTGCGCCCACCCTCGCCAAAAAGCAACAGGTTGCGCCAGCCGTAGCTATAATGCGCCCCCAGGGCCAGGTTGTTTTGCCCGCTGAACTCAAACCGGTTATACGGCTCGGGCCGCTTTTGAAAAGCCGTGCCGTAGTGCGTGCCCACCGCCGTGAGGCCAAAGCTGAGGCTGCCATCGGTGCTGAGGTAGCCCAGGTGGCCGCCGCCCACGGTTTCGCTCAGGCGCTGGCGGCTGGCAAGCTCGGTGGCCGTGCGGTGCAGGCCGGTCAGCAGCAGGCTGCTGCTAAACTCATCAAATTGCGCCAGCGAGTCGGCGTTTTGCCGGGTGTTGGCGTCGATGTTTTTGCGCGAGCCAAAGGCCGTGGCTTCCCAGCGCGGGGCCAGCTGGTAGGTGGCCGCCGCGCCCCGAAAAAACGTGTTTTCGAGCAGCGCCGCGTAGGGCCGCACGCCCAGCGCGGCGCGGCGCAGGTTGGTGATGGTTTCGGCCCCCTTACCCGCCGCCAGCCCCGACGACAGCAGCAGCCCCTGCCCAAACTGCAATTGATAGTCGCCCAGCGCCAGCGTTTTCAGCCGGCCCTGCTCATACAGCACGAAGTGGGCCGACAAAAAATCGGGCCCGTACTGGCTTTGGCCCGGTCGCCAGGCCAGCGGCTCGCCCGCATCCTTCTCGGCCGTGAAGCCCAAACTGAAATCGTGGGCGTGGCTCACGCGGTAGCGCAGGGCCAGTGCGTCGGGCGAGCCCAGGTAGCGCAGCGTGGGCCTTCCCTGAAAGGTATCGGCGGGCGAGTACCCTTTGCGCTGCTGCAGCACCCGCTCGTAGCGCAGCAGCACGGCATTATTCTCTTCATTTCTAATGCGTTGGCCCAGCGTGCCGCGTGCCGCATTGGGCCGGTTGCTGGCCACCGTCACGAAGGGTGCCACTCGCTCAATGGTGCGCACGTCCCAGCCCGGCACGGCTTGCAGCTCATACACGCTCAGCAGCGGGCCGGTGGCCTGGCGGTGCCGCAGCAGGGCCGCCACCTGCTTTTCGCTGAGCAGGGGCAGGGCGCGCAGCTCCTCGGGGCTGGCCGTGTTGAGGTTGAGCGGCGACTGGTAGTAGTTGAGCAGCGTGCCGTACAAGTCTTCATAAGGCACCTGGTCGGTTTGAATTTCGGCAAAAAGCTCCTGCGTGAGCCGGTCCAGCTCGGGCGCGCGGCGCGGAAATTCCTGCGCCGCTAATTTGAAAATTAAGAGTGGAGAATGAAGAATGAGGAATAGAATCAGCCGGTGTTTCATTGCTTCTTCCGTAGTTTTCTTGAGTGCGCGTCGTCTAATAATTCTTCATTCCTCATTCCAAATTCTTAATTCTCTTCTCCCACTGCCAGCCCAGGCTGAAGTATTGGCTCAGCCCTAGCGCGCTGTGCCAGCCGGCCGCGTAGTCGAGCTGAAAATCGCCGGCGCGCAAACCCACGCCGCCCGTGGTTTGCTGGCTGAGGCTGGCGTAGCCCAGGCGCACGGCCACGGCCGCCGTGGGCAGATATTCGAGGCCGGCCTTCACGCCCGCATCGCGCTCCACGTCTTTCTCCACTTCGGCTAGCAGCAATACTTGCTTGCCGGGCCGGTAGGCCAGCCCCACGCGCAGCACGGTGGGCAGGCGCTCATCCTGGTAATCAGCTAGTTTGGCCTGCGTTAGGTTGTAGAGATAAGCGCCCAGCGTGAGGCGCTGGGGCAGTAGCTCGGCCTGCCCGCCCAGCGAGGCCGCCAGCGTGCGGCGGCTGCCCAGGTCCTGGAAGCTCACTTGCAGCGCGTCGAGCCGGCCGCCCACGCTCACCACGCCCAGCCGGTAGCCGTAGGCCGCGCCCAGCCGCGTCTCATTATACAAAATCCCGCCAAAGCGCTGAGCCTCAAGGCCCAGCACGCCCCGCCCCGCGCGGGCCGGTAGCCCCGCCGCGGCCGGCTCTACCACGCCTAGCGGCAGCGCCACGGCCACCGCCGCCACGTTGAGGCTCGGAATGAGGTAGCGGTTTTCGAAGTAAACCCCCGCCGTGGGCCGGGTGAGGCTGCCCAGCCCGGCCGCATTGTTGGCCACCGCCCATACCTCACCGCCCAGCGTGGCCGAGGCATTGCCCAGCGCCTGGGCGCGGCCGCCGTGCCCGGCCGGGCCGTTGCCCTGGGCCCGCAGCAACAGGCTAGGAGCAAGGAGAAGAAGAAGGAAGGGTAAATACTTGGCCATAGGCAATAAGGTGTCGAAATAAAGCCGAAATATAAGCTTGGTGGCAGCTAGCAGCTAACAAATACTACTAAGTTTAAGACGCCATGCTGGCCTGGCTGATACCAGCATCCGGCAGCACCGAACTTTGCGCGGCCGCCCGGTCTTTCTGCCTTATGCTTCGTCGCTTGCTGCTGCTGCTGGTGCGCTTCTACCAGCTCTTTATTTCGCCGCTTACGCCGCCCAGCTGCCGCTACTCGCCCACCTGCTCGGCCTACGCGGCCGAGGCCATTGCCAAATATGGGGCTTGGCATGGGGGGCGGCTGGCGCTGCGGCGCATCGGGCGCTGCCACCCCTGGGGCGGGCACGGCCACGACCCCGTGCCGTAAGTCACAAGCTGATTATGCAGGGGGAAACTAAATGAAATAAATCAGTATCACTAGCTTATTGGATGGGAAAAAATAGGTAGTATTGCGGCGCAGGTAACCTTTTCTCAACAATCCCTTTATGCCTAAGCATACCCCCCCGCAAGGGTTTCGCAACGCTTACCGCCCGGCTTACCCTGGCGGCCACGCTCGGCTTGCTGGCCTGCCATCAGCAACCCGAGCCTGAGCCCCAACTGGTAGCAAATCCCTACGCCGTGTCACTGGCCCAGGCGCAGCAGGTGGCGGAGCACCTCACCAATACCAACGTAGCAGTGGGCGCGGCTAAGCTCAGAACTGTTAGTGAGCACTTTGTGCTCACGGCCGGGCAACAGCCCGCGCTCTATATCTTCAACTATAAAGAAGGCGGTTTAGCATTAGTGCGGCCGATAAGCACCTGCTGCCCGTACTGGCTTACTCGGCTACCAGCGCCTACTCCAACACCAATAAGCCTGGCGGCTTACGGCTATGGGCGCGCAAAATTGCGCAGACGGTAGCCGACGCCCGCGCCATTACCACGCCTGTTCCCAATAGTGTTATCGAGGGCGAGTGGCTCGCAGCCCTTAATCCAGCTACTTTAAATCGCCACGCCCTGGCCGAAACCAGCACCAATGCGGCCCCTACACCCAACCGGCCAGCTCCCGACCCTGACCCGGTACCACCGTATACCCAGTCGATTATTGGTCCGCTGCTACCCGTTACCTGGGGGCAGGGTTGCACCTATAATGAGCAGTGCCCGCCCGGAATTTATTGTGGGTCGCATACCCCAACGGGCTGCGTAATGACGGCCACCGCGCAGGTGATGGCCTACTGGCGCTACCCCAATAGCTACAACTGGGCCGGCATGCCGACTACCCAGGGCGATACCGAAGTGCAACAATTGATGCGGTACGTTGGCATCTCTTTGCCATCTGTTGACTACCAGCCCGCTGAGACAAGCGCTGATTTGGCAGATGTAGCCAGTACTAATCACGGGTTCAAGAACCGCTCATTTGGTTACCAGAGTGCACACTATACAAGTTACAACTACGGTACCCTTGCTCAAAATATTTCTAATCTCCATCCCGTTATTCTGGATGGGTGCAATGATTCCGGTTTGAATGCTTGTCACGCTTGGGTTTGCGATGGGACTGAATTAGACTGTTATAATTTCGACCAACCTCAGAATGGACAAACTGGCGTTTGCTACGGGTACCTGCATATGAACTGGGGCTGGCACGAATCTTACAATTCAGCTGGAGCAGGTGGTGATTATAACGGGTGGTTTACGTATGATAATTGGTACATTCAAGGTAAAAACGTCAATTACCAGTATGCCAATGATATGGTAGAAGATATTCACCCTTAATGTTTTGACTTATGCAAAAGATTTTTTATACTTGACCACCGTTGCATTACTAACAAGCTGCAAAAAAGAGGGTCAGCTTTGTGCTACCGGCTGCTACGACCAGCCCGCCCGCTTCTATTTTATTATTGCTGATAATCAAGGTAAATCAGTCTTTACCTCTACGGCTGATGAAATTAGTATTTCGCATCTAGAAAATAATTAGTTGGTCCAAAATCCTAACTTAACCTTCCCGCAGAAAGTATTACCTGCAACAGCAAATCCGAGTACCGATTTTATTGTGCTAGACCAGTATATGGCAAATAAGAGTGAATATCCGGGCGTCAAAGTATTTTACCTTACTTATCAAGGAAAAACTGATACGTTAGGATTGGATATAAATCGGGTGCCCGTTACGCCCAGTAATGGGGGTAATTCTACGGCAGTAGTGACTTTCGATGGCCGGCCCATGCAGTCGGTACCTGGCAATAGCATCAACGCCCCCGATTATTTCGTGCTCAAGCGCCGCTAGCCGGCAATAATTTCTCCTAAAAAACGCTTCCTAACTACTTGTCAGAAGCGTTTTTTTGTGCCCGAAAGCCAGCTACCACTTACCGGATTTACGTAAAAGGCAGCCTATGAAAATTACGTTGCTTTTGCTGCTGGCCAGCGCCCTATCCACGGCCTGCTCGCCGGCTACCGACACCCATGCCAGCGCCGACCAGCCCCACGACGTGGCCCAGACCCACCCCGGCAAGAAAGGCAGAAAAGGCGGCCACAAAAAAAACAAGCAGGAAGCCGCCCAGCAGGGCCTGCGCCACGTGGGCAAGCTCACCGAGGGCATCCTGGAAAGCTCGGGCCTGTGCGCCGCGCCCGAGGCCGGCACCTACCTCACCTTCGGCGACGATGGGCAGCAGCCCACCGTGTGGCGCGTGGACAGCACCGGCCAGCAAGTGGGCCAGTTCACGCTGGGCGCGCCCAACCACGACTGGGAAAGCCTGAGCCGCGACGATAGCGGCAACTACTACCTGGGCGACTGCGGCAACAACAACAACGACCGCCAGAACCTGGCCATCCTGCGCTTTCGCCCCGACGCACCCAGCCAGGTCAGCAAAATCAATTTCAAGTATCCCGACCAAACCGCGTTTCCGCCCAGCAAACCGGAGCGCAACTTCGACTGCGAAGCCAGCCTCTGGCACGCTGGCCAGGTGTATTTGTTCACCAAAGACCGCGCCCAGTCGGCCACCTGCAAGGTCTACACCATGCCCGCAACCCCCGGCACCTACACCGCCAAGCTCGTGACCAAGCTGGCGCTGCCGGGCCAGATAACCGACGCCACGCTGACACCCAGCGGCCACCGCCTCGTGCTGCTGGCGCGCCAAGAGCTGTTCATTCTGGAGGGCAATTCCTGGGATGAAATCCTGAAAGCTACCCCCCGCCACCTCAGCCTCCGGGGCGCGGGCCAAACCGAAGGCGCAGCTTTTAAGGACGAAAACACGCTGCTGATTACCACGGAGCAGGGTGATGTGTATGAATTACATTTATAAAATAATGATTATCAATGAGTTAAAGCAATTAAATAAATTCTCAAGTAGAAAGAACGTCATGCTGAACGCAGTGAAGCATCTCTACCGCATCGCTGGGCAGTACTCCAACGGCGTGGTAGAGATGCTTCACTGCGTTCAGCATGACGTTCTTTCGATTTACTAAGTAACCTCCTTAACTAAAAAGGTCCGCCACAAGTAAGTAGCGGACCCTCTTGTTAACTGGCTTAATGATAATGGGTTACGCCTTGGCAGCCGTAGAACGGGCCTGGGCTTCTTCCTCGGCCAGGTCGCGCGGGGCGAAGCCGTAGGGTTTTTTGGGGTCTTTGCCAGCGCGCAGCAATACCCATAAGCCAATGAGAATGAAGGGGATACTCAGCAGCTGGCCAATGTTGAGGTGGTACTGCGCAATGATGCCGCCCTCCTGCGCCACCTGGTTTTCCTTGAGATACTCTATCAGCAGGCGGAAGGTGAACAGCAGCACCACAAACAGGCCAAAAAGCAGCCCGCGCGGCGTACGCTCCTTGTACTTGTTCCACAGCCCGTAGAGCAGGACGAGCAGAAAAACGCAGAACAGCGACTCGTAAATCTGGGTGGGGTGGCGCGGCACGGCCATCTCCATGCCGGGCGCGGCGGTGGTGCCGGCGGGCAGTATCGCGGTATTTTCCTCGCCATTGGGCAGGCGGCTGCGCTGCACCAGCACGGCCCCGGCGGGCAATGGCGCTACGGGCGCTTGCAGGTGCTCGGTATCGCGCGGAAACACGAACGCCCAGGGTGCCTCCGTGGGCTTGCCCACAATTTCGGAATTCATCAGGTTGCCCAGCCGAATGCACGCCCCGCCGATGGCCACCACAATCACGATGCGGTCGAGCACCCAGAGGTAGTCAAACTTATTGCGCACGCTGAAGATGAACACCGCCAGCAGGATGCCGATGGTGGCCCCGTGCGAAGCCAGGCCGCCGTGCCAGATTTTCAGAATTTCGCCCGGATGCGCGCGGTACGAGGCCCAGTCGTAGAAGAAAACGTGGCCTAGCCGCGCCCCCAGCACCGTGCCCACCACCATGTAAAAGGTGATGACATCGACCCAATACGGCCGCACGCCCTCCGCTTTATAGATGTGCGTGAGCACAAACGAGCCGATAACGAAGCCCGAGGCAAACAGCACGCCGTACCAGCGCAGGAGCAGCGGGCCGATTTCGGCGATGATGGGCGAAACGTTCCAGGTGATGTAGGCGAGAAAAGAGGGGGACATAGACAGTAAAAGGAAGAAGTTCAAAAGTACTTCGTGCTACCGGCTTACCCTGCTGCTAGCAGACGCGGCAATAGTAGCTACCATGCACCCCAGGGCGGTGCAATGTTCAAGTAGCAAAAAAATTAAAAGGGTGGACTAGCGGAAACAGGAAAGTAAGGCGTCACCGGCTGGCTTGTTGGGCCGCTTTGGTAGCTACTACTGGTAGGCGCAGCCGTGCCGTCACCGCTAACGGCCAGTATCAAGGCGCACAGCGCAGCAGCGTAAGCTGGCCTTAGCAGCCAGGTGGGCAGCAACCTAGTAGCGCTGTTTGCTTTAGCCAAAAGCCGGCCGTGAACCCGTGCGTAAAAGAAGGGGCGGGGTTCCGCCTTTTGTAGCCGCAATTGGCGCATTAGTTCGTCCCACTCCTCTTCAGAGCCAGGGCGAAAAGCAGAAGTAGACATGGCGAAGTTAAGCTTGAAGGTAGTGGTGAAGCTTTTGCCGGGCCCGGAACAGCAGGGATTCTACAGCCGGCACGGTGGTCTGGAGCACGGCGGCTATTTCCTCGTAGCTGAGCTCCTGCTCGTGGCGCAGCGTGAAAGCCACCTGCTGCTTGGCCGGCAGGCGGCCAAGGTGCGCGCGCAAGAGCCGTACTTGCTGCTCGCCCTCGAGCAGCGCCTGCGGGTGCGCATGGTCGGGCAGCTCGTATAGTACTTGGTTGTCGAGCCCCAGTAAGCTGGTAAAATGGGCAAAGCGTTTCTTAGCGCGGGCCCACCGACGATAGTTCAGGGCCCGTGACGTGGCCAGCCGGTAGAGCCAGGTGCTTAAAGCAGCTTCTCCCCGAAAGCTCGCAATAGTCTGATAAACCTCGATAAAAACTTCTTGAGCTACGTCTTCTGCTTCTTCCGGCGAGTGTAGCAGGGAGAAAGCAGTTTGGTAAATGCGGTTTTGGTAGCGCGCTACCAGGGTGCTAAAGGCCGCCTCGCTGCCCTGCTGCAGCTGCGCTACCAGCTCATTATCGGGGGCACGCCGCTGCGCACAAAGTGGCAGGTCGAGGGAGAAGGGCAGCGGAAGGCCAAAAGCCATAATAGCTAAAGCGACAAATAAATGCTCACGCAACGCCAGCCGTTTTGCTTAAGCCAGCGTTACGAAAGATTAGGCGCCAGTACGGCTAAAAACTTGCGGTACTCTTTGTTATTGGTTTTGCAAGATGCTGATAAATAGCGAGATTCATTTTGGAACTCGCTACAGCGCCGCCAGCTCCTCCCCAAAGCCACCGCTCAGGATGGGAAAACGCAGCCAGGAGCGCGGGTCCACGTTGTAGTCGTCGAGGTGAAAGCTGGGCGCGTACCGCTCCCGCTTCCACTGGTTGCGGCTCCAGAGCTGGTAGAAGCGCCGCACGTAGGTGCGCAGCTGCTCGGCATCGGCGGTGGGGTCTTCGGCCAAGAGCTGGGCCAGCACGGCGGCCGGGGCCAGCCGGTCGTAGAAGGCCAGCCGCTCGATGCGGTTGAGCAGCGGGTAGGGCATCAGGTCGCGCTCGTCGGTTTGCTTGTCGGCCAGCGGGCGCAGCTCGGCGGTGGGTTGCAGGGCGTTCACGTGGTGCAGGGCCTCGTAGCCCAGCTCCGTTTGGGCCCAGCGCAACCACTTCTTTACGAAGTCTTTATCAACACCCGCAATGGGGGAGATGCTGCCCGCCGTGTCGCCGTCCATGGTGCAGTAGCCCACGCTGGCCTCCGAGCGGTTGGAAGTGGTGATGAGCAGGCAGTTTTGCACGTTGGCCAGCAGCCAGATGCCGGGGGCACGCACCCGCGCCTGAATGTTTTGCAGCGCCAGGTCGTCGGTTTGCCAGGTCAGCTCGCGCCCCAGCGCGCCTTCAATCTTGCCCACGTAGCCGCTCACCTCGTCGTCAATCGTCCAGTTGAAAAACCGTGCCCCGATGCTGTCAGCCAATTCTTTAGCTGATACAAACGTATCGTCCGACGAGTTGACCGTGCCCTGGTAAGCACAAGTGAGCAGGTGATTGACGAGCGCGCGCTCGTTTTCAGTTAAAACCGAAGCGTTAATAGTTAACACCCCGGCAGTATCACCCGATTTTAAACCTTCATTTCTACCTGTCAATTCCTGCACTTCCTGCCGCGCCGCGCCACCCGCGCCGGTCTGCACCACCTCCTTTTTGGCCGCATCAAACGCCCCGCTGCGGCGTTTAAACTCCTCCTCGCCCAGCTCGGCCACGCCCAGGCGCACCATCTCGGCCACGCCCACGGCGCAGAAGCACGAGTCGGCCCCGCCGCTGAGGCTCAGCACGAAGCCGCGGCTGCGCGCCTTGCGCAGGTAGTCAAACAAGCCCAGGCTCATGGCTTGGTTGAGCTCGCGGTATTCGTCGGGCTCGGGTAGCGGTACAATGCTTTCAGCTATTTCGAGCGGCGTGGCAAAGTCCACATCGGTCCACTCCATATCGACTTCCTTGAAGCTTAGCAGCTGGTTGCGCTTGAGCAAATGGCCATTGCGGGCAATCAGGATTTCACCGTCGTAAATAATGCGGCCGGCCTCGTTGCCCAGCAAATTGGCGTAGAGGTAGGTGCAGGCAAACTTGCGTGACGCGTTGAGTACCAGCTTGTAGCGCAAGTCCGTCTTGCTCATCGCAAAGTGACTGGCCGACGGGTTCACAATCAAATCGACCTTGCCCATGAGCCGGCAGGCCGGCCGCACATCGTCGGGCCGCCAAGCGTCCTCGCATATCTCAAAGCCAAACCGCACGCCCAAGTGCTCAAACGTGAGGTCGCCGAGCGGCCAGCTTTCGCCCGCATAGTCTACAGTCGTGGTTTCGCCCGCTACCCACGGCACAAAAAAGCGCGTCTCGTAGTGCACCCCATCGTTGGCCAGAAACTGCTTGGCCGCAAAGCCCAGAATCTGCCCATCGCGTAGCACGGCGGCCGTGTTGTAAGTGCGGTGGGCCAGCCGCACCGGCAAGCCCACCACCACGCAAATGCCTTCGGTAAGCGGCCGGATTTGCTGCAAGTGCGTCAGCGCCGCCTCCGGCAGCCAGTCGCTCAAAAACAAGTCTTCGCAGTTGTAGCCCGTCAGGCACAGCTCGGGTAGGCACAGCAGCTCCACGCCTTCGGCCTTGGCCTGCGCAATGGCCGCGCTGATAGTTCGAATGTTATGAGCCCAGTCGAAGGGAATCTGGTTGAGGGCGGCTCCGGCGATGCGCATGTTGAGGAATGAAGAATTGGGAATGAGGAATGAAGAATTGGCAGCGAGGTGCTACAGCATAATTTTCTTACGGCCCGGCCCTCAACTTGTCAAACAAGCCAGCGCTTAATTCTTCATTCCTCATTCCCAATTCTTCCTTAAATGCAGCCTTAAACCCCCAGCGCCGCCAGCGCCCGCTCGGCGGCCAGCTGCTCGGCCTGCTTCTTATTGAGGCCCATACCGGTGGCTACTACTTCATCGCTCAGCAGCACAGTGGCCGTAAACTCCATTACGCCGCCCGGCCGGGGCTCGCCGCTCAGCTCGTAGCGCACGTCTTTGCCGTGGCGCTGCGCCCACTCAATGAGCTTGCTCTTGTAGTTAGACGTGGTAGTAGTCAGCTTGTTAACGTCCACAAACGGCTTAATCAAGCCTTTGAGCACAAACTTGCGCGCCGCCTTGTAGCCCAGGTCCAGGTATACCGCGCCCACCAGCGCCTCCAGGGCGTTGCCGTTTACGGAGCGCGAGCGGGCCACCCGGCTCTGGGCCGTATCGAGCTGCACCAGCTTATCGAGTCCCATCTTGAGGGCAATGGCGTTCAGGCTTTCGCGGTTGACGATGCGCGAGCGGGTCTCGGTCAGGAAACCTTCTTGCTCATAAGGGAACTTGCGAAACAGGTACTCGGCCACCACGGTGCCCAGCACCGCGTCGCCCAGAAACTCCAGGCGCTCGTTGCTCTGGTGGCGGCCCGCACCGGGGTCCTGCTTCACCACCGACGAGTGCGTGAAAGCCAGCCGATAGAGCCGCGCATTGAGCGGGTCTTGCCCGATAACAGTGGCTACGGCCTGCCGAAACTGCTTATCGCTGCCCAGCAGCCGCCGAAACAGGCCAAAGATGGGGATGGGCATGGTGCTTAGCTGTTGGTTGTCAGCTTGGTAGGATAAATAATTAGAACGTCATGCTGACGAAGGAAGCATCTTGGCCGGGTCGTTGGGTTACTAAGCCAGATTTCCTGCCAAAATGCTTCCTTCGTCAGCATGACGTTCTCTCTTTTGCGGTATCAAACGCCTACCCGGCCAGCTTGCGGAATACTACGCTGGTGTTGTGTCCGCCAAAGCCAAACGTGTTGCTGAGCGCCACGTTCACCTCGCGCTTTTGCGCCACGTTGGGCGTAAAGTTCAGCGCCTGGTTGATGTCCGGGTCGGGCGTGTGCAGGTTGATAGTCGGGGGCACCATGCCGTGCTGAATGGCCAAAATGCTGGCTACCGCCTCAATACCGCCCGCGCCGCCTAGCAAGTGGCCGGTCATGCTCTTAGTAGAAGAGATGTTGAGCTTGGCCGCGTGCTCGCCGAATACCGTTTCGATGGCCTTGATTTCGGCGCCGTCGCCGAGCGGCGTGCTCGTGCCGTGGGTGTTGATGTAATCAACCTCGTGGGGCTCAATGCCCGCGTCGCGCAGGGCGTTGCGCATCACCAGCACCACGCCCGAGCCGCTGGGGTCGGGTGCCGTAATGTGGTAAGCATCCGACGACATGCCGCCGCCGATAACCTCGCAGTAGATGTTGGCCCCGCGCGCCTTGGCGTGCTCATATTCTTCGAGCACCAGCGCGCCCGCGCCCTCCCCCAGCACGAAGCCGTCGCGGTCCTTGTCATAAGGCCGCGAGGCCGAAGCGGGGTCGTCGTTGCGCTCGCTCATGGCCTTGAGCGCGTTGAAGCCACCCACGCCCGATTCGGTAATGGCCGCCTCCGAGCCGCCGGTCACAATGGCGTCGGCCAGGCCCAGGCGGATATTATTGAAAGCCGCAATCAGCGCATCGTTCGACGAGGCGCAGGCCGACGTAGTGACGAAGTTGGGCCCGCGAAAGCCATTCTTAATGGAGATATTGCCCGATGAGGAATCGGCAATCATGCGCGGAATAAAGAAAGGGGAGTAGCGCGGGGTGCCATCGCCGCGCTCAAACTGAAAGCATTCTTCTTGCAGCGACTTCAGCCCGCCAATGCCCGAGCCCCAGATAACGCCGATACGGTCTTTGTCAACGCCCGCCGTGAGCAAGCCCGCGTCGGCAATGGCCTCGTCGGAGGCAATGACGGCAAACTGCGTGAACAAGTCCATCTTACGACCTTCCTTGCGGTCGAAGTAAGTGTCTGGATTGTAGTCTTTTACCTCGCAGGCAAAGCGGGTTTTAAATTTGGTGGCGTCGAAGCGGGTGATGGTGGCCGCCCCGCTCACCCCGTTTTTAAGACCTTCCCAATAAGCGGGAGCGGTGCTGCCCAGTGGTGTGATGGCCCCCAGGCCGGTTACGACAACGCGGCGAATTGACGACATAAAATCGCAGATTTAACGGATTTAACAGATTTCACGGATATGCCCACTGCGTGAGCTGACTAAGCGGCTACCCGTAAGCGGTGATGAAACGGACTTAAACTACAAAACCGGCCGACAGTACGCCGGCCGGTTCTAAGGGAAAGCGTAAACAGCAGACAAATGGAAGGCAAAAAACGCGGTTGATAAGTCAGCCCACGCAGTGGGCGTATCCGCGAAATCTGTTAAATCCGTTAAATCTGCGGTCTACTTAGCGTGCTCTTCGAGGTAGCTAACCGCCTGGCCCACGGTCTGGATGTTCTCGGCCTGGTCGTCGGGGATGCTGACGTTGAATTCTTTTTCGAATTCCATAATCAACTCCACGGTGTCGAGCGAATCGGCACCCAGGTCGTTAGTGAAGCTGGCCTCCGGCGTTACTTCCGAGGCTTCAACACCCAGCTTGTCGATAATGATGGCTTTTACTTTTTCGGCGATTTCAGACATTGCAGTCGTGGTTAGAGGGGAAACTTGCCTGCAAAGTAACGCACCTTTTGGCAACTACCCCGCGAATTGCCCACGCGGGGGCCGTGTAATATTTTGGCTTGCGCCCCAAAACCCGTTCCACCGGCCCCGCCGAAAGGTGTAGCTTTGCAGTTCGCCCCTACCCCATGAAAACCTTAACTCTGGAGGCCGAGTACGACTGCGATTTTGCCCTGTTTGGGTTGGTTTCCAGCACCCGCGACTATACCCTGGCTTGGAGCCTCAACCGGGGCCTGCGCCTGCGCCTGGTGCGCCAGCCCGATTTTGTGCTCAACCTAGTGCAGCAGGGCGCGTTGGCTTTTAGCTATTACCTCTACGCTACCGAGGTGCTTACCTTGCGCCTGCTGCGCAACCGGGCGGCGCTGCCATCGGCACTGGCCAAGCCGTTTCTGGCCCCCGATATTCGCGAGTACAATTACCTGCTGCAAGTGCACGGCGGAACCGACGAGTTGGCCGGCACCGAGCTGCTCGACCGCCTCACGGCCCTGCCTATTGTGCAGTACGCCAGCGAGTTTGACCCTAATGAACTGAAGTACAAAGAAAACCTGATTTTTTAACCCCGCTGCTTCGCTAGCTTCCCATGGAATCTCCTACTCCCTCCTTCAATAAGACCAAAATCGTGGCCACCGTGGGCCCCGCTTCTAACACGTACGACCTGCTGGGGATGCTCATCCGCGAGGGCGTTGATGTGTTTCGGCTCAACTTCTCGCACGGCGCGCACGAAGAGCACCTGGCCGTCATTAACACGGTGCGCCGCCTCAACAAGGACCTGCGTACCAACGTGGGCTTGCTGCAAGACTTGCAGGGGCCAAAAATCCGCCTGGGCGAGGTAGAGGGCGGCAGCGTGGAAATCAAGCGCGGCGATAAACTCAAGCTGGTTTGCGGCGAGAAGGAAATCAGCACCGCCACGCGCCTGAGCACCATTTACATGGGCTTGGCCCGCGACGTGAAGGCGGGCGACCAGATTCTGATTGACGATGGCAAGATTGAGCTGAAAGTGCTGGCCACCGACCGCGACCAGGAAGTGGACGTAGAAGTGGTATACGGCGGCATTGTGAAGCCCCGCAAGGGCATCAACCTGCCCGACTCGGAGGTTTCGGCCCCCAGCATGACGGAGAAGGATATTGAGGACCTGAAATTTGGCCTGGAGCACGATGTAGACTGGGTAGCGCTGAGCTTTGCCCGCAAGGCCGACGACATTCGCTTTATCAAGCGGCTGATTGCTGAGGCGGGCAAAACCACCCGCGTAATCGCCAAGATTGAGACGCCGGACGGCCTGCGCAATATTGATGAAATCATTGCCCTTACCGATGCCGTGATGGTGGCCCGCGGCGACCTCGGCGTGGAAGTGAAGATGGAGGAGGTGCCGATGGCCCAGAAAATGATTATCGAGAAGTGCAACCGGGCCGGCAAGCCCGTCATCGTCGCTACCCAGATGATGGAGAGCATGATAACGGCCCCGCGCCCCACCCGTGCCGAAACCAGCGACGTAGCCAACGCCGTTATCGACGGAACCGATGCCGTGATGCTGTCGGCCGAAACCGCCGTGGGGGCCTACCCGGCCGAGGTAATCCGCTCGATGGTGGGCACCATCCTAAGCGTAGAAAGCCGCAGCCCCAAGCTGTTCTATAAGTGGTGGCCCGTTGATGCGGCCGCCACCACGTTTGTCGAAGACAGTATTCTATCAGCCTCGTGCCACCTGGCCAAGAATACCACTGCCCGCGTAATTACCGGCATGACCGGTAAAGGCTACACGGCCTTCCAACTCGCCAAGTATCGCCCCAAGGCCGACATCTTCATCTTCACCGACAACCGGCCGCTGCTCACGGTGCTGAGCCTGGTGTGGGGCGTGCGCTGCTTTTACTACGAC
>CAXTFI010000002.1:0-67310 GCA_964243255.1 uncultured Hymenobacter sp.
GTACTTCTCGCGGGTGGGCTCCAAACATTATCAGCTAAAACCGGCGGTTGGATTACTTAGGTAAGCAGCTAGAGGCTGTTATGAACTTGTGCCGAAATTAGGGGCATGACAGCCGTGCGAACCTATCCCAGCGACGTAAAAGACGAGGAATGGAGCTTTGTGGCCCCCTATCTGTGCCTGCTGAACGAGGAAGCCCCCCAGCGCGAGTACGCGTTGCGGGACGTATTCAACGCCTTGCGTTACCTGGCTCACACGGGCTGTCCCTGGCGCTACCTGCCGCACGACCTGCCGCCTTGGGCAACCGTGTATCAGCAGTGGACGCGCTGGCGGGATGTCCGCGTGTTCGAAACTATCGTGCATGATTTGAACGAGTTGCAGCGGGTATTACTCGGTCGTGCGGCGACCCCGTCCGTCGTCGTGCTCGACGGGCGGACCCTGCAAAGCACCCCGGAGAGCGGGCACCGCGCTGGCTGGGACGGGGCCAAACGGCGCAAAGGCAGCAAGGCCCACCTCGCCGTCGATACGCTGGGGCAGTTACTGAGCGTAGTCATCACCCCGGCCAATGAGCAGGAACGAGCGCAGGTAGGCGAGTGGTGTCGACAGGTGCAGGAAGTTACGGGGCAGACCGTGACGGTGGGCTTCGTTGACTAAGGCTATACAGGGGAAGAGGCGCAGTATGCGGCGGCTGTACACGACCTTGACCTGCAAGTGGTTAAAAAGCCGGAGGGCCAAACCGGCTTTGTGCTGTTGCCCAGGCGTTGGGTCGTGGAGCGCAGCTTTGCCTGGCTCAGTCGCTTCCGCCGCTTGGGCCGCGACTACGAACGCTTGAGCGTGAGTTTGCAACAACTCCATTTTATCGTCTTCGCTTGTCTCAGGCTCGCTCGACACTCCGTAAGTTCATAACAGCCTCTAGTGTTTACCTGTACAAGACAGATAAATCTGTAGCAGAACTCAAGGCCATCGGCGGGCCCGTCTCCCATATAGACCGTCTAAGTCTCATCAACTATACCTACGAGCATGGTATCCTGACCGAGTTCTACAAGGCGGTTTGTACAGGGGCGCTCACCCCTCCCCGAACCGTGCTGATAGACCAAAGCAAGACCGCTGTTCAGTGGGTAGCATCGCCTGATGACTCTTTCAAGATGGTTATCGACTACTTCGTCAAACCAAAGGCAAACAGCCACACACGCTCGTTCCCGAGTTACTACCACTACATCCTCTACTGTCGACCAAGCGACGAGTAGCTGGTACACTGAGTCTGACAGGTATCGTTACGCTTCTTGCTCACCTGCCGACTGGGCTGACACAAGGCCTCGTAACCGCCGCTCTATCTCAAACTTACGCTCGTAACCAGACCCATAGGGTAGAGTCCATTCTAGCGCTTCGAGAAGGTCGGGGTGCTGCAGTAGCTCGGCCACTTGCTGACTGATGTAGCCACGAACGTCTGTGGCCGCCGCACTCACTTCGTCAGGTAGGCTAGGCCGGTTATCGAGTACGTGCACTAAGTCTTCCAAGTCCTGACTTAGCCGTAGGTCGGTCCAGCCTCTGTCGCGCAAGGCTACGAGCTTCGTGGCCAGAAAGTAAGGAGGGCTGAGAATGCGGATGTTGGTGCCGTTAGGTAACACGTAAGGTATGGCCTGGGCAAACCCATCGGGGTACCATGGGTTGCTAAATCCCAAGATACCTGGCGCAGTGGGCATAATGTCAACGGTTAAGCCCTGCAACTGCCAGCGGCAGATGACACCTGAGGCGGTGTCGTTGACAAAGCCTAGCCCTCGTAGCGCGTCTTCCAGGGCATAGAAGGCAGCGCGTGGGACCACCTCCACGATGCAGTCTACATCATCGGTGATGCGCGGCTCGGGCGTAGCAGTAGGTGTGGTGCTGTAGAGGCTCACCGTGGCTCCGCCCACGAATACCATGCGCTCGCGTAGTGGTCCTAGGGCGTGTGCCACCGCTTGGATGCGAGGTAGGTTGCGTAGCTCAGTTGGCATGCGCAGCAGAAATTGGGGTGATACCAAGTGCCCATTCCAGCAAGTCAGCAGCTACCCGTCTCTCCCGGGGCCGGCCCAACCGTATCGCATCGACTAGGGCCAGTAACTCATATAACCGGGCATCATCGCTAGCCGCAGCGGGTGCTCCGGCATACAAGGGCTCCACGGCTGCTCCCCATACTTCTCCTACTGCACTAGGCCACACGTAAGCCGGCTCTTGACCAAAGATAGTCACTAGAGGTGAGGCACTTGGGCCCGTGGCTAGCCCTCGCACCAGTGAGCCCGGCTGCACGGGAAAAACATAAGGCAGACCGTAGAGCAGAAACTCTAATAGGGCACGCGGCTGTACTTGGCGAGGCTGAGCGCCTCCTTGTAGCAGCCGGCTGTATAGACAGCGCCGAAGAGCTTCTGAGACTTCAGCTGGACTCAGGTGTAGAGCCGCAGCTAAGCCCTTGCCCGACAGTGTTAACGAGCCGGGGAGAGTGAGTTTGAGCAGCAGGGCCACATCCTGAGGCCGCATCCCGTTGTGTTTACGCATGATTCACGATTCACGAATTGCGAATGTACGATTCCTGTACCCATTCTGCACCAGACATGGGTACAGGAAGTCTGCTGGTTAGCATGGTGAGCAGTGAAGCGAGATGGACTATGAGTAATCGTACTGGTGTTAATTCGAAGAGAGTTAACTAGCAGCAGGAGAAACGAAGTGAATGTCACAGGAAGGTGGGGGGTGGGTCGGCGATGTTAACGCGCCGGGGGGTAGTTCATATAGTACCCACTACTCACGCACTCGTAAGACCTTTTATTTTTCCCAGATTTTTTGAACATGCCGTAGAGTCTGTTAGGTGGAGGGTATTCGCGTTCGTTGGGGAGTCGTAACGCTAATAAAACGTAGCGGCATTACCTGCTGATAGGCCTGGTCAGCCTGGTGATGATGCATATGGCTGCCCCTACGCACTACTCACTCGTGTTAGCAGTACGGGAGTGTACAAAACGTATCCAACTTCTGAGAACGTTGACGGACTTAGCCATATAGTGCGCATTCGAAACCGCGAAAACACTACGCTAACTCGTGATGTCCGCATGTAGCTGGCTGTACGGGTGTCGACTGACTGCATACAAGGGTCCTTACCTAGCAAAATCTCCTTTTTTGAGGGTGTAATGCCCGAGTTAGCTATCTAATGTACTTCAGAGCTCCTGAACCGTGTGAGAAGGAAAACGCGCAGATTATGCCTATTAGGGACACCTCTTCGCTCATGCACGTGCACGCCTCACTGAAGCGCCAAACTACGTGCACAGTATCATCGCCACTAGGACTGCACTAGTCAGTTCAGCAGTATCAGCAAGGAGGACGACAGAGTATTTTAGCGTAAAATATTACAGTGCGCTCTTGCATTCTAACGTGCTGGTTGCTATATTATAGATGAGGGCCGGTTGTAGACGACCCCTCTCACTGGTTTTTTCGCAGGGTTTGTACCGGACAACAACCCTGAGCCGTTGCCTGACTAGCTCCTGAGCTGGTCAGTGTCTCACTAACTCCACGTGTTAGTAGCGAGGGGCTGATTGAGAGCAACGTTCTTCTATGACTTGTAACGACTCTCACTTGCACTCCAGCGACACATCGTCGCTGCAGGCAGGGGCAGCGAAAACAACTTAGTCTCCCAAGGGGGCGGGGGGCTGACTTGTTTAGACAGCAGACGACTACAGACGTCGACGATGATAGACAGCCGTCTTCGACTAGGGATGAGCACTCACAACGAATACGCTCTGCGTCGACATTAGGGAGTACTCATCCCTAGTCGGATAGAAGAGCATACACGAGCGCATCAAGTCCCTGAACGACGTCCTCAGAAATCAGCCATGAACTACATCGACGCGCTTACTACACGGCCTCCGCATACTGGTTCACGCGCTCAACCATCAATACGGCCTCGCTCGCCTGGGCCTGGTTGAAGACGCCGAGCAGGCTGTGGGCCGACACCTCTGTGAACGGCGATTCAAATAACTTCTGCGTCTTCAGGAAGCCGTTGATGCCCAGGTACTGCACGATGAATGAGGTTGAGGAAGCGAGACAGGAGATGAGGTTGACGACCTCCGACACATCGATGTCGGTGTCGAGCATATCGACCGACACGGCAATGTGAGACGTGCTGTCCCGGTCCAAAAACTTCTTGAGCAGGTCGTGGGCATAGGTCTCGTAGTTGTCGATGACCTTGCAGTACTCGCCCTTGTACTGCGAGCACTGAGCGTTGAAGAGTTCCTAGATGAACTTGGCGTGGGCGTGATTGCGAGCGAAGACGATGGTTTTGCCAATGCGGTCGCCGGCCACCTTCACCCCGTGCGTCATCAGGTAGGCTAGCACCTGGTTGACGGTGCCTTCGTTGAAAGGTCCTTGTACTTGATGCAATGGCAGTGAAACTTCAGCAGCACCGACACGCGCAGCAGCGGCACCTGGTAGCCGTCGCTCACGGCCCGGTTGAGTTCATAGGCAAACGTGGGCACGCCTAGTTCCAACCCGAACAGGTGGTAGGTGTCGCGGTAGCCCTCGGCGCGGGGGTAGCGGTAAGGCCCGCCCGGTAACCATCGAAGTACTCGAAAATGCCCTCTAGCGGTTGTAGACCGAGCGGTGAATCTCGTCGAAAATACTATCTGCGCCCGGCCGTGTTCCTTGTCGCGGGTGAGGTTAGCAGCCGGTAGGTTGGTTAGGCTCGTAGTCAGCGCGTTCTTAGCTTGGTTGATAAGAATGTTATGGTCGACCAGGAACAGGACGCGCTCTACCTTTGTGGGCTCCACAGGTTGCACGCATCTGACTGGCACAGGTGCTGCCCTAGCTCGAGAGTCTCTAATCCCATCAACTTCAAAAACAGGTAAAAGAAATGCTAGCTCAGCTGGCAGGCTGAGTAGCATCTACAGCAGCTGCCATCACGACCCACGGCGGAAGTTTCTCTTGTTCCAGGCGGGCGTTCGTGCGCAATAATTCCTGGTACAGTGCCTGCTCGTCGGCGGTGAGGTCAACTAAGACTTGCGCCACAAAGCCAGACCCGCGCCCGTCACCATAATAGCGCCGAAACGTGGCTGCGTCCATCAGTAGCGACTGCACTGCGGGGTAGTGCGTCCGCAACTGGGCCAGTATCTGAAAACCATGCACGTCAATATCACCCCAGTAAAAAAGCTCCTTTTCGGTTAGCCAAGCGGTGCTAGCCAGCAGCCGCACGGCAAAGCCACCACCCCAAATGGTCAGGCTATCTTCGCGCAGCGGAAACGAGAGAAACGACGTGAGATTCTCGATAATAAATACGCACCGGCCGGCCAGCTGCAGCTGCCTGAACTCGCTAGCCCACACGCTTAGTTGCGATAGGGCCGGATGCAGCCGCAGTCTCTCATCCAGGAAGCGGACTTTAATAGCTGGCTCTTCCAACAGCAAGTGGAACCGCCGAAAAAAATCGTCTTCCTCCGGCCGGATGTGCTCCGCAATCAGGAAGTTGAGCAGCGGGCGCAGGGCCGCCTGGTGCTGCTCCACAAACTTGGTGGGCAGGCCCAGCGGCAGGTTGCGCACGTACTCGTTGGGCTGCGGATGTTGCTGGAAGTAAGCGCACACCGTTAGTAAAGCGGGCCAGTCGGCCGCGTTATCCAGTAGCAGCCGGGGTAGGGCGGGCAACGGTAGCAGCGCAGGCACGGTGGCGGTTGTCACGGCTACATTAGCCTCGAAGGCGGCAAACGCAGCTGCCATGTCGGTAAAAGTGAGATAATCGGCCCGCGTCTCAAATTCGATGCGGGTTATTTCGCTCTGCCGGGTTTTAGGATTAAGCTTGAGCGTGAGCGAATATCCATGCCCGGTGCGCTGCTTGGAGTGAGCCACCAACTCGGCCTGCTGGGCATAAATGTGCGCGTGGCCCTGGCTGCGGTCGAGGGCCTTGCTGGCCCGCACGGGCAGCGGAAACAAATTTTCGCCCGCCAGGTGCGCCCGTAGCACACCACCCAGCTGGCGCAGGGCCTTGGCGCGCAGCTCGGGCAGGCTAATCATAGGCGGCAGCTTCTTCGGCTTCCGACTCGGCCAGCAGCGCCTCCTTGCGCTCGGCGTAGCGCCCGATAGGAATGTCCACCACCATCGACTTGCGCGTGTCGGGCTTGCCCTTGGTCACCCAGTGAATGACTTCCACGTCCTTTTCCAGCAAATGCAGCGACGTGAGCGGCGTCACCACCATCAACTGCAAGCCCAGGCGGCGGCAGAAGTTGAGCAGGTACTTCGACTTGTCCTCGTCGAGCTTGCTGAACGCCTCGTCAATCACGATAAACCGGAACGAGCGGGCTGCCGGCGCATCGCGCCGCCCAATGCCGAACTGGTGCGCAATGGCCGCGCCCAGCACTGTGTAGGCCAGCTGCGCGCCCTCGCCGCCCGAGAGGCTGCCCGAGTTTTCGTACACCTGCTTCAGCTGCTTGTCTTCGCGGTAATACTCGCGGGCCTTGAACGTCGACCACTTGCGCACATCGGTCACTTCCTGCCGCCACTTCTCGTTTTCCTTGGCTTGCAGCTCGGCGATGAAGGGCTGCACGTGCGCCACGAAATGCGCCATTTCGGCTTCCTTCGGGTCGGGGGCCAGGACCAGCAGCGTGAGGTCGGGGCGCCAGCTGTGCAGCTGCTCCTCGCGGAAGGTGCGGATGCGCGGCACCCGCGAGTCGCTGCGCACCAACTCGATGTAGGTGTGCGGGTTGAGGTTGAAATCGATGTCGCGCAGCGACTTATTAATTTCAGTTATGGTGTCGCAAATGGCTTCATGCTGCGTTTCCAGCGACTGGCAGTAGTCGGTCAGGGCCTTGGTCACGCCCCGGTTAAACTCGTCGCGGAAGCGGGCTTCCAGCTCGGCCAGCTGCTCGGTGCGGATTTGCTCGTAGCGGTCGAGGTACTCCGGCAGCTGGTCCAGCTCGTTGCGCAGCTCGCGGGTGTCGCTGTTCCAGTCGGCAAACTTGCTCAGCACCTCCTCACCCGGCAGCAGAAAGCCCCGCATGGCCGCCCGAATGTCCTTTTCCTGCCCCTCCTTGTCGCGGTGCAGGGCGGCCAGCTGCTGCGCCACCGTGCGTTCCAGCTGCTGCTTTTGCACCAGAAACTGCGCGTAGGTCAGCACCGCCCGCACGGGCTCCGTCAGGTCGGCCAAGCCGGCGGTGGGCGGGCCTAGGTCGGCCGCGTCGAAGGTTGCAAGCAAGTGTTGCTGCGCCTGCATTTCGTCGGCCAATATCTTGAGCATTTTCTCCGTGTCCTTGAACTCGTCGCGGGTGCGCTCCCGCGCTTCATCCAGCTTTTTAAGGATTTGCCTGAGCGCGGCCAGCTGCTCTTTCAGGGTTTTGAGGGAGGCGTTTTCGCTTTCCAGCGCCTCCTTTTGCGCGGCCAGCTGCGTGATGGCCTGTACGTCGGCCTGCCAGTCCAGCTTCGGAAATTGCTGGAATAACAGAAACGCATCCAAATCCTTTTCGCGGGCTGCGGCGCGAGCCACTTCCTTGTCCAGGCGCTGCAACTGGCTGTCCGCTTGGCTGATGGCGGTGCTCAGCTCGCGGCCCCGGCGCTGGTAGTCGCGCAGCAGCTCCCGGTTGTCCCAGCCCAGAATGTGGCGGTGGGCGGCCGAGTCGTCGCGCTCGTGCCGGTTTCTGTTGCGCGTCAGGCCCGAGGGCAGCAGCGTCTTTTCGGCCCGCTCGAAGGTGGCAAAATCCTCGGTGCACACGTAGCCGAACCGCGTCGCCACGGCGTTTTCCACCCAGTCGGCGTAGGGGCTCTTGGGATTAAAATCGAGCTTGGCCACCACCATGCGCGCATCCGGGAAAATCGGGCGCGGCGCCTTCCCATCCACTCGGTGAAACACGACTTTGCCGCGCAGGTCGCGCTGCTGGTGCACGTGCGCCCGCACCGCCGCGTACAGGCGCTCGGGCACCAGCAGGTCGCGCCCGAAGCTGTGCAGTAGCTTTTCGAGTGCCTCGTTCCACACGGCCTTTTCCGCCGGTTTTACCTGCATGATTTCGGCCGCAAACGGGATGTCGGCCGCACTCGCGCCCACGGCGTCCAGGATTTCCTGCCGGATGTCGGCCACCCGGCCCGTCAAGTTACCGGTGCTGTTTTGCAGCTGGGTCACCTCCGCGTTTAGCTGGTCGTGGGCCGCCTGCTGGGCGTCGCGGGTGGTGCGGGCAGTGTACTTCTGCTCGTCCAGCTGCTGCCGCAGCGCCCGCGTGGCCAGCAGCGCGCTCCTCGCCTGCGCGATGTTGGCCTCAAAAAGGCCTGCGTCGGGGTCGGGCACCAGGGCCAGCTGCCGGGCCAGGCGGTTGTAGTTTTTTAGCTCGTTTTCCTTGTCCTTTTTGCTTTTCTCGAGGCTAGTAATCTGGCGTTCAAGCTCCTTGATTTCGCGGCCAATCTGGTCGTTGTCAATTTGCCCGGCCAGGCGCACGCGCTGCTCGTCGGCCGCTTCGTAGTCGGTTTCCTGCTGTGCCAGCACACCTTCGAGGCGGGTCAGCTCCCGGTCGAGGCGGGCGGTTTCGGCCGCCCAGAGCCGGATTTGCTGCTGGGCAAACCACGGCTCTAGCCGCCGCTGGTGCTCCCTGGTGTCGCGCAACTGCTTCTGCAAGCCAGCGTAGGTGTGGCTGAGGTCGTAGACCGGGCGCAGCAGCGCGAGCTGGGTTTTGGCCTTTTCCAGCGCCCGGTACGATACCAGTAGGGTCTGGTAGTTAGCCATCAGCTTGGCGAACTCGGCTTCGGCCGTGCTTTCCTCTAGCATATTCGTCCGAATGAAGTCGTCCAAATCACCGATGACCTTCATGCCCACCGTTTGGTTGAAGAGCGTCAGGGCCTTGTCCTTCATCCCAAACAGCCGCTGAAACGCCGCCGCGTACTTCGGAAACGCGTCGAAATCCTCCACCACGCCGGCCGCAAACTGCCGCTTCAAGGTGTTCACCCACTGCGTATTGGTGCCGAAGCAAATGTGTTCGGCAATGCTGAGCTCGGCCTTGGCCACCAGGTAGCGGCGCTGCATCCCCGCGCCGCTGAACCACCGCACCTGCACCAGCGTGACGGGCAGGCTCTGCGAGTTGGTGAACACGCCGAGTAGTATCGAATAGGTTTGCGCCCGGTTGGGCCGCAGCTTTTCGGGCTTGGTGTTCTGCTTTTCCTCGTCCTGCGTGCGGCTGTAGTGGCCTTCCACGTACGATTCTTCGCCGCGCCCGCTCCGGCTCTCAGCCCCCGACGACTGGTTGAAAAACCGCTTCGCCGGGTTCACCAGCAGCGCCAGCAGGCCGTCCACGAGGGTGGTTTTGCCCGAGCCGTTGCTGCCCGTCAGCAGCGTGTTCTGGCCGTCGGGCACCAGCCGCCAGATGTCCTGCCCGCTGCCCTCGTGAAACGTGCCCCAGTTGAACACCTCTAGCGCCTTGAGCCGGTAGCCCGCCGGCCCGGCCGTCGCATCAAACAGATTCAGCATGAGTACGCAGTTTTTCGAGGAATTCGCCGAGTTTTTCTAGGCTGATTTTGGCCTTCAGCAAAGGCTTCACTTCGTAGCGCGTCTGGTCGGGGTTGAGGTCGTCTTTGCTGACGATTTTCAGCAAGCCGTTCTCCGTCAGACGCTCAATGAGGACATCCAGCTTTTCTAGCAATCCTTGTGGTTGGCCTGCTGCCGGAAAAACAGCTCTATCCGCTCGCGCAGCTGCTCGCGGGTAGCATACAGGCGCGGGCTGGCGGCGTGGGCGCTGCTTTCGTGCTCCTCCAGCCACTCGCGCAGCACTACGCACAGCAGGGCCTGCTCGTAGCTCAGCGGCACCCGGCGCAGCAGGCGCAGGGGCGGAGCCGGGTCGTCTTCGGCGGGCTCAGGCTGGGTGAGGCGAGCGTAGCCCTCAGCCCGGTTCAGGTCGAGCACGATGCCTAGCTGCGCGAAGTGCGCCCGCACGGCTGCCTCGTGCCCCTCCAGCTGCTGCCAGTAGGAGCGGTCGTTGAGGTCGCAGAGGGCGTGGGCGGCCACCACCTGGCGCAGCGTTACCTGGCTGTGGGTGCGCAGCAGGGCATTGATATTGGCCATGAGGGCGGCCTTGTCCACCACGCGGGTGCTCACCAGGGCCGTTAGCTTGGGCTCTGCCGGCTGCACCACGCTTAGCACACGGGGCACAATGGCGCTTTCGCGCTCCTTCAGCGCCACCGTGCTTTCGGTGCCGAGGTAGTCGGCGCGGCCTTCCAACTCCAGAAAAGCCGGGTCTTTGGGCGGGTCGCCCATCACCTCAAAAGCCAGCGCCCGAATGTCGTTGATAAGCAGCTGCGACTTGCGGCGGTCGCGCAGGCTCTTCTCCGACAAAATCTTCTCCAACTTGCGGGCCAGCGCGTAAAACGAGTCGTTCACTTTGCGGCCCTCGCCGTGCAGATACACCCGGATTTTGCGTAGAAACTCGTCGCCGGTCGTCAGGCCCCGGTCGTGCAGCAGCTCAAATACCTGGCGCACCAGCGCATCTAGTTCGGCTCGCTGCCGAGGGTCGTTGAGATGCCGGTAGAAGGCCTCGAAACTGCAGCCCTGATTAGTAAGGCGCAACTCATCCAGTGCATCGAGGGCCAGGCCCAACAGGCCGCCCTTGGTGTGGTTGGCGGTAGACTGCTGCTCGTAAATGCGCTGGGTAATGTCCCGGAAATTGCCCTCCACTTCCCGGAAATCGCGCAGCAGGCCCCACGCCGCGCCGCTCACCGTCTGGTAGCGCTCCTCAATCTCGTAGTCTTCGTAAGTCCGCGCGGTTTTAGTCAGCTTCAACTCCCGAATCTGGGCGTCGAGAGCGCTGCGCTGCTTTTCCAGCTCGGCTAGCCGGGCCTGCCAGTCGTCGGCCGAGTTTTGCACCAACTCGCTTACGGCCTTATACTACCAACTTGGCTAAGTTTATTGGTAGCTGCTTTCTGTTATTATTGCTGCTGCAAGTATACTGCGCACTTAGTCAAAGACTTTTCAGCACAAGAACTCGACCTGTAAAATAAGTTGTGGTCCGCTACCTAATTTATGGAAGTAGATAGTCATTTTTATGATGAATTTCGCCGACAAGGCAAGCTGCTAATGCCTGACCGGCCGGTACTGCTGGCCTTACTAAAACTCTACACTTGGCTTGCTACCGCAGGGGCCGACTTTTTTACGGAAGACCAGTTGCGGAATGCCTTGAAAGCCGGTGAGGCAGATTCTCCCGATACAGAGCACAATCCGCTTTACACGCCGTGGCAGCGGCATACCCTGACGGTACGGGAGCTGCAGGTGTATTGGCTACTGCGGGGCGTGGAATCAGGTACGACAGCGACTTATCGGTTTAAGCCCCATGCCAGGGCCATCTGCAAGCGCTTGCACTCTACTTTGTTTAGTAAGCTGGTGGTTAGTCAGGTGGAAGCGGCTTTTCGTCGCCTGCGGGAAGGACTCGGGGAAAGCGAGGAGGACTTTTTGAACTGGGCGCGGGAACTGCTGCCGTTGGGCCTGGAGGTGGAGCAACAACTGGTAGCCTTGGACAACGACATTGAGGATACAATCCGCCAGTTGCGGCAGCAAACTAGCCAAAGTGAGGAGTCCTTCCTGGCGGTACTGGACTACGTGAGCGCAACGCTAGATAACCTGTTGCAAAAAGCCGATGAGCTTAACCGCGCCTTCGACCAGGCGGCGGGCCTGGAGCAGGAGCTGACCCGCATTTACACGGCCAAGCAGTACGAGAGCGAGGCAGTGGACCGGGAGGCGCGGGAAGCCCTGCGCTTTATTCGCCGCGCCCGCCAGCGCCTCAACGAACTAAGCCTGCGGCTCGATTGGGTGCGGCCCCGCGTGCGGGCAGTATTTGGCAACTTAAAAAAGCTGCGGTTTGACCGCAAAACCGAACAGTTTTTAGAACGGCTACTGAATGCTGAGCCAGTGACCAAACCTCAACTGCCGGCTGGGGTAGCACTGGCGCGCCTTGTTTACCAGCCTTTGCGCTACGAGCGGGTGCCCCACGCGGGGCAAGTGCTGCCCGCCGTACCGGTGCCTGCGGCCGTGCGGACTATTAACCAGCGGGCTCAACAAGATTTTAAAGCCAAAACGGAGGAAATGCTGCGCGTGCGGAGCCGCGTGCAACACTGGCTGGCCCAACTGCGCGCTGAGCTATGGGAGCCCGGTGCCGTGGTTGATTTCAGGGTGTTTGGGCAGCGCCTCGCCGATGATGAAGGGTCGGTGGCCTACGAAGTATTGGCGCAGGTGCTGGCCACGGTGCGGCGCGAAGATGAGCTTGACCGAAACTGGCAGCTGCACGTTACGGCGCAAGAGGAAGAAATTGAAAATGAGTTTGGTACTATCAATTTATGGAAGCTGACGCTGACCAACCCCTAGGCATTCCTGCCCCGCCCGATGCTGCCGCCGGACAAGGGCTTTTTCATGAGCTGGACACGCTGCTGCGGAGCGGGGTGCATGTGCAGGCGGCGCACCCCGAGCAGCAGCACCTCGTGGCATACCTGCGAAAAAATGAGGCGGCGCTGGCTGCGTTCTACCGCGACTGGCACTTGGGGGCGCAGCTTCACCACCGCCATGAGGAGCCTCACCGCTACTACTTTCTGGAGCCGCCGGCCAGTAGCTGGGCGCAGGCAGGCGCGTCTTTTCAGCGCGAGCTGGAGGCCAAACACATCATCGTGGCGATGCTGCTGTGCAAGGTCTTCCTCATCGATTTGCAGAAGCCGGAGTTTGAGTCGGTGCCGGCACTGATGTATTTGCTGGAGCGTGAATACGAGGATTACCGCGACGGGCTGTTTCGGAAGCTTGCACAGGTTATGGACAAGCGCGAAACCCAGCTGGATAGCGAAAACGTGCAGAAGCTGGTGGGGCAATGCCTGTCGTTGTTTAAAGATTTAGGGTGGCTGTGCCGCACGGCTACCGGCGGCTGGCGGGTACTGCCGGCCCTGGACCGCATCCGCGACCTGTACCAAAATGAAATCAGGGCCATGCCCGACCGTTTTAAATCTGCTCCTTGATATGCCGACCCCTTACTACCCCCGTCTGCATCGGCTCTCCACGCTGAACCTCATCTACCACGGCAGCTTCGACTACCAACTCAATCCCTGGTGTACCAGCTTTGCCGGCGAGAGCGGGGTGGGCAAAAGCATGATAGCTGATTTGCTGCAATTAATTTTTGTAGGGGCCAGCGAGTATAAATCGGCTACGCACGCCAGGGGCAACCGCCCGCCCGAAGGATTGGTGCTGGATGACGCCGTGGCCGGTGGCAAAGGGCTGGGCTATGCTTTCCTGACGGTAGAGGTACAAGAAAGCCGTTTTGTGGTGATTGGTTGCTACCTGGCGGCGGCCGCCCGGGTGGTAACGCCGTTCATCGTGCAGCAGGGCATCAGCTTCGCCGGCCAGTTGGAGCCGTTGAAACGGCCCCTCGGCTACCAGGATTTTTTGTCGACAGGGGGCCAAGTGTTACCGCGGGCCGATGCCGAAGCGCATATGCGGTCGAGCCAGCGGGTAACGCTCCGGTTTTTCGACCGGCTGGGCGATTATCACCGCATTCTGTACGACAACGAGATTTTGCCGCTGGACGTGAATCAGCCGGGGGTGTTGCGGAATTATGCAAAAATAATTCGGTCGTTTTCGCGCAGCGGCGATTTGGACCAGCACAAAACGAAAGACGATTTAAAGAACTTCCTTTTTGGTGAGGAAGCCAAAAAGACTATTTGGGAAGACTACCAGAAACGCATCGGCGAAATCAGCCAGCAGTTGGCCGACCATCAGCACAACACGGGCCTCATCGCGGATATAACGGATAAGTTGACCCGGTTTCGGGGGCTGCACGAGCGCCGTCAGGTGGCCCGTAAGGCCGAAGAAGCCCTGCTATTGGCCCAGGTGATTTATCAGCAGGGCGAGGAGTTGCGGGGAACTGCCACACTCGCAGCGGCGGCGGTAGCTACGACGAATGGGCAAGCCAAGTTATTGCAGCTGGAACAGGCAGCCGCTCAGCAGCTAATGGACTCCGCACAGAAGGAGCTGGCTGACTATCTGCGGTTGAGCGAAGAGCAGAAAAAGCTGTTGGCCGAGCAGCAAGAATGGAGACAGGCCGAATTGGCCGCTGAGCGCAAGCAGCAGGAATTGCGCCCAGCGGTCGATAAAGCCCGGCAATACCGGGAAGCAATGGCCCAGGTCACGGCTTGGCTGCGCACGCACGGTAACCTCACCGAGCTACGGGCTACGCAACGACGGCACCAGCAAACCCGGCGGGACTACGAATTGGTAACGCGGCTGGATGAGCAACTGGTAGCCGACAGGCTAACGACGGCTTTTGAAAACACTGGCTGGACCACGGCCCGCGCTGCGGAGCACGCCGTGGCCACCTTGCGCGAGCAGGTGGCAGAAGGTGAGCGCGGCCACGTCTTTACCGACTTGACCAATCCCGATTCGCTGGCGTGTTGGGCCTTCGAGCGCAAGCGGGCCTTGACGCTGGAGCAAGAAAGCATCCTGACGCATTTTGGCCGCTTTGCCGAATTGCGCCGTGTAGAAGCGGAAGCGGCTCATTACCTGCACGGCCCCGACGAGCTGTTTGCACGGCCCTTGCAATTGATTGAGGGCGAGCAATCTGGGTTTTGGCTGCACTTGCAGGGCGTGCGCGTGTGGGTGCCCCGTTTGGCCCCGGCCGACTGCGCCTTCACCGATGCTAATGCCCACCGCATTACGCAGCTTTTTGCCAAGCGGCAAGAAGCCGCTCAGCACAACCTGAAGAAACTACAAGCTCGTTTGCAGCAGGAGGAAGCCGTGTACGCCGCCTTACAGAAAGTAGCAGGCTGGCAACAGGCAATTGAGCTGGCAAGCCAGCGCGCCGTTCTCATTCAGGCAGTAGGAGCTGGGCTACTGCCCGATACCAGCATCTTCGATGAGCAGCTGGAACTATACGCCGCCGATGCCACCGTGCGCGCCGCCCATGAAGAAGCAGAAGCAGCAGCGCAAAAGGCCGACAAAACCTACACGAAAGCGCAAGTTCAGCAAGGTATCATTGGCAGTAGATTGAGTGATATCGCGGCTAAGCTTGTGGGTAAAGAGGAGTTGACGCTGACCAAAAAAAATACGACAGCGCAACAAGCCAACACAGACGCAGAGCAGCAACTAGCTGGCTGGATGCGCGAGCACAGTATCCAGCCCGAACACCTGCCACTTGGCGAATCGGAATTGGTTTTGTTACGTGCGGATGTTGCGGCGTTGAGTGCCGCAGTAGGCACCCAGCGCACACTGGCCGGGGGGATGCGGAAAGACGAAGACGCCGCCCGGTTGCTACACGCTACGCAACTGGCGAAGCGCCAAGAAGCTACTGCCGTTTATGAAGAAAAAGCCGGGCGAACCGCACCAGCCCCGCCCGCCGTCGTGCCAGCGGCCAGCGAGGAGCCCAACGACACGGAGCATGAAGCAGCCGCGTCGGCGTATCGCAAGGAATTTGATGCATTGATGGGACGCTACCTGACGGATGCCGACAGGGAGCGGCTGAGCTATGATGATGAGTTGTCGCTGCTTATTCAGGAAGTGCTGCCCGATGTAGTACACGGCTTCGTAGAGTCGGAAGAAGCCTTGGGCTTGATTGAAGCGCGGCTGCAAAACATCAACGAGGCCAACAATCAGATTGCCGGCTTAAAAATTCAACTGTTGCGGAGCGTATTTGTGCGGGTGCAGGAGGCTTTCGATGAATACGTGGAAGAAGCAAAGAAAATCAAGCGGTATTTTCTGGCCAAAAACGCGCAGATTACCGGCGGCTTCAGTCCCAAGCTGGACCTGACTATGTCGGACGAGTATCCCATTGGCTGGATTGGTGTTTTTGGCCAGCTGCTTAGCGAGCGAGCCGCGGGCAACTCCAGCCTCTTTGCACAGCTGAGCAGCCTGGAAAGTATGCAGGAGCTTATGCGCAAAGCCTACCTGAGTAGCGGCGGTAAGATGCAAAACGCCAAGGATACTGACCTGCTCAACCCCAAATCTTACCTGGACCTGAGCTTTGACATGAAATCGCCGAGCGGGCGAATTAACCACGGTAGCACCGGGCAAACATTTATGGCCGCCGCACTGCTCAACATTGCGCGCCTTTCGGTCATTGGCGGCGGCAGCAAGCGCCCGGGCATCCGGCTGATACCCGTGGATGAGGCGCACGGGCTGGGCAGCAATTATAAAGCACTACTGGCCCTAGCCCACGAGGAAAAATACCAGGTGATTTCGTTGTCGGTCGGCCCTATGATTGAAACCGCCAGTGCCGAACATCGGCTTTACTTCCTGGCCTTCGACCCCGACCCGAATGCCTTGTTAAACCTGCATCCCATGATGCTCAATTTTCAGCAAAAGCTGGTGCCAGCGGCACTGCCTGAGCTGCCAGCCGATAGTCTCTTTACCAATGGTGATTAAGAATGCGTTGCTCCTCAACAAGGAATTTACCTGGCGCACCATGCGGGCCTTACAAGAACTGCGCCACCAAGGCCAAACAAAGCTGCAAGTACTGCGCGGCAACGCATATATGCAGGACTTGCTGGCTCGCCACCTCATCGCGCGCAAGCCGCGCAACCAGCAGGTGCTGCTTAAGGTAGCGGGTTCAGGATTCGATGATGAATTCGACAACGACATCGCTGCCGACTACACACAGGCCGAGCAGTTTTTGGTGAAGCATCAGCTAAACACCAGTTACCTGAACCACACGCTTGCTCAACTCCAAGGGCTGGCCGAGCTATTCAATAATGCCTTGCTCATTTCCCGCTCCGAGCTCAGTCGGCAAGATATCAGCAGCCAGTATATGGGCGGTAGCAAAGTGCTCAAAAAGCACCCGATGTTGTACCGCGATGCACTCAAGGTACTGGGGCTGCAGGCGATGCCTGTATCAGACCATATTTCCCAGACGGCGGTTTATAAGACGGGAGCGTTTCGGGCTCAGGTGATAGTGCTGTGCGAGAATGAGTCGTACCTAAAGCAGCCTGCCAAAGCGCAACGGGCCGGCGTGGAGCTGTTAAACGCCGGCGGCCGCAACGTAGGCAAACTCGAAAAATATTTTGTGCCCGCCGCAGATGTTTCGCTTTACTACGCCTGCGACTGGGACTATGCAGGCCTCACCATTTTTCGAACCATCGCCGCTGGCTATCGACGCCAGGGCCGGCAGATTCAACTTCTTACGCCAGTGGCAGGCGCTGAACGCAAAGCCGTACAGTCAGCCGACCATTTCAGCCAGTGGAGTTCCCGTTTATGGGATGACGACTTAGAGCCGGATGCCTTGGTGAAAGATGTTTTCTCGCCACAACAGCAGCAATTGATTACTGATTTAATGACAAAAAATGAGTGGATAGAAGAGGAGAGTAGTGAGTTTATAGCCCTGCTTAATGCCAATGGGGTAGCAAATAGCGCGCTTTAATTAAGCGCACTAAGTTTGTTTTCAAACCAATAACTCTCGTCTTTTGGCTGTCGGCCACGGCGCACATCCGCCGGGTGCTGCGCAACTTCGACTGGGCCGGGCTAGCCCAGCCCTCCGACCCGACGCAGTCGTTTCAGCCGCTGGAAAATACGCCCGACGACCAGCAGGACATCGCGCGCGCCAACGCGCAAAAGGCCGCCGTGCGGGCCAACGCACTGGCGCTGCACCAAGCCTTGCCGCTGGACATGGATACTGAATTTGGCTAGCAACTGGCCGCCATCGCCCGCAACCTCGACAACTTCGGCGAGGCCGGGCCGCACGGGCACCGGCTGCGGCGGGTGCGGCATTTTTTCGCGGTGCTGGCCCGGCTGGCCCAGCAGCACGCCGCCGGCGAACTGCCCGCGCACCAGACGCACCTGCTGTTTCTGGCCTCGGTGCGGCAGGTGGCGCAGCTGCTGCAAAAGGGCGGCGACGAAGATGGCTGCTACGGGGCCAGCCCGCTGCCGGGCGCTACCGGGCCGCTGCAACTCTACGATGTGTGGTATCGCGACGAGGCCACCGACGAGCGGCTAGCTTGCTATGTGGCCCTCTACGATGCCCGGTTTGGGCAGGCCCTGCGTGCCGACCCTACCCTGGACCGGCAATACAACGAGCTGTTCTGGCAGGGGCGGCCGGTGCTGGTGGTAACCACCTACCCATCGGCCGGCAACGGCGTCAACCTGCAATACTACCTGAGTAAGCCCGCCTACGAGGCGCAGGACGCCGCGCAAAAGCGCGATTTCCGCTACCTGCACCTGCTCGATGCGCCTTACTATTATTTCAGCGGCACCGACCAGCTGGAAGCGGCCGACCAAGAGCCGGCGGCCATCAAGCGCGACGTGTACGGGGTGATGAAGCTGCTGTACGCTAAGCTAATTTCGGAAGAGCAGGCCGTGGGCCAGCTAGGCCACGTGCGACACCTCAACCGCTTCAACCGCACCTACCTGGCCATGAGCGATGGCGTGCTGAACCAGGTGAGCGTGGTGGTGCAGGCGCTGGGGCGCATTGAGCGGGTGTGGCAGCCTATGCCCGACCAAGAGCTGTGGCTGGACGACGCGGTGTATGCCGTACTGGAAAAATTCGCCACCCGTCCCGAACTGACCGCCGACTGCCGCAACTACCTGCGCTACGCCTCGACCAACATGCAAACGCTGCTGGCGCACATTGCCCAACAAGCTCCCGCCGAGCGCCAAGCGCTCGATGACGAAACCCTGGACCTGCACCGCCCCAACGAGGTGGCCCGCGAGCACATCCGGCAGCTAGTGCTCGATATCGAGCAATTCAAGCACACCGGCCAGCCCGCCGACACCCGCACTCGCTGGCAGCAGCTGCGCGAGGAAGTGTTGAAGCACGACCTACGCGGCCCGCAACTGCAAGCCGTGCAGGGCACTTTCTGCACCGACTACGCCCGCGATGGCCAGCTGTGGCTGAACGCCGACAACCAGGTTGCCCCGCCCCAGGTGCGCAGCGCCGATTTCGAGCCCTGGGACCTCAACGCGCTGTACCGGCCGCTCACCCGGTTTCTTGATTCATTTCTGGCCCGGCACTTTCGGCGGCAAGGCTTCGAGTTGGCCTTTCTCGACGGTGGCACCTACCTGCTGCCCTACGTGTACCAGTCCATCCTGGCCGGAGCCATTGGCGAGGAAGCGGTGGTGGCGGTGTTGCAGCACGCGGGCATCGCGGCCAGTAGCGACGGCGTGCCCGACGAGGTGTTTGAGGTGGCCGACCTGCGGGTGCACGACCGCCCCATTTTCATCGACTGCAAAAACTACGGCGTGCGCACGCAGCGGCAGTTTGCGCTATTGCCCGACGACCCACTCTACCACCCCAAGCTCAACGAGCCGCACTTCGTGGACGGCATGGTGCGCAAGTGGCAGCGCCTGCACGCTGCCCTGCCGCCCGGCCAAACCGAGCCCTGCCGCCTGCTCATCATGAACCTGCTGGTGGACGACAGCGCTGCCCTGCGCTACTACGACGAGCAGTTCCGGTCGGTGGCCGACTGGGCGGCGGCCCGCCTCGTGGTGCTGACCGGCGTGCTGCTGCCCCAGCCGCCTTCCGCCCAAAACCTGCTCACCCCGGCCTGCCAGGCTCTGCTACAATCCATCAAGTTTCACCAATAAGCCCCACCTCCGCCTTATGGCTACTTCACCTTCTCCCGCTAAGCCTATGCCCGTCAAGGAAATCATGGTGGCTACCAACCAGCTGCATATCAAGCCGCCCACCGACTGGGCCGCCCTGCTGGGCAAGTACAGCCTCTGGTGCTACCGGCTCTCGGACGAGCAAAACCGCTTTCGCAAGTTTGCCGATGGCCGGTTCTTCAGCCGGTTCACCAACGACTACAAAAACAAGTTCGACCAGCCATTTTACTTCTTCACCTTCGACCAGCCCGGCGCGTCGCTCTACACCCTGCTGCCCGCCGAGGCCGTGCCGCGCCCCTGGTACTACCACTTCGGCAACCCGCAGGAAGTTGCGCCCCAGGAAATCATCGCCGAGCGGGTGAGCCCCGACGAGCTGCGCCCGCATGTGCTGCTCAAGCTGATGTTGGCACTTTGCTTCTACGAAAATGGCCCCAGCGAGCGCGACCGCCGCGTGTGCCAAAGCAAGTTTTATCTGCGTGTGAAAAGCCAGGCTAGCGGCAAATACCTAACGGCCGTGGAGGTGCAACCCGTGGTAGAGGAGCGCCACACAAGCCACACCCTCACCATCAAGGTAGAGGCCAACACCTTTGAGCGCATCGAGCCGGCGAAAGTCAGCAGCTACGCCCATCTAGGGGCTTTCTACGAACTGTTTGAAAGCCGGGGCCACACGTATTTGCGGCAGCTGCGGCCTAGCCAGGTGGCTACATTCACGCGGGAGCTGTATCAGCAGCGCACCTTCACGGGCCAGCGCACGCAGGCCGACTGGCACCACAACGGCAGCGCCAAGCACCCGCAGCAGTACCAGGAAAGCCGCTCGTATCAGGTGCGGCACGTGCAGGAGCGCTTGAGCCGCTTTCTGACCCGTTACGGGTTTAGTGTAGCGATAGCCGAGGAGCCTATGCAGCGCCAGAAACCGAGTAAGGAGACGCTGCCGCTGCACTGCCTGCCCGTGGTGCAGGTAGTAGATAACCGCCTCAACCAAGCTGCCGTGCCCGTTGCTGACTACCTGAGGTGGCTGAATGCGCACTTATTCACGCAGGGCAAAACGAAGCATACGCTCCCTTTCGAACTGGTAGAAGCCGGTAAAGTGGATGCCACGCGCCCGGTGCTGGCGCTGCTCGACGCCGACCGCCCAGCCTTCGAAACCACTGACCGGCAGCTGGGCTTGCTAGCCTTGGCCGGGCATCAAGACCCGTACCGCCTGCTGTACGCGAAGCTGCCAGCTGCCGTGAGGCAGTCGCTGAACGTCAACCCCAACGCGGTAGAGGATTACACGGTAGCCGAAGATTTTCTGCGCTACGATGCGCCGGTTTCTATCGTTCCGCCATCTGACGACCAAGTAGTAGTTGCCGATGTGTCCGTCGAGCCAGCCGCTACGGAGCCCTTACCTGTAGACGATGCCGCCCCCGAATCGGAGTAAGAAAAGAAGGCCAGGTTAAAAGCCGCTCGGCAGGCCAAGCAGGCAAAGACGCTAGCCCTCAAGCTCGACGTGTGCCTGAGCGAGCTATGGCTAAAGTGGGTAATTGCGGGCAAGGCTACTGCTGAGGCCGGTGGCGCTTCCCTGCCGCTGCTGCACCAGCTCACCGATGAGTGGGGCTTCATCACCAGCAACTGGCTGCTGTACTTCGAACAAGGCACGCTGCGGTTTGCCGATGTAGATACTCCTGAAGGCAAGCGGCTTCTTAAAGCCCGCTTCACTCCTTGGAGCGAACTGAAGCAGCGCTTCTTGAGCCGCCAGCCGAAGTACGCTTCCCTGAAGCCAGGCGACGAAAAGGCCGAAGCTGCGCTGCGCAAAGCGCACTTCGTGCTCATTGGCCGCGTTGCCCTAGAAATTGAGCAAACCGAGGCCATTGCCATGCCCAACTGGCCCGTTATCGAGATGATAAAGGCTGCAGAACCGGGAGCGTCTGCCCGGTCACTAGCCGCGCTGGGGGTGTACGCGGGTGGGGTATGGGCGTCTCCCCAGCGTCATCACTACCTCGTGAGCGGGGCCACTTCCAGCCAGGGAGCCGAGCCGCGCGGCCACCATGTCTACCAGGTGCATCCCTACGCGCCAGTTTCGGCTGAGCAGCTGGCTACTCTCTGCACGCTGCTGACGGTCACGTTTGTGCGCCGTAATCAGTTTACTATCTGGCCTTATCCCTTCGACTTGCTTCGGCTGCATCAGGAAATGGCGTTGCCGTTGACCAGTTAAGAGTGAACCAGCAAAATCCTAAGCGCAAGTCCACTCAGAGGCTTACGCTTAGGATTTTGAGCAGGTATTCCATAGTTGGTCTGTTAATATCGACCACCAGTATGCAGCTACGGTACACCCTGATGAGCATCTGGCAGCACTACCTGTTACCTCCTTCGCATTGCTCTACGTTGTCAGCCAACTCCTGCTGCCCTCGCAGGCTAACACAGCCAATACAAAAATCGGCACGGATGGAGTGAGCCAACGAGTTACGAAGCGTTGGTAGCGGTTACTAACCGATGTTATCGAAAATGCCGAGCACTTGCAGAAGAGATTTGCGTCGAAGATAGTAGATACACACAACTTGATGCTTAAGCTTAATAATACGCGCCGTACAAATTGCGCCTTGAGACTACGGAACGACTCGCTTGTTTTACCTATGTTTTACCCGCAAAAGAAAACACCCTGCAAGTCGTTGACCTACAGGGTGTTTTTAGCATGTGTTGTAGTCCGTAGGGGACACCAGTAATTGCACTCGGGTACGTCAAAATACGTTCAAATGCTCTTTAAAGGTGCTTTCAGGCTACGTTCGTTAGGCAATTGAACGCATAATTATGCACTTAAACGTCATAAATGTTGTACCCATTGTTGTACCCCTTACCAAGTTGGTTGTATTTTCGTGGAACAAATACCTTAGTATATGGCGTCCATAAAAGTCGTCCTTCGGGAGAGTAAGACGAACAAAGCGGGTGAAGCTCCCGTGTACCTGCGCATCACCCAGGAGCGCAAGACTAACTTCATCGCGCTTGACGTCCGGGTTAAACCCCAGGACTGGGATGCCGACTTGAGCCAGGTTAGGCGGTCGTACCCGAACTCGAAGCGGGTAAACAATTATATCCTCCAGCGTAAGGTTGATGCGGAGAACACCACACTGAAAAAGGAGTCTCAGTCTCACTCCTCCGAAAAACTGAAGAAGGTCATTAAGGGGGAGTCGTCGGAGAGCTTTTTGAAGCACTTCGCCCGGCACTTGGCTCGGCTAGAGAAAACCGTAAAGGTGAATACCCTACGCAAAGCCCAGTCGGTCTATAACAAGTTGGAAGCGTACCTCGGTAAACGCGACTTGCTGTTCGACGACATGACAGTCGCTTTTTTGAAGCAGTATGAGGCGCACCTGCGGGACGACCTGGGCAACGGTATCAACACCATCCATTCCGACCTGAAAATCTTCCGTAAGCTCATCTACGATGCCATTCGGGAGGACCTGGTTTCCCCTGAGCGTAACCCGTTCCTGAAATTCAAGTTGGAGACGGAGAAAACGACGAAGGCCTACCTGACCGAGGAGGAACTCGACGCCTTTTGGGAGTTACCGCTGAAGGAAGGTAGCAAGCAGTGGCATCACCGTAACCTGTTTGTTTTCGCCGCCGATGCGGGCGGCCCCCGCATCTCCGACCTGCTACAACTCAAGTGGGCGAATTTCTCGGGCACGCACATCAAGTTCACCACGCAGAAAACTAACGACATGGTTTCGGTGAAGGTACCTAATCGTGCGTTAGCCATTCTCCAACTCTATCGCAAGGAGACGAGCAAGCCCTCCGATTTTGTGTTCGAGTTCATGCGTCCTGGTAAGGACTACTCCGACCCCTGGTTGCTGCAAAAAGGGCTGTCGGCGGCCAACGCTCACATCAACAAGAACCTGCGAATTATTGCCGAACGCGCAGGCATTGGGAAGAAAATCAGCTTTCACAGCTCGCGGCACACTTTCGCCACTCGTGCATTGACTAAAGGCATGCACCTGGAGTCGGTTTCTAAGCTGCTGGGACACAATTCTATCAAAACCACGCAGATTTACGCCAAAATAGTGGACGAAAAACTTGACCAGGCGATGGACGTGTTCAATTGAAAAGTGGGTCCTTTTCCCTTGTCGAGGTGTCGCCACTCGCGTTGCGGAGAATTATTGATGCCTCGCATAAGGTGTGTCCACTACCTCGTCACAATGCCGAATTAGGGTGGGGATTACTAGTCGGTCGCCGTGGGCTCAACTCCGAATTTAGTAACTTCTGCGCTCGTCAGGTTGACCCTGTAATGACCTCATGTGTAAAAGTCAAAAAAATGCGTGTTTTTATTGAGCGCGGAAAGGCGCACTATATGGCTAACTCGAAAACCGTATCACGTAATTCATCAAAAAGTTCTATTTCGGATTTGGGTAGCGTTGTTTTTTGAGCAAATGAGGCATAATTTTGTTTTGTCATCAACCTAATAACACAATCCAGATGAGCGACATGATACTCCAGCAAGAAACTCTCAACCAGCTTCGGCACGACACTTTCCACTACATGCGTAACCTCTTCGAGGAGGAGCGCAGCAAACCCACGTTTAAGTGGGTGACCAGTAAGGTAGCTACGGAGTTACTCGATGTTAGCCCTCGCACCATGCAGAAGTGGCGCGATGAAGGCTTGCTTGGGTTCGCTCAAGTGGGCCACAAAATCTACCACAGTCAGGAGGACATCGACCACATGCTCCAGCGGCACTACTGCAAGCCATTTAAGGCGCTGGCGTAGAGTGCTCTTACTAGTGCCTGTCGCAGCAGAGGTAATTACATCGAGCCGTCTTTCTTCTGGTCGTGATGAGTACAGCAGTAGTCAACGGCAGGTGCGCCGATGTAATGACTGGGGCAAGATAGGTGACCAGGAGCGAGTGCTACTTATCACGTTTCCTCTATAACTGACGGGCACAGTCAGCTTCATTAACCGTCTTACTTAAGCTGGGTGGCAGGTCCCCAAGCTGACATAAGGTGGACAGCGTGTTTGGAAGTTGATTTCTCGTCAGCCGTACCAAAAGAGCAGGTCATCAACACCGTCTTTAGGGCGTTGCCAGCAAGCGAAAGCGTCTTTCCAACTCAAATTTGCGCTCGTAGCCTGAGCCGTAGGGTAATGTCCACTCCAACGCCTCAAGTAGGTCAGGGTGGCGTAGTAACTCAGTCACCTGCTTCTGAATATATTGGCGTACAGCTGGGTCAGCCGCGTTTACTTCAGCAGGTAGTGCGAGGCGATTGTCGAGTACGTGCACCAAGTCTTCCAGGTCCTGGCTTAGCCGCAGGTCGGCCCATCCCCGGTCACGCAGGGCCACCAGTTTCGTAGCCACGAAGTAAGGTGGACTGAGAATGCGAATGGAGGTGCCATTTGGTAGCGCGTAAGGTATTGCTTGTGCAAACCCCGCTGGATACCAGGGGTTACTGAAGCCTAAGATGCCCGGTTCGGTAGGCATGATGTCTACGGTCAGCCCTTGTAGCTGCCACCGGCAGATAATCCCCGAGGATGTGTCGTTGGCAAAGCCTAGCGCCCGTAATTCTTCCTCTAGGGCGTAGAAGGCACTACGGGGAGCGACTTCCACAATGCAGTCTACATCGTCGGTGATGCGTGGCTCCGGGGTGCTGGTGGGCGTGGTGCTGTATAAGTTCACAGTGGCCCCACCTACGAAGACCACGCGCTCACGAAGGGGACCGAGGGCGAGGGCTACTGCCTGCAGCCGTGGCAAATTTCGTGGCTCAGCTGGCATAAGCAGAAGGAGTAATAGCGATGCCCAGTGCCTTTGCCAGCAGTTCGGAGGCAACCCGTCGCTCTCGTGGGCGGCCTAGGCGTAGCGCGTCGACCAAGGCCAGCAACTCGTACAGGTGGGCATCATCATGAGCCGCAGCGGGTGCGCCCGCATACAAAGGTTCCACAGCAGCTCCCCATACCTCGCCCGTCGCGCCAGGCCACACGTAGGCCGGCTCTGGGCCAAAAGTGGCTACTAATGGCGGCGCACTAGGCCCAGTAGCCAGCCCACGTGCCTGGGCGCCGGGCTGTACTGGAAACACGTAGGGCAACCCGTACAGTAGAAATTCAAGTAGCGCACGTGGCTGCACTTGCCGTAGGCGCGGGCTACCTTGCAGTAAACGGCTGTAGCGGCACCGTTGAAGTGCATCTGAAACCTCTGCCGCGCTCAAATGCAGCGCATGTGCGAGTTCCTTACCTGACAACAGTTCTGCTGCTGGTAGAGTTAGACGCAGCAATAATGCTACGTCCTGTGGTCTCATTCCTTTGTGTTTAAACATGATACACGATTCGCGAATTGCGAATTTACGATAAATGGCCCCAAGTCGCTTGCTAACTGTTCTCGCACAAATCTGAATTAGCGCAGTAACAGCATGCTGCGCTGTAGCCACTTCAGTAGCAAAATTTACTACAACCTCGACGACACAGACAAGGCGCTGCGTAAGCAGTACAAGAAGCCGTTTGCGCAGGCGTAGTAACAGGGGTGACATGCGTCAAGGCACTCCTTTTGTCACCACCCTGCTACAGTCCAAACTGCGCCAGTAACTGCTCCTTGTACTGCTTGCCGATGGGCAGCTTCTCCGGCAGGTCGTACAGCTCGACTTCATTACCCGTGATAGCCTTAATCGCGTCGAGGCGCACGAGGTATGATTTTTGAATGCGGATGAAGCGAGTAGCCGGCAGCTGGTCCTCGATACGGCTCATTCGTAGGTAGGTGACTACGAAGCGGTTGCGCAATACGATACGGATGTAGTCGCGCAAGCCCTCGACGTAGTATATCTCGTCGAAGAGCACGCGCTGCAGTGAATTGCCTTCTTTTACGAACAGGAACTGCGGGGCGGGCGCCGGCACTGGCACCGACTTGTTGCCGAGCAGCCCCACCGCTTTGTTAACGGCTTTAAGAAAGCGCGGGAAAGAAACTGGCTTCACCAAGTAGTCAAGGGCATCGAGCTCGAAGCCTTCGAGGGCGTGGTGGGGTGAGGCCGTAACGAAGATGACGTAGGGCGGGTTGGGCAGCGAGCGCAGAAACTCCAGGCCGTTGACCTGGGGCATATTAATATCGGAGAGCAGCAGGTCGATGCGCTGGCGTTGCAGCACCTCTAGGGCCTCGAATACGTGCGCGCAGCTGGCCACCAGTTGTAGCTGCGGCAGCTGGGCCATGTAGCTTTCGAGTAACTCGCGAGCAAAGGGTTCGTCGTCGATAATCAGGCAGTTAATCATGCATGCGGGGCGAGGGTGGTGGCGAGAACTGGCTGGGAGGTGGCAGCTGCGGCGAGGCGTAGCGTGAGTAGTACCTCGTAGGTGTCAGGGCCGTGGCTAATGGCGAGGTCGTAGTCGGCCGGGGCGTAGTGCAGAGCTAGCCGCTGGCGCACATTGGCCAGGCCCACGCCGCCCACAGCCCGCTGGGGCGCCCCAGGGCTGTAGCTGTTGCGCACGGCGAAGTGCAGCTGCGACTGCTCGACCCGCACCGCGATGCTGACCCACGACTCATCCAGGCTACTGTCGATGCCGTGCTTGAAAGCGTTTTCCACGAAGGGGAACAGCAGCAACGGGCTGATGGCCAGGTTGGGCACCGGCTGGTCAACGTAGTAGTCGATGCGTACCTGGCGACCGTAGCGCAGGCGCTCCAGCTCCAGGTAGGCTTCCAGAAAGGCAACTTCCTGCGCGAGTGGGACGAGCGGAGCCGCCGCCTCAAATAGGGTATAACGCAGCAAGTCGCTGAGGTGCTGCACGATGAGCGGGGCGCGGGAGTCCTGCTTGACAACCAGCGTGTACAGGTTGTTGAGCGTATTGAACAGGAAGTGGGGATTCACCTGAGCTTTTAGGAAGCTGACTTCCAGGTTCAGGGTTTCGCGCTCCAGGCGCAGGCTGCGGTTGGCACTTGACAGCAGAAAGCGCACAAAGCGTACCACCAGCGGCGGCATCGTGGAGGCCCCGAAGTCGTAGAGCCCAATGCTGACGCCATGCCAGCTGAACACGCCCGTCCACAGCCCTTTATCCAGGATACGGTGTACGTAGTTGTGCATGTTGGTTGACACCAGTCCGGCGTGGTTGAGCCAACTCATCCAACCGTAGTTAAGCAGCGCCCAGCTGTAGTACATGGCCGCCAGTCCCAGCCCGGTGAGTAGCCAGTGCCGTTGCAGAAGCCAGCGCGGCAGCACTACGCTGGCGAAGAAGTAATAACTGGCGACGGCCGCTAGCATCGTGATGCCAGCGAAGCCCCAGGTCACGAGCGGCCCCTCGTGCCAGCCCGTAAAAATGTAGTATAAATACAGCAGGTAGCCTCCCCACCAGGCAATGGGCGCCAGCCGACGCAGCGCGGGCGAAAGCGAAAGGGCAGTAGCGCGGGGCATGGGTCAGAGGGCAAGGCGCAGCACGACGCGCAGATAGGGCGGCTCTTCGATGATGCGCAGTTCGTGGCCACCGGGGTATTGCAGCTGGAGCCGCCGCTCGGTGGCTTGCACGGCATCGGCCGCAGCGTAAGTAGGTAGCGGGGTAGTCGTATGACGCATCAGCTCCCAGGTGAGGCCGGCCGGCGCCAGGTGCAGGGCGCTATCGATAGTAAAGGCACCGGCGGGGTCAAGGGCTACAAATAGCTGCTCCAGCAGTGGTTGCAGGAGTAGAGGTGTGATGCTAAAGGCGTCGGCGGAATCGCCTGACACGCTATGGGTGATGGTGGCTGCCGGGTAGCGCAAGCGCTCCAGCGCCAGGTAGTCGGCCGTAAATTCCAGCTCGCGGGGGAGGAGCACGCGCTCGGCGTCGGTTTCGTAGAGCGTGTAGCGCAGCAAATCGGCCAGGTGCAGCACCACGTCGCCGGCGCGCGCGTCGCGGGCGCGGGTCAGGCTTTGGAGCTGGCCCAAGGTATGGAACAGGAACTGCGGGTTGAGTTGAGCCTTGAGGTAGCTCAGCTCCAGGCGAAAGAGGCTGCGCTCCAGGGCCAGTCGGCGGCGGTCCACGATGAGGGAGTAGGCCAAAAAGCTCACCAGCACTGGAAAGAGCATGGAGGCCAGCATGTCCCGAAAGGTGTATACGAACTGCAAGGGGCTGGTAAGCACCACCCACGGCGTCGGGCCACCCAGATTGGGCAGGTCGTGGCGCAGGTCGGGGTTGAGCGGCAGGTACGCCAGGGCAAACTGAGCACCCAGGTAAAACCAGTAGCGGTAAACGACCACCAGCAGCCCGCCGCCGGCCAGCGCCCGCCCGTAGCGCCCGCGCAGCAGCCAGCGCGGGATTATCCAGTACACCAGGCTGTTAAACAGTAAGATGGCGAAGCCCGCGAACAGCACGACTACCGGCCAGATGTTACCCTCGATGTGGTAGTTGGGCCGCTTGAACCAAGCCCAGTAAAACCCTGCCAGCAGTACCCATAGCGTCCCCTGGAGTAGCGCAGCCACGGTGCGCCCGGAGAGCTGGCGTGGCGGGCGGGGAATGGGAAAAGCCATGCAAAAATGCGGGACGAAACGCGGATTGGTGGTGGTGGGCGATGACTTGGTCGAAAGGATTTTCGGCCGGTTGGGGTGGGCGGCACCTTCGCTATCAGTTCACTGCTCCTCAAAGAAACCACGCGATGCCGGCTTTCACTACTCCTCGTTCTTTTCGTTTCGGCCCGCTGCTGGCCCTGCTGCTCTGGCTGGCCGCCCCCGCCGCTACCTGGGCCCAGACTACCCTCACCGGCCAGGCCCTCGACGGGGCTAGCCGAGCGGGCCTGCCCTTTGCCAGCGTGGTGCTGCAAACCGCTGCCCCAGTCGCTAAAGTAGCCCAGGCCGTGGTAGCCGACGAGGCCGGCCGCTTTAACCTGGGCAGCGTGCGGCCCGGCCACTACCAGCTGCAAGTGATGCAGGTAGGCTACGCCACCCTGACGCAGCCGGTGGACGTAGCCACCGGCTCAGCTTCTAGTCGCGACCTGGGCACCCTAACCCTGCTGCCCGCCGCTCAGGGCCTGGGGGAGGTAGTAGTGACCGGCCGCAAGCCCCTACTGGAACAGCAGCCCGACCGCGTAACCATGCATGTGGATGGTAGCCTGCTGGCGGCTGGTAACAACACCTACGAGGTGTTGGCCGCCGCCCCCGGCGTGCAGTTGGTGGAGGGCCAGCCCCTGCGGCTGCGTGGCAAGACTGGCGTCGTCGTCTTCCTCAATAACAAGCGGCTGCCCGGCGGTACCAGCCTCGAAACGCTGCTGGCCAGCATTCCCGCCGACCAGCTCGACCGTGTGGAGCTGATTCACAACCCCTCCTCAAAATATGATGCCGACGCGGCAGGTGGTGTAATCGAGATTTATACCAAGCGCAGCAAGGCTCCGGGCTGGACGGCCAACCTGGCGGCCAACGCGCGGCAGGGGCAGCGCACGGGCGGCGGCACCAGCGGCGGCCTGCAAGCCAGCAACGCTAAGTTTGACCTGGCTGCCAGCGGCAGCTACAGCCGGCGCGGGGGCTTCGAGCGCAACACGGGCAGCCGGACCTTTTTCGCTGGCAATATGCCGGTGGCTGGCCTTGCGCAACGCAGCGACCTGGACAAAGTGCTGACCGACGGCAGCTTCAGCGCGAGCCTCAATTACCACCCTAGCGCCCGCACTACGCTGGGCTTCAGCACTGACCTGCAAACCGGCAGCCTGGTGGGCGCCGGCTACACCGATGCCGTGCTCACCCAGCTGGCAGGCCCCACTACCAGCCATGTGCAGGAAACTGTAACGCTGCGTGAAAGCTTCGCCAACTACAACGCCTTTTATAAGCGTGAGCTGGACAGCCTGCACTCCTACCTGCTGCTGAGCAGCACCTACGCCACGCTCACCAATGTGCAGCAGCAAACCTTCGACCAGCTGCTGCGCGGCCCGGCCGATTCGACGGGGCTGCCCACCTACTTGCGCAACTACATTCCGGCCACTTACCACATTTCCACCACGGCCGCTGACTACGTGCACAGCTACCCGGCCGGCGCTCGCCTCGAAACGGGTCTGAAGTACACCGATACCCGCAACCAGAGCCGCCAGCAGGCCGAAAGCCTAGTGGCGGGCACCTGGCAGCCCCAGGCGCTGTCGCCTTTCGCCGAGCTCGGCTACCAGGAGCAGGTGGCCGCCGCCTACCTCACCGGTAATCGCAGCTTTGGAAAGCTCAGCCTGCAGGCGGGCCTGCGCGCCGAACGCACACACTACCGCGTCGAACACGGCATCGACTCTACGTACTTCAACCTGTTTCCCAACGTGCGGGCTGATTACAAGCTGACCGCCAATTACACTGCCTCGCTGGGCTACGCCCGCAACATTCGGCGCCCCGCCTACGAGAGCCTGATTCCCTACGAGCGCTTCCAGGACACTTATACCAGTAGCCGGGGCAACGCCCGTCTGCAGCCCGAGTATGCCCACAGCTTTTCATGGAACAACATTTACAAGAATTACAGCCTGCAAATCAGCTACACGCGCACCAGCGGAGCCATTTCACTGGTTTACCTCTACGACCCTACTACCCTGCGCCTTACCGATACCCAGCGCAACCTCCTCAGCCGCCACCTGGCCAGCGCTACCCTCATCGCGCCCCTCACCCTAGCCAAATGGTGGACCATGAGCGGCAGTGCCATCCTCACCTACCAGCAGCTCAACCTGCCCGACCCACTCGATGCCACCCGCACCCTCAGCCGGTACAAAACTGCCGTGGAACTCAGTAGCGACAACACTTTCAGCCTGGGCAAGAACTGGTCGGCGCGGGTGTACGGCGCCTACTATTCGCCTTCCCTCTACGGCATCTTTGATATAGACGCCTACTCTTACGCGGTAATAGGCGTGAAGAAGGCGTTCTTAGGTAAGCGCGCCACGCTCAACCTGTCGGTAACTGACCTGTTCTACCAATTTGGCTCGCGGGTATCCACCGACATCCGCCCCGTAGTATTTGAGAACCGCCTGCGCAACGACACGCGCCAGGTGCGGCTGGCCTTCACCTTCAATTTTGGCCAGGCTGATTTCAAGAGCAAGCGGGTCGAAACTAATACCAACGCCACCGAGCGCGGCCGGCTGGGCATGTAGGCGTTTCCAGCCGTTCGGCTCTATTGAACCAACTAACACGGATGTCTTAATCACCCATGACTACGCCTCGCTGCCGGCCCGGTAGTGCAGCGGTAGCGAGCGGTGTATTTTGGTCGCTATTTCGTGAAGGACGGCGCGGGTACCGTTAAACAGGTGCCAGCCCTCGAGCTGGGCCAGGGGTACCCACTGCACACCGGTAGTTTCTGCTTCATTGCGAGTCAGGGCATCGCCACGCGCAACCGCCAGGTAGATGAAGTCGATATGATAATGGGTGGCAGCAACTGAACTCGCGACAATGCGCTGTTGGTAAACGTATTCGGGCGGCAGAAGCCAATCGCTGTCACCTGCCGGTAATGGGTGGTGCAGGAAGGAAACCAGTTGGATAGAAACCCCCGTCTCCTCCCACACCTAGCGAATGGCCGCCTCCACCGGGTTTTCCGTCGTTTCTACGTGCCCGCCGGGCAGCATCCAGCGGCTGAGTTTGCGGTGGTGTATAAGCAGTACCTCGGGGGCCGTCTCCAGGGCCCTCAGAACGACAGTGCTGGCCGTGAAATGCTTCTCCATCATGCGTAGGCGCGCGGCTGGCGGTGAGTGGTAAAATAAGAGCCAGCCGGGGTAGTCGCTCACGCGAGCCGTACCGGGAACACCGCGCGGGTTCTGCCTTTTGTGTTGCGTTTGGGGCCAGTAGTGCCGGCCGGTATGCCCGTTCATCAGCCGATTATTGGGGCAGGAGCACCCGTTTGCAGCTGGTGTAATAAATATGCGTAGAACCGAGGCTTATCTACGCGTTTGGCCACGCTTACCCACTGCCCCGACCCGGCCTGCCGGTAGGTCTGCCCTGCACTTGGCCCGTTGGGAGTTACGGCTAGTTCGAGGCGCTCCACGTCGAAAGCATGGGGGATGGCTAGGTAACTCGTCGCCAGCACATCCCACATAAAATAGGTGTAAGCGTAGGCTGGAATCGTGTCGATGGTGGTAGCCCAAAACTGGCCGGCCAGGTTTACGAGCGGGTGGTTAGCCTGCCGCGCTAATTGTTGCAGAAACGCCCAGTCTACCGGCACTTCGTTGGTGACGTCGAGCGGAATGAGGGTCAGGGGCAGGTGAAGTGCCAGCAGTTGGCGGGCGGCCTCAGGGTCCCAGAAGACGTTCCACTCGGCGCTACCATCGTGGTTATAGGTTTGCACGTTACCGGACACGTCCACCGCGCCCCCCATCCAAACTACTTGTTCAATGCGCGACGCTAGTTCCGGCGCTAAGGCCAGGGCGTGCACGAGGTTGCTGCACGGTCCCGTCAGCAGCACCGTGACGGGCTGCGTAGCCGCTGCCAGCAGGTCGCGCATTACTAGTGGGCTCGGGCGCGGGTCTACCTGGGTAGGCGAGGGGCAGAGGTTGATAAGGGCCGGCAGCGCGTTAAGAATCCGTGGCTTAGCCCGCCACGTCGCTGGGAAGGCATTCACCCCGTGGAACTGTCCCACGCTTATGGGTACCGTCAGTTGCTGGTGTAGTAGCAGCAGTTTGAGGGTGGTTTCCAGCGCATTTTCGGCGTAGCAGTCGGCCGGCGTGATGCTGACACCCAGCAGCTCTACTTCCGCCATTGATAAGAGCAACAGCAGAGACAGAAAGTCGTCGGCCGACCCGTCGTGGTCGAACAGCACGGGTACGGGGCATTTTGGGGGTAGTTTTACCGCATTCATGAGTCTGAGTTAACGTAGTAATTACGTAAACTTAGCGTATAAAGTACGTTTATAAAAAATGCTCTTCAAAATAGCAGTCGACTGCATTATTCTGGCCTACGACTGCGCAGCCAATCGCTTAGTCCTTTTGCTAGTGCGGCGGGAAAATGAGCCGGCGCAGGGCCAGTGGGCATTGCCGGGTGGCTTCGTTACCCAAATCGAGGATTTTGAGGTTACTGCCGCACGGAAGCTCCAGCAGGAAACCGGGGTAGAACAGGTGTACCTGGAGCAGCTGCGAGCCTACAGCCTGACCGATGCCAGCCCGGGGCAGCGTCTTGCGTCGGTAGCCTACTACGCGCTCATCGAGTTGGCCCGTTATGCCCCCACCACCGCCCCAACCCACCAGGCCGAGTGGTTTCCGGTGGCGAGCCTGCCGGCCCTGCCCTTTGACCACGGGCAGAAAGTGCAGGATGCCTTGCAGCGGCTTAAGGAGAGCTTACAAATTAAGCCCTTGCCGTTTTACCTGTTGCCGCGCAAGTTTCCGCTCAACCAGTTGCAAAAGTTCTACGAGGCCATCCACCAGGTGGTGCTCGACAACCGTAACTTTCGTAAGTGGGTGAAGGGGCGGCCGTACATAGAGTCGTTGAACGAATTGGAAACTAACGTTTCGCATCGCCCCGGTAAGCTCTACCAGTTCAATCAGCTTACCTACGATGCGTTCACCCAGGCCACTCAGGGCTTACCTTATTAGGGCCTGGTCTAGCCGCCACGTCGTGCGGGGGCGGCCAAATTAAGCGGCTACCTTTCCCTATGTCAACAGTTAAATTTTGCTTCACTTGGTGGCAACTTCTTTGGTGCAGTGGCGGCCTCCTGATTAGTCAGCAAACTGTCTGTGCGCAGGGCACGCAGGCCCCCGTGGAGGTGCGCGTGCTGCTGGCCCCGCAGCCGGTGGCGGGCAGCGATGGGCTGGTGCACGTAGCCTACGAGCTGCACGTCACCAACTACTACCAGTCTACCGGCACGCTTCATCTCCAGCAGCTTACCGTGCGGGCCGACGACGGCCCGCTGGTGCTGGCCAGCTTTGCCGGCCCGGCCGCCAACCGCCTTCTAGGGCACCCGGCCACTGGCCCGGATACGGTGGCCGTCCCAATTGAGGCTGGTAAGCGCGTGGTGCTTTACCTCTGGCTCACCTTGCCCGCCAACCGGCCTCACCCTCAGTACTTGCGGCATCAGCTCGTTTTCACGGCCTCGGGCGGTGGGCGGCAGGTGGTAGATGGGGTCCGTACCACGCTGAACCCAGTTCCTCCGGTGGTGCTGGGTGCCCCGCTACGGGCGGGGCCGTGGCTCGCCTACGCGGGGCCGGGCAATGCCCAGGCGCACCACTGGAATGGGGTGGTAGTAATCAATGGCCAGACGACGATTCCGCAACGCTACGCCACTGATTTTTACGGTCTCACGCCCACTGGGCACGTGCTACGCCGTCCGGTAGCCTTCGACCAGCTCAGCACCACCACGCACGCCGATTGGGTAGGCTTCGGGGCCGACGTGTTGGCCGTGGCCGATGGCATCGTACGCGATGCGCGCGACGGGGAGCCCAACCGTTTACCAATGAGCCCACAGCCGGCCCTTACTGACCTGACGGAGCGCATCCTGATGGGCAACTTCGTGGTACTGGAAGTTGCACCGGGCGTATTCGCGCACTATGCACACCTGCAACCCGGTAGCCTGACGGTGAAGGTGGGCGACCGGGTGCGGCGGGGTAGCGTGCTGGGCCGCCTGGGACAATCTGGTCAGGCTCCGCTGCCGCACCTGCACTTCCAGGTAAGCAACGCCATTACGTTTGAAGAATCGGAGGGCCTGCCATTCATTTTTCGAGCCTTCGAGCCTTCGAGCGTACGGGGTCGGCCACGCTGGGTGAGGCGCTGGACCAGACTATTAAGGTGCCCGCCACGTCGGCTCTAGCGAAACCCTGCCAGCAGCAACTGCCATTAGATGGCGATGTTGTCGTGTTTAAATAGAAGTGTGTCAACTCATCAGCTACTGACTGAGCAGTTGCTAGTGGGCCAATTGGTTGAAGCAGATGGGCAGCAGGGTAGGGGGAGTTCAGTCTATACCGGGTCGGAGGCGTGCAGTGAGTAGGTAATTGGCTGGTCGCGTCACGCGCTGGAGCAGTACCGGGTGTTACATTTAGAACAACTTTTCGCCCGCTTGCTTCATGGCTGCTACTCCACTCAAACTTGGTTCCTACGCCGGCCTTACGCTGGCGCTCTTTGGCCTCGCTTCGTATCGCTTTTATGAGCGCCAAGGTGCCCAGGACCCGCCGAGTAAGGAGCAGGTGCTGGTGGGTTCTATTGCGCAGGGGCTTTCGCAAGCGCATTACCAGCCCCAGCGCCTCGACGACAACTTCAGCCGGCGCGTGTACGAGCTGGCCCTAAAGCGCTTGGATTACCGCCGCAAGTTTTTGTTGCAAGCCGACGTGGCGCAACTAGCGAAGTACCAGCTTGACATCGACGACGAGACTAAGCGCGGTACCCGGGAGTTCCTCGACCTGAGCACCCGGCTCATGACCGAGCGCACCCAGCAGGTGCAGGCTCTGGTGGCTGAGCTGCTGGCCCAACCCTTCACCTTCGACGCCGACGAGACTATCCAAACCGACTACGAAAAGACGGCCTTTCCAACCTCAGTGGCTGACCGCCGGGAGCAATGGCGCAAGCAACTCAAGTACGAGACACTGGCCCGCGTAGCCGAGCTGCTCGACGAGCAGGACAAGCGTCGTGACCGGGTGCGCCTGGCCAGCCTGCGCCACGAGCCGCTGCCAACCGCCCCCGCCGAGCGTACCGTGGCCCAACTCGAAGTGGAGGCCCGCCAGCGCTTGCGCAAATACTACGATGAGCAATTCGCCGAGCAGCCCGACGCCGACGAACTGTTGGCCCGCTACGCTAACATCATCGCCAATACCTATGACCCGCACACCGACTACTTAGCCCCCCAGCGCAAGGAAGACTTTGACTTTCAGCTCACGGGGCGCATGGACGGCATCGGCGCGCTGCTGCACGAGCGCGAGGGCTTTATTTACATTGAAGACATTGTGCCTGGCTCAGCCTCTTACCGGCAGGGTGAGTTAAAAAAGGGCGACGCCATTCTGCGCGTGGCCCAGGGCGCGGCCGAACCCGTGAGCATTGAGGGCTGGCACGCCAATAAGGCCGTGACTCTGATTCGGGGCAAGAAAGGTACGGAAGTGCGCCTGACGGTGAAAAGGGCCGATGGCTCCACCAAGGTCATTTCCATCGTGCGCGACGTAGTACTGAACGAAGCCACTTACGCCCAGTCGGCCGTCATTAACGACCCGAGCGGCCTGAAAATCGGCTACCTGCGCCTGCCTGTTTTTTATGCCGACTTCAAGGATGAGGGTGGCCGTTCGTCGGCCGAGGACGTGAAGAAGGAACTGGCCAAGCTCACGGCCGAAGGTGTGAAAGGTATCGTCTTTGACCTGCGCGAAAACGGGGGCGGCTCCCTCCGTGATGCCGTGGACATGGCCGGCCTCTTTATTCCCAGCGGCCCGGTGGTGCAGGTGCACGACAGCCGCGGCACCACGAGCGTGCTCGACGACCGCGACCCGCGCGTGCAGTACGCGGGCCCGCTGGTGGTGCTGGTGAACAAGCACAGTGCCTCGGCCTCCGAAATTCTGGCCGCCGCCATTCAGGACTACAAGCGCGGCCTCATCATCGGCACGCCCACTACCTACGGCAAGGGTACCGTGCAGCGCATCGTGGACCTCGACGAAACGCTGCCCGCTACGCTCAATACCTTTAAGCCGCTGGGTTCTTTGAAGTTCACGATGCAGAAATTCTACCGCATCACGGGCAGCTCCACGCAGTTCAAGGGTGTTGCTTCTGACATTGTGTTGCCCGACGTAGCCTCGGACCTCGACGAGGGGGAGCAGCAAGCGGACTACGCGCTGCCGTGGGATGAGATTAAGCCTTCCAGCTACCGCCCTTGGGACGCGCAGCCCAACTACGCCCAGCTCGAAGCCAACAGCAAGGCCCGCGTGGCCGCCAACCCCAGCTTCCGGCAGCTGACGGCCATCGTGCAAAGCCTGCGCAAGCGCCAGACCGAAACAGTCGTAACGCTACAACTCGACAAATTCCGGGCCCGGCGCCACCTGCTCCAGACGGAGGCCGAGAAGTACGAGGCGCTGCAAGCCACGGCAAAGCCCCTGGCCCTGGCCCAGTTGGCCGCCGACCGTCAGGCGCTGCAAGGTGATTCAGCCCAGGTCAGCCGGGCCATGCGCTTTACCCGGGGGCTGCCCAAAGACCTGACCCTGAACGAGGCGGTGGCCGTGCTAAAGGACGCGCAATAAGCTTCATGGGTGGAGTATGCGGCCGGCTCAAATGGAAAAGATTTGCTGCCGGCGGTTATCTACCCTCAGGCAACCGGGTGCATTAGCGCCGGGGGTGGTTCTTTTTCAACTCGGCCAGCAGCACAGGGAAGAATTGCCCAAAGTCACGGTACTGCGAACGGCCGTAATACTGACGCTCGATGATACCTAACAGCTCGGCGTACAGCAGGTAGAACTCATCGGGCGACGTTTCCAGTTCGGCCTCCCGGCTAACCTTGCCCGTGCGAATGCGCAGCAGGCTCGTTACGGCCTGCGTTGTGTTCTCATTGAGGTAGTTGGCCCACCCCCCGCGCAACGCCGCCTTACTTTTAATGGCGGGGTCTTGCTGCATGATGTAGTCCAACGCCTGAATTTCTGCTTTGTGCTGCCGAAAGACCGGCGCCAAATACGTGTGTCCCAACTCGTGCCAGGTAAGCTGAGAAGTTTGGGCTGGTGCATAAAAAGTAGGAGTCTTCGTCAGAGAGTCGTGGTGCTGCACTACCTGACTATAGGCCACCATAATGGTACTCTGGTTGGGAAGGTTGGGGTTGATGCCGCGCAGGTCTGACATCGCGTAGGAGCCACAGTTGAGGGCCCCCAGCGTAAAGACTATGGGCTTACCGCGCCGCAGGCGGTAAAAGGCATCCATTGTTTGTAGCATACCCTCCTGGTAGAGCCCGTGCTCAAAGCTGGCAACCCAGCGGGCGTACTCGGGCGCGTGGGCTTGGTAAAAGTCCCAAAAATGACTGTCCTCGTAGAAGCGGGCACAGGCCTGGAAGTACGCCTGCAACTGGGCCAAGTCACCGACTTTCTCGTAGCCGTCCATATGGGCCGGCTGCATAGTCGCCACTTTTAGTGTCGGGAAATTATAAAATGCCCAGCTCAGGCGCACTGGGAAGTCGCAACTGATGTGCGGCAGGCTGCGGGCAAGCCGTACGGCTGGGTGCTGCCGGTACGCCTGGAAATACCGAAGCACTTCCCCGTTATAAGTAGACTTCGCCATTTCGGCCGTGTCGGCCAGTAGATGAATGACTTGCAGCAGCTCGGTGCCAGGATAGACAACCACTTTGACCGGAGCCTGGGCTCGACTCGGAGCGCAAAAGAATAGGCCCAGCAGGGCGAAGAAGTACAGGCGTAGTGTCATGGGATGTAGATGAAAAAGCTTGATTTAGAGGCCGCTGCCTGAGCGATTAGTGTTTTCCTGCACGTTGGTACTGCGACTGCTGGTGCGCGCATTAACGTTGCCCAGATTGTAGGTCAGTAGCAGGCGCAGGAGGCGGTTGGTGCCCCGGCTCACGTTGAGGGCCTGTAGCTCGGGGGCATCGTAGCGCACGCGGTAGCGGTAGAGGTCGAAGGCATCACTGAGGTTTAGCTTGAGGGTAGCCCGTTGGTGGGCGAAGGTTTTGCGCAGGCCAAAATCCACCGATGTGGCGGGGCGGCTGCGCTCGAAGGCGCCCATCGCCTCGCCCGACAGTGCGTCGGCGGCTACCTCTAGCACCCACTGCCGGGGTAGGGTGGCGGTAGCCGTCACTGCGCCCCCAAAAGAGGGCACTTGCGTGTTGACTTCGGTATCATTCACCGTTACCTGGTACAGGCGATAAGCGTACCAGTAGCTCACATCCAGGTGCAGCCAGCGGGCGGGGTCGAGCGGCACCGTGCCGTTGACATTGTACCAGGCCACCTGGCGGGGGGTAGTGTTGGTGAAGGAAGTGCGCACCAGCGTCTCGCCCGGCCTGGTGGTTTGGTCAAGGGTGTAGTAGGAAGAGTAGACCTGGGTGGCCCGGTCGTAGGAAAGGGTCGTCACCACAGCCTCCTTCCAGACGTGACGCAACGACACACTGTGCGTAAGGAACGGCAGCAGCGTAGCATCGCCCTGGCGATACTCGTAGCGGCCCGTAAAGCGCTGAAACGGGCTGTACTGGTAGTAGTTGGGGCGGTCGAGGCGGCGGCTGTACGCCAGCGTCAGCTGCTGGCGCGGCCCCAGCGGCCGGGTCAGCGAGGCAGAGGGCATCAGGTTGAGGTAGCGGCGGATTACGACCGGGGCGCCCTGCTCGTCGTAGCCGTCGGCTACTGTTTGCTCAGCCCGTAGGCCCGCCTGCCACTTCAAACTATTGAAGTGCCCGCTAGCCTGCCCATAAGCGGCCCCGATGGCTTCAACAAAGCGGAAATAGTTTTGGCGCAGCGGGCCGGGTGCGAAGTCGCTGCTGAAAGGGTTGCGGTTGTCCGTGCGCGTGAGCTGGGTGCCCGCTTCATAGCGCAGCCCCCGGCGGGTAGGCTGCACGTAGTCGGCCCGGACCGTGAAAATGGGGCTGGTGAAGGGGCTGGCCAGGTGGTTTGCGGCTTGCTTGGCGAGAGCGGGCGGAGCCGGCACGTAGGTGCGGTAGGCGAAGTCGGACGTCAGCTCCTGGTGCAGGTAAGCCCCGTCGAGGCTCAACGTCAGCTGCCGGCCCAGCGAGTCGAGGCGGTGCACGAGCTGGCCACTGAGCGTGGTGTAGCGTTGGCGGGTCAGGCGCTGCTGGTCGGTGTGCAGCTCGTAGCCGGGGCTAGCCACCGGCTGGCTGCGTAGCACCCCGTGCAGGCTGAACTGGTCGAGGCTCCAGAGTTGCTGGGCCTGCACGCTCAGCGTGGTACGCGGCGTGGCGTATAGCTCCGCGTTGATAGTCAGGCGTTGCGTGCGCAGGTGGCTGCGGGTTTGGTCGTCACTTTGGCGCTGGGTCACCAGCTGGCCGTTTTCGAGCAAATGCTGGTCACGCCACTGCTCGCCGATAGTGTAGTTGTCTACGTTGCTGAGCGAGGCGTACACGCTGGCCCGCTTACCGCGCCGGCTAAAAGCCAGGTTTTGCTGGTGCTGAGGTGTGCTACCCAAAGCCCCAAAATAGCCGTAGGCCCCACCGGCTTGCAGGGTGTAGTAGCTACCGTAGCGCTGAGCCTTCTTGGTGCGGATATTGAGAATGCCGCCCGTACCGGATGCCTCGTAGCGCGCCGAAGGGTTTTGAATGACCTCAATGGTGGCCAGGTCTTCGCTGCGGAGCGAGCGCAGCAGTTGGGCGAGTTGCTCGGCTAAGAGGCGTACGGGCCGGTCGTCGAGCATGATAAGGGGCGGCTGGTTGCGTAGCAACACCTGTTCGCTACCCCGATTCACGGTCACGCCCGGCACCTTGGCCAACACCTCCAGTCCGTTGAGGCCGGCCTGGGTGGGGCTGGCTGCCACGTTGACTATCAGCTTATCGCCCTCCACCTGCAGCAGGGGTGGTCGGCCTGTTACAACCACCTCCCGCAAATCCTGCGCGCTGGCTTTCAGGGTGATGGTTGCCAATTGCCTACTGGGCTGCCCCGCCGCCAGCGTTACCAGCTGCCGGTAGGGGGCGTACCCCACCGCCGAGACGCGCAGCAGATAAGGTCGCGGGAGCAGCTTGTTGAAGTGAAAATCGCCGTGCTGGTCGGTGGTCATGCCGCTCACAAATACCGAGTCAGGCGCGGTCAGTAGCACTACGCTGGCAAAGGGCAGCGGCTGCTGGTGCTCATCGCGTAGGTTGCCACTGAGGTGGCTGGTCTGGGCGTGTAAGCAACCGGGGAGCAGCATGCTGGCAGCTAGTAAGTAGCGGCAAATCATAGGGTAGCAGGGGAGACGGTGCCGTAAAAGTCCCTAGCCTACGCCACGCACTAAAGTCTTTTAGGCAAACCCTGGCCTCTTCTCGACCACCATCCCAGTCCGCAAAATCCCCGGCCTTTTTTTCGACCAACGCCCTTGGATTCTCGACAGCAAGGTTAGGCTCGTGGGGTGCTTGCGTAGTTCCTTCGGGGGCTTATTCCTTCCCCGTGACCATCCGCCAGCTACTCGACTATTATCAGCGCCAGCCGTGGCTGCGCGTCGCCGCCCACGGGCTGCTGTGGCTGTTGCTGTGGGTTTCGACGGAAGACCCTGACGCGTCTACGTCGGTCCTGTCCCGGCTGCTGGAGCTAGCCTACGCGATGGTCAGCTTTTACCTGCTTTTTTATGGTCCGGTACCGCGCTGGTGGGGTAGGAGGCAATATGCGGGGCCGTTAGTGGTAGCGCTGGTCTTGGTGCTGAGCAGTGGCGCAGTAATCTACGGAGAGTACCAACTCGACAACCCGCACTCCACCTACGGTTTTTTGGCGGACTTCGAAAACTACGGGGTGCTGGCTATCTTCCTCTCTGTCCGGTACTTCTTCTACGCCTTTTACAACGGGCTGGTGCTCAACATGGCGGCCCCCAGCATGCTCAAATTGGCTAAAACCCTATACGAGCGTCAGTACACGCGCCAGCAAATCGAGCAGCTCACCCATCGCCTCCAACTCGACGCGTTGCTCGGCCAGGTCAGCCCGCACTTTTTATTCAACACCCTCAATAACCTCTACGGCCTGGTGCTGCACGCCGATGCGCGGGCCCCGGCCATTACCCGGCAGTTGGCGGCCCTGCTGCGCTACACCGACGAGCTGGCTGGGCAGCCCTGGGTAACGCTGGAGGCCGAAGCTAATTTTATGGAAGACTTCCTGGCACTCATCCGACTCCGCTACAACTCGGGTGCGCGCCTCGAAAGCCACTGGCAGCTCGGGGCGGCCGGGGCCCGGCGCATTCCGCCGCTGCTGCTGCTGCCGCTGGTAGAAAATGCCGTGAAACACGGCCTGAGCCAGAGCCTGGGCGAGGCTTGGTTGTGCCTGCGTGCTGAAGTGCAAGCCAACGAAGTAGTCGTAATGGTGACTAACAGTCGCGTCGAATCACTGCTTCCGTCAGTCGCGCTAGGCGGCCTGGGGCTCTCGACTTTGCAGGAGCGGCTAGCGCTGATTTATCCCGGCGCCACCCCGCTGCACCTGGCGGCCACGGCTACAACCTTCCAGGCCACACTGCGGCTGCCGCTCCGGGCGGCTGCCAAGCCAGCTCACTCCTTACCGGTAACCGCTCCCTTGGCGGTGGCCGAGCCAGCGTGAGCGCGCGCCTAGTGGTCCGCTGGTGGAGGGTGTGGACCGGAGCGGTGATGGCCTGGCTGGTGTTTTACCTCACGGTACATTTCAACGTCAACGACGAGCAGTATTCCTTCTGGCTGCCAATGAAATTCATCGTAGCCGCGCCACAGGTGGGGTTTTCCATCGTCGCAGTATATGGCTTTGGGTGGCTGTTTGCCCGGCCGCTGGCTGTACCCGTGGGTTGGGTGCTGCTGTACCTGCTGGCAAGCTTCGTGCTGCTGCACGTTGTGTACTATTATGCCCTGGGGGCAGCCCAGCCTTTTGCGCCAGTTATCTCCGTGACGCACCGCCGCTGGACAGGCTTCATGGCGCACCAGGGGCCATTCTACTTTTTACGCAACGTTCATTACCTGCTCACCGTCAGCCCCTACCTATTTTTCTCCCAGCTGTGCGTGCCGCTAGGGGTGAAGCTGCTGGTCGATGCCCGGCGCGAAAACCAGCGCCTGGCCACCTCCCGCCAGCAGCAGGCAGCCTGGGAGCTGGTCGGGGTGCGCACCCGTCTCAACCCAGTCTTTTTGCAGCAGACGCTGGCGCACCTTCCGAAACTTCTGGCGGAGGGACAGCAGGCCACCGCTGCTGAGGCCACGCTTCAGCTGGCCCGGGTGCTGCGCTACACACTTTATGAAGCCCATACCACTTACGTCCTGCTTCAGTCTGAGCTGAATGCCTTGCTCGACTACGTGCAGTTGCAGGAGTTGCGCCTACAGGAGCAGGTGGAAGTATCGCTGCACTTAACGGTAGAGCATACCGCGCCGCAACAGGTGCTAAGTGGGCTGTTGCTACCCCTCATCGAGCAGTGGCTAACGCTGGCCAACACCTCACTGGAACTCGACCTGCGGGTGTACGAGGCTGCGCTAACTATGGAGCTGCGGGCGGTTGGGTCGCCTGGGGCGGACCACGCTATTCCGGCCACCGTGCAGACTCGCCTGGCCCACTACGCGCCAGCGCACCAGCTAACTACTCACTACGCGGCCGGCTTACATACCCTCACGTTACGGCTGCCCCTACCCCCGGCGGTCGCGCCAATACTTAGCCATTAGCCCCTTATGCTGCTCATCCGCTGCCTGCTGCTCGACGACGAGCCCCTTGCCCGGCAAGTACTACGCACCTACGCCGAGCGCCTGCCTTTCCTGCAGGTGGTGGGCGAGTGCAGCAACGCGCTGGAAGCCTATGAGTTGCTGCGCCAGCAGGAGGTAGAACTAATCTTTTGCGACATCGAAATGCCCCGGATTTCGGGCCTGGATTTCCTTAGGGCCCTGCCCCGCCGCCCGCTGGTAGTGTTAAGTACGGCCTACGAGCAGTATGCCCTAGCCGGCTTCGAACTGGATGTGGTAGACTACCTGCTCAAGCCCGTGGCCTTCGACCGCTTCTGGCGAGCCCTGGAAAAAGTGAAAGACCGGCTGGCAATGCAGCACTGGAAAGGGTTGCCTCCCATGCCCCTAGTCGCGCCTGACTTGCCCCAAGACGTTCCCGCCGCCCCAGCCGATGCCCCTCACGACTTTATTATGGTGAAAGAAAACGGGAGTCTGGTAAAAGTGCTGCTAAGCAGCATTCACTACGTGGAGGGGATGAAGGACTACGTGAAGATTTTCACGGGCGAGCGGCGGCTCGTCACCTACCTCACCCTGAAGAAGCTGGAAGAAGCGCTGCCTATCGACCAGTTTACGCGGGTGCATAAGTCTTACCTGGTCCGCAACGCGGGTATTCAGGCGTTACAGGGTAACATGCTGGAGCTAGCCGTAGGAGTGCAGGTACCGGTAGGAATGCAATACCGTGAAGCGTTGCTACAGGTGCTGCACGTGCACATGGTGCGGCGGTGAGGCAAACACTGGGCTTAGTCGGTACCAAGCCTGGCTGCCGCTACCGACGCAGCAGGACTAGCAACTGCGGTAGGATGGCATCGGTGTGGGTGGCCACCTGTCGGGGGGTAGGCACTACCTCAATGTCGGGCCGCACGCCGCGCCCCAGCAGTGGGTGGGGGCAGGCGCTCAGCATTCGAAAGTGCGGCAGGTGCAGCACCAGATGCGTAGCGGGTAGCTCCAACTCGGAGATGGTGCCGCCGCTGCAGCCCGCCTCGCTACCGCCTGTTTCCTGGCCGACAACCGTGATAGGCCGCTGCGCCCGCAGACTGGCTACGGCGTTGGAAGTAGCCGAAAAGCTGCCCCCGTCTACCAGCACCACTACTTGGCCTCCATAGTAATGGCCTCGATAGGGGTGCTGCCGCCCGATGTCGGAGTTGGCAAAGGCGAAGGAGCCATCGGGCAGCGTCCGCACGCTGGCGGGGTTGAAATACGCTGGCTTGGTCGAGTCAGGTTGCGTAAACGAAGGTACCCGCACGGCCGCTCGGGCGCTCGGAGTCAGTTCAAAGTCCGACCGTAGCAAGTACTTCAGCAGGTCGGTAACGATTTCTAAATTGCCGCCTCCGTTGCCCCGCAGGTCGAGTACCAAGCGCTTGATACGCCGGCGTTTCAAATCGGCAAATAGCTGGGCATGAAACTGTTTGTAGTTCTCCAGCTCGTCGTAGCTGAACTCGCGAATGCGCAGTACGGCCGTAGCAGGCAAGTGCGCCGGGTAGCTCACAGTGCGCCGCCGCTCTAATTGGCGGGCACGTTGCTGCTCAGACGTGAGGGGCACGGCGGCCGACGCGGGCCGGGGGCTAGCCGGCCGGGGCTGCGGAGTCAACACTTGTTGCTGGCCGGTGCTGTCGCGCACCAGTAGCGGGTACACCGGCCGGGCCGCGTAGAAATTCCAGTAGTACTCATCGAAAAAACCGGCCTCCAGCTCCTTATCCTGAAACTGTGTGCCGTAGCCATCGGCCGTAATGAGCGAGCGCAGGCGCGGCAGCACCTCCGCAGTGGAGTGCCCGTCGATGGCCAGCAACTCGGTACCCGGCCGCAGGGCGGCCTCCGTACTTTGATTCTCGGTGATAAACAGGCGATTGTCGCGCACTGCCACCAGGAAGGGGAGGTAGGCGTGTGGCTGTTGCCGGAACCAGGCCCGGTAGGCCGCCGAGTGCTGCACGCGCGTGTGGCCGCAGTGCACCCGCGCCACCAGTGCTTGCAGCAGTTGCCAGTATTCGGGCTCCGTCAGCGGGTGCGTGAGCGATGCAGCGGTGCGCGTAAAAACTTGGTCGAGTGAGTCTTTAGAGGTGTACAAGTACAGGGCGGGGTGCGCTTCCTCTAGCACCTGGCGCACATACGCTAGGTCGGCTTGCAACTCGGCCGGGGGGTAGCGGTGGGTAGGGTCGTAGACCGCCACCGGAGCAGGCTGCGCGTGGGCAAGGCAGGCGGATAGGAGACCAGCCAGCAGCAGAACGAGGAGTTTCATGCGGAAAGTGAGGTGCTAGACGGCACAATAGTACGAAAGTATTCGTACTTCTGACAAATCAGTCGCCGCTGGCTTGGAAGTCGGTTTTGCCACGCGGCTACCCCTGGTCCTACCCCTTCGCCAAGTGGTCAGGGGTAGCCAATACAACAGCGGGATCGGGCCGGCCCCAGGACCCTAATGCCCGGCGCGGCCTTCCTCATCGGCACTGCTGCTGGTGCGGGCGTTGTGCGTTTTGCCGCTGCCCAGTTTATAAGTGAAGCTCACCGTGAGCCGGCGGCTGTCGTAGCGGTTCACCCAGTCGGTGTTGATGTTCTGGTAGTGCAGCGAGCTAAACCACCCATTGGTGTAAAAGAGGTCGCTGAGCTTAAGGCTGAGGACTGCTTTCTCCCGCCACAGCTGCCTGCGCAGGCCCAGGTTCACGCTGCCGCTGGCCCGCAGAGCATACAAGCCGTTGACGCTGGGACCGCTGTAGTCGCCACCCACCAGCAGCTGGTACTGCCGGGGCAGGCTGAATGTGTGATTGGACGAGACGGCTGCTCCCCATCGGCGTAGCAGTACCAGCTGGTCGGCCACCTGAGCGCGCACCTCGCCGTAGGCTACCTGCAGCTGATTATCCATGCCCCACCACTTGGCCAGGTCGGTGTGTCCACCCGAGCTGAGCGAGAGCGTGAGCGCCTGGTCGAGGTTCATGGGCCGGGTAGTCGTTATTTTGGTTTGGTCGTCCTGGTAGGCCACTTCACTCACCACATTCGTTTCCAGCAGGTAGCTGAGGCTCAGCACCTGAAAGCCGCGGTGTAGGTAATTTAGCTCGAAGGAGCGGGCCAGCGAAGGCGCCAGAAACGGATTGCCCTGCATGACGGTGTAGGCGTCGGTATAATTCAGGAACGGATTAAGACTCTGGTATGAGGGCCGGCTGATGCGCCGTCCGGCCGATAAGCTCAGTTGGTCGTGCGGGCCGAACTGGTAGCTGGCAAACGCCGTCGGAAACAGCTGGAAGTAGTCGCGCGCGACGCGTTGGCCGGTCGTGGGCGACTCGCCCACCGAGTGCGTGTGCTCGCCGCGCAGGCCCGCTTTCAGCTGCAGCTTGCGGAGCGTAGTGCTCAGGGTAACGTAGCCGGCTGTGATGCGCTCGTCGTACTGAAAGGTATTGGTGCGGCTAGGGTCGAGCCGCCACTCGTCGGCACTCCCAAGCCGCTCGAAGGCGATGCTGCTGCGGGTAGTCACCCAGCTGGCTTTGGCCCCTGCTTCGGCCCGCCAGTGGCCGGGCAGCGGGTGCACGTAGTCGGCCTTGAGCGCGCGTATGGAGACATCTGAGGCTTCGTCGCTGCGCTGCCGGCCCTGGAGGGCACCGGGCGCGCCGGCCGGCGGGGCAGTCAGGGGCAGAAAGTCCTGGTGGCCGGCACTGGCGCCCTGCACCCAGTCGGCATCGGCCGTCAGCTCGCGGCCCAGCGTGTCGAGGGCCAGACGGTAGTTCAGGTTCAGGGCCACATCGCGCGAGAAGTTGCGCCGGGGGTTGCTCATGGCCAGGCGGCCGGTCGGCTGGCCATTGGGGGCGGTGGTAATGGACTCGCTGCTCACCTGATCGTCGCTGGTGCCGTAGCTGCCGCGCACCTGCCCGCCCAGCGTCTGGCGCTTGGTCAGGGCCACGTCGGCCCCGGCGGCGTAGCTCACGCTGCGGGTGAGCGGGTGCCAATAATTTTGCTGGGCAAAGGTGGTGTCGCGAATTAGCCGGCTGATGGTGAGCTGGTTGTACGAGTCAGAATATCCCAGGCCGACCCGGCCAAAACTGCGGACCCGGCCCACGTTGTAAGCCAGATTTGTACTGGCACTGGCCCGGTCGTAGCGGGTTTTGCCAGCCGTGCCGGTGAGGGTGCCCGTCAGCCCGGGTAAGGTGCTGCGCCTGGTGCGGATGTTGATAACGCCCGCCGTGCCCGCTGCGTCGAGCGAGGCAGGCGGGTTGGGCAGCAGCTCTACCTGGCTGAGCTGGGCCGCGGGAATACTCTTGAGGTACTGGCTCAGGGCCTCGCCCGTGAGGTACGATTGCTTGCCATCGATGAGCACCAGCACGCTGCCGCTGCCTCGGTATTGCAGATGCTCTTCCCGGTCGAGGGTAATGCCGGGTATCTTTTTGAGCGCTTCCAGGGCGTTGTCGCCGGCCGTGTTCAGGCGGTCCATATTCACCACGGTGCGGTCGGCATGCTGCTCCAGCAGCGGCGGGCGGCCCTGCACCACCACTTCCTTCAGGGCCGTGGCAGTAGCTTTTAGGCGTAGCGTAGGCACCTGCACCGGCGCGCTACCCACCACCACCGGCACCCGGCCGGCCGCGTAGCCCAGGGCCAATCCCTGCAGGCAGTAGCAGCCAGCCGCCACCCGCTCGAAGCGAAACGCGCCCTGCTCGGTAGTGGTCTGCGAAGCCGCTACGGTCGAGTCGGGCAGGTGGAGCAGCACGGCCGTGGCGAAGGGCAGGCCGTGGCCCGCCCCGTCCTGCACGGTGCCAGCCACCGGGGCCTGGGCGTGGGCGACAGTGGCAAAAGCAAGCAGCGAGGGCAGCAGGGCGACGCGGAAAAAAGAAGTGGCTCGCATGGCAGCGGGGCGTTGGTGAAGTGGTGCCCAAAGGTGCCCGGCCGTCCTGCCCGCCCGGAAAAACATTATTTCACTGCCTCCGAACGCCGGGTGAGTGGGGAATTGGGGGCGAAAAGCCGGTTGGCCCGGCCACCGACCAGGTTACCGGCGCTGCTGGCCCACTAACCCGCTCAGCTAGGGCGTTGACATAATAAAGTTGGCCGGTCGCGGGGCCGCCGGGTAGCTTTGCTCCGTCTTTATTCCTGGCCGCTATGCTCTACCTGAAGAAGTTTTTCCGCTGGCACGTACTGGCCTGGACTGCCTACTTTGGCTACGTAGTGCTGGGTGGCCTGCTTACTCCCGAAACCGCCGGGCATAATCCCCGCGTTAGCCTTGCCGAGAATGTGTGGCTCGATGCCTCTTTTCTCGTGGCCCGCATTGCGACGTTCTATTTCTGCTACCTGCTAGTGTTTCCGCGCCTGCTGCGCGTGGGCCGGCTGCCGCTGCTGATGCTCGGGCTAGGGGTAGCCGGCCCCGTATTCGCCGGCGTGCGGGCTGCCCTCGAAGAAGGGCTGTACCCGTGGCTCCTGGGCTTCCAGAACTACTGGCCCGGTACCTCGCTCAGTACGTACTTCTTCGACGGCTTCTACTACGCCATCCCCAACGTGGTGTTAGCAGCCGCGCTGTGGGCGGCCGAGCAAGTACTGCACCGGGAGCGCGAAAATCAACAGCTCGTCGCCGCCCGCCGCACCGCCGAGCTTGCCTTCCTCAAAACGCAGCTTAATCCGCACTTCCTCTACAACACCCTGAACATGCTCTACGGCTTGGCCTACGGCGTGGATAAGGCCCTGGCCGGGGGCCTGCTCAAACTCTCGGAGCTGATGCGCTACATGCTGCGTGACACCCCTGATGGCTTGGTAGACCTGAGCGAGGAAGTGACGTACCTCAATAATTTTCTCGACCTCTACCGCCTGCGCTACCCCGGCTGCCTGCACGCCGCGCTGACCGTGACGGGCGAACCCGCCGGCCACCGCGTGGCCCCGCTGCTGCTTATTCCCTTCGTTGAAAATGCCTTTAAGCACGGTGTGCTCGACGACCCCGCTAACCCCGTGCGCCTGCACCTAGTGCTGACCTCTGGTGCGGTGGAATTTACGGTCGAAAACCAACGCCACACCTACCAGCCCGACCACGGCAGCGGTATCGGGCTAGCTAACCTGCACCGGCGGCTGGAGCTGCTGTACCCCGGGCAGTATGCCTGGCAGGTGGGACCGGTGGGCCAGCAGTTTCGGGCTCACCTGCGCCTGGATGCCCCGGCCGCTACGCCCGCCCCTGTAGTACCCGCGCCGCTGTCGACCGAGCTGGTTTCGCTGCTTGCCGTGGTGTCGGCATAGGCTGGCCCGCCCTACCCCTAGCTTTGCCTGCCATGATACGCTGCCTGGTAATTGACGACGAGCCGCCCGCGCTGGCTATTCTGGCCGACTACATCAGTCAAACACCCTTTCTGACACTAGTTGGCACTACCACCGACCCCATTGAGGGCCTGACCTGGGTGCAACAGGGCCGTGCCGACCTCGTGTTTCTCGACATCCAGATGCCCCGCCTCACGGGGCTGCAATTCCTGAAGCTGGCCGGACATAAAGCCCGAGTGGTGCTTACCACGGCCTACCCCGAGTATGCCCTCGATGGCTACGAGAACGATGTAGTAGACTACCTGCTCAAGCCCATCGCCTTCGAGCGCTTCCTGAAAGCCGCTCATAAGGCGCTGGCCCTGCTGGCCCCGGCTGCTGCGGCTGCCCCCGTGGAGGTTACCTCGCCTCAGCCGGCCGCTGGCACACCTCCTGTGGCGGCCCCCGACTACTTTTTCGTGAAGGGCGAAACAAAGAACAAGTACCTGCGCGTCGCCCACGCCGACGTGCTCTACGTGGAGGGCCTCAACAACTACGTGCTGCTGCACTTGTCTACCCAGCGCGTGGCCACGTATCACACCCTCAGGGAATTAGTGGAAACGCTGCCGCAGCCCCCGTTTCTGCGGGTGCACAAATCATTCATTGTCAACCTCGACCACGTGCGCCTGCTCGATGGCAGCACGCTCTATGTGCAGGACAAGCTGATTCCGGTGAGTGACACCTACCGCGAGGCCCTCTATCGGGTAGTGCGCGGGGGTAGGGGAGAGTAGGGCAGGGACGCAACCTAACGGGTAACCCGGTAGTCGTTGGCTGGTGTGGGAATGGTTACGGCTCAAGCGCTTCTGTTTATGCATTATTGGTGCTTCCTCCCCCGGCTTTGCTGGATAGTGCTGGTAAGCTATTGCCTGGGTTCACCCTCCCAAGTCGGAGCACAGGCTGCCGGCCCACCGCGCACCCCAGCCGACTTTGGCTACCAGCACCTGCTCATGCGTTTCGGTGCCGATAGCATACATCTACTGGTCCTTTCAGCGCCGGGCGAGGCGCAGGTACGCAAGCCTCTGCCCTTCTAGGCGCACAGGTCACTGCCTACTCCGCTGCTACTCTACGACCGTCGCGGGGCCTACCCGGTCTTTCCCTTTCATCCGAAAGCCGTGCTGAAGTACTGCCACCTCATTATCGTCAGCAAGCCGGGTATTCCGCTACTGGCTTGCTTAACGAGTTGCGTGCCGACGTTTGGAGGTTTATACTTTATACCGATTAACGAGTCGTGACGCTACACTGCGAGAGAAGAGACTGACGTCGGCCCCAATAAGCTTCCATCGGTTAGGCGTCGACGCCGTCCTTTCTAGGATGCAGGAGGTCAGTCAACAACGTCGAGCAGCACGCCTAAGCGCTGGGTCATCGCAATGGGCAGGGCCAGACTAGGATGATTGAGCGATTCACGCAGACGGACCGTCGCCTCGTGCAGCCAAGGCAGGGCGCGGTGCAGCCACTGGTTCAGTTGGGGCTGGGTTAAACCGAAAGTGACGGCGTGGGCGGCTTGCCCTGGGTTATGCTTCAGGTAGCTCAACAGGCACACCAACAGGTCCTGCGTCGAAGCAAAGGCGCTGTCATGGAGTAGTTCACGGAGAGCACGCTTACGCCGCTGCCCCTGCAAGGTGTAGTGCCGACGGTGATAATCGACCACAGAGTCAAACGTGGTGTGCAGCGCTGTGAAGGCTGCTTCATCACAGTCGGTCGTGGCTAGCAGGCTGCCTGGTTGAGCGGATAGAGCGGTATAGGTAGTCTTCGCCTTGCGCACTGAACGCTTAATCGGTATAAAGCCAGGTGCCAGGCAAAGTAGCGGGTACCTCACCTCCCAGGAGGAATGAGGAGGCTGCCAAGTAGTGTCCTCGGGCGCCACGTTTGGCAACTGCACGAGTTGAATGACTTGGTCAGCGAACGAAGTGGTGGTCAGGCCTGCCTGTGCTACTATGGATACGCCAGCACTTAGTACGGCGTGCGTGGCGCGGCGAGCAGGGTCGGTGAATAGCTTACCCCATATCCGTGTAGTCGAGGCAGTTTTGCTATTCCATGCGGGTACATGTGGGCGGAGAAGCAAGGATTCGTCGGTGATAAATTGCCCTTGCAACGTCGCATAATCCTTGCCATGTACTCTTTGCTGTAGCGTTTCAAACTCAGAGATTAAATCGTTCTCTTCATCTGCAAGCTGCTCATTCAGAGTTGCTCCTGACAACTCTGTTACTTTCACGGTTGGCCTTACTCCTGTAAAAGAGTCGAAAAACAACTCCATTTCGGAGCGCACTACTTCCGCGTGCTCGCGCTGAGTCAGGATGGCGTCATGAACGGTCAGAAGGCCGACGTGAGGATGTTTGTCGGCGATAATTTTGGTGAGTTGCTCCAGCATCAGCACGGCCTCTAAGCGCTGGAGGAGGATGGCTAGCGCGTTAGATTTTACCTTCTTGATGGCGTCCAGCACCACCGTCTCTTGGGGAAAGAGCGCCCGAAAAGTCTGATACGCCTTGACGGACTTGCTGCGAGCCTGGTTGAAATCTTCAAACAGCAGGTACATCATGGTCTTCTTCGCTTGTCTGCGGGTCTTGAACCCGTCAGCGCTGAGTTTAGGGTGTGCCCGTACGAGCTGCACTAGGTTCTCGTAGAAGTCCCCTGCTTGAAACAGTAAGCGGTACGGGGCCTGACTTCCCTGCGAAGCCAACTGCTCCAAAGTGCTCAACATAATGGTGTTTATGTGGCGACGTCGTCCTGCTAGCTCACTGTGCAGCCAGGGGTAGACGCGCTCTATGGTTACTGCATCAGCACCCTGTGTGTTGGACTTACTGTACTTCTGGTATGCAGCCAACTGAACACTCTGCTGGGCTGGTGAAAAGACCACTTTAGTTGGCTGTGTCGCTGATGATGACCAAAAGCTCTTCGAGAGAATGAGCAGTAGCAAGTAGGGCTGAGCAGCCCCCATGTCAACCTCATTTAATTCCCCGCCCTGGTACCTTAAAAAACTCCTGAGTTGCTTTCTCAGCCCCACTACCGGCGTGTGCAGGCGCAGGTTAGTAGACGACCTCGACGTCCCGTCAAGCAACCCTGCGCGCTCCATTTTGAGCAACTGACGCTTGGTGTTGAGGGTGCTCAGATTCAAATTCGTAAGCATTTTCTCCAGCTTTCCTCGCTTCTTCGCGCTGGTGGATTCCGCCAATTCCTTCTGACACCGAAGAGTCATTCTGGTAGACATAGTTTCCAGGTAGTAGTGTGCGGCCTCCATGTCGATGGTGAGCCGGCCAGCCTCCAAGTGGTTGAGTAAGTGAGCAATGCTTTCGTCGGCCTGTAGTTTGGCCGCCATTTTGTCGTCATATTCTTGGAGATGTCCGGCGAATTTTGCGCTCGGCTCAACGTCCTTAAGCGGCTGAAAGCAGTAAGGCACACTTATGGTGTAGCAGCGCGACCGGCGACCGGCTAGGTATTGAGCCACTAAGGTGACGACCCCAGCAGCTCGGAGCCTTTTGAGCGCTGCAGCTGCATTGCGGCCGACTATTGTAGCAAGCACCTTCAGGTTGAGCGGTACTCCCCCATATTCTTCCACCTTTTTCCGACCTTCGTTAGAGGTCAGTCTGTCAATCAGGTGATGCACGATGTAGAGGCAAGCATCGCGCAGCTTGGCCCGGTGGTCGCTACGTTTAACATTTTCGACAAGGGCCTCGACGTCAAACTCAGCGGGTACTTGTAGCAAATTCTTCATCTTCGACCTAAGTCATCGCCGGCTAGCGTGGGCATCTTCCCCGCAACTTGGAAGACGAATTTACTGCGCATTCAGCAACGGCTAACGATGGTCCAGTAGACGAACCATAGGGTGCTACTCAGGTACTTCTTAATAGTAGGCTCCCACAGAATTAGTAAAACGCTTATGACCAGCCTGAAAAGCAAAACGGTCGTCCTGGCGGGCGACCGTTCAAATTCATCGGGGAAGGATAAGGTAGCATGGGCCTTAAACCCGGCATCTTCCACAGCGCCTTCACTTGGTTGGCGTTGAGGTCGGTCCTCACCGTTAGAATTTTGTCGGGGTTAGGGATTCAAGCAATCGGTCGATAAGCTGTGACCTCAGCACTTTTTTTCGATTCAACTTTGGGACGAATCCGAAATTATTCGCGAGTTATTGCAACACTACGACGAACTGCTGGGGACATTCGTGCCCTTGTTCCTCTCAAACGAATCTGGATACTGGCTCCGCCCGAGGATGAGTAGGCGCTGCGAAGCAAATGGTAGCTTTAGTAGCTGTAGCCGCTCGCACCGTAGGCGGACGCAGACGAGGCGGGCGAGGTAATCACGCAACCACACCTTTGTGCCGAAGGCGTGTTTCTATAATTTTCCGCATCCGTTTGTAGCTGGCATCGTGTAGGGGAGCGGTGTCCCATTGTATGACGAAGTGGTCGAGCAGGTGGTCCGCAAATTTGATGGGTAGGCGCACGGTCTTTCGTAGCCGTTGCTTATTGAGCAAGTCGTAACAGTACGACCGCTCCATCGCTGCACCGTCATAAGCGTCATTAAGTAATACAATCACCTTGTGCGCATTAAAAATCTCCACGTAGCAATACAGCAGCCCTAGCACAGGGTCAGCCTTCAGGTAGAGTAGATTAGAAACCTCATCTTGTCCCAAGGGGTGTACCTCCTGACTGGTCGGGTAGTAAAACTTGGCCGCATTCTGACGTGGATTTTCTTCCTGCAAAATGGCCAACGGTCGCTGAACGAAGCGCAGGTGCCCGCCCTGACTTAGGTAGTAGTTTACAGCGATTTTGATGATGCCTTTGTAAAAGTCTAGTCCACCGGTGCGACTGTGTTGGGGAGTCCAGTTAGAGAAAAATACTAATTCCTCAACTGGTGCTTGGTAATGTTGAGCATCGGCAAGCATCTTTTCTGGGTCCAAGCCAGGGTACTGACCTTTCTTCTGCTCTAGGTAACGCCGCGCTTTGGACCTGACTTCAGCCTCAGTTCTAGTGAAGTGGTAAGGCGGCTCATTTTTCCATTCGATGGTAAGTGTAGTCTCAGGTTCGAGATTACCCCGGAACGCAACCTCCCCGCCGCTTGCTAGCTTACCCGTCATCTTAATTGCGGGGCTTGGGTTCGGCTGGGCCATTGCCAGTAGCGGTATGATGTAGCCTACTTGGTCGGCCAGCGCTCGGTCGAGAGCAGAAGCCGGACCATTGTTGCACGCTTGGCAAAGCAAGTCAGCGTTGGTGGTACGTCCGCCAAGAGCAGCGGGAATAATATGCTCGTACGACTTATTAGCGGTGGTCAGTGCGGTCCCGCACCAGTAACAGTTCGTAGTTGCTTGTGCTTCTGAGTTTAGCATTGGAGGTGAGAATCCAGAAATAATGAATAGTAAAAAACGTAGGAGCTTACCTAATGGTCACACAGACAATAACACTACGCGCCCCTGCTGCTCCCTGCTGAGTTTCGTACTGCACGTAGTATTCCAAGTAGTGCCAGGCGCGAATACGTCCGCGTTGGGCGTGCAGGTATTGACGGCCAAGTGCTTGCAGGAAGCAGTCTCGCTGCCGACGCGGTGGAAGATGTGAGCGACTTCGAGCAAGTCTTTGGCAAAAGCCAATTGGCGTCCTGATGGGGTCGAAATCAGGTTAATCTGGGGAGGACATGCGGGTAATGACCAGACAGTATACCGGTTAGGCAACCATGCCCAACAGCAGAAACAGGAGAAAGCCAACGAAAAAGGCAAGGGTGAGCAGCGGCGTCTCGGTTTCCTCATGGGCCTCCGTCAGCAGCTCCTCAGTGACAAGGAAGAGCAGGGCCGCTAGGCCAAACGAGAGCACGATTTCGAGCAGGTTGCCGGTGGCCCCGCGCAGCACAGTATTACCGATACCCGCCCCGAGCAGCAGCATGAGCGAGGTGCCCGCCACGATGGCTACGGCGCGGCCTTTGCTGTTGCCCGCTTGGCGCAGCTCGACGGCGGTAGCTAGGCCCAGCGACAGCAGCTCGATGGTGAGGGCCACGGCCAGTAGGGTGCCTTCCTTGGCCCCGGCGGCAAAGCCAATGCCGAGCAGCAACCCATCGATGAGAATATCAATGCCAATGGCCACCAGCAGGCCCCACGGCAGCGGGGCGGCGACGGGGATAGACGAAGCAGGCGATTCAGGAGCAGCATCTTCCTGCTTTTCCAGGCGTTGGGTGAGGGTGCGCAGCCCCAGCATGGCGGCCACGCCCAGGCCGAAGCCCAAGGCCACCTCGTAGGGAGCATGGTGCTGCACGATGTCGGGCAGCAGCTCAACGGCCACCACCGAGAAAATAACGCCGGCCGCAAAGTGCAGAATGGCACTGCGCAGCTTTGGGCCGGGGGGACGCCACACGGCCAGGGCCGCGCCGGCAATCATCACCACGGCGGGCAGCAGCGAGAAGCCCAGCAGAGCAGTCCAGGGCGGAGTAGTGGCGGATATCATTCGGCGCGGTCGGCTAAGAAGTCTAGTAAAGCCGCCTGACTTTCACCCAGCACCTGCCGTATCGGTTGGTTTACGCCGAGCAAGGCCATTAGCATTCCACTTATTTCCGTCACGTAAACCAGCGCTAGGAACCAGTTTCGGCACTCGTAAGCCGGGGGCAACTCGATAAAGTTTCGGTTGCCGGGCGCGTAGTGGTGCTGCTGTGATAAATGGCGCTGCAACAAGTACATATGAGCTAGGTGTGCGGTTTCCGGGTGAGCTTTGAGATGGTTAAACATCTCTTTTTCCGTTAACGGCTTGGTGTGGCCGCTGGGCGCGTGAAACAACTCTTTGTGGTGGGCGTCGCGCAGCATTTCCGGTTTTTTAAGCTGGCTGCCCCCCGGCACTTGTAGTAAATGCTCCGCCTTACGAGCCAATTCCGCCAGGCGAACCTGCATTTCCTGTTCCACCGCGGCCGGGTCAGCATCCGGCATTTCCAAGGCGGTATTCTCGAAGATGGTCTTGACGTACTTGTAGTACTCCAAGTCCAATGCCATCAACTCGTGTTGAAAGGCCTCTTCGTGCGTATGGAAGGTAGCCAGATACAAGCCGGTCAGCGCATCCGTCAGCGTGGTACGGAAAGCCAGGGAAATCGGTAGCTTTAGCTCTACCTGGTCGGGCCAGTGGTATAAATGAAGGATGATGCCCGACATATTGCACCAGATGCGACGAAGCAAATCCAAGTAGGTACGCTGAACTAAGCTGCCGTTGGTGAAGGGCTCACCTGCCGCTTGGATGCTGCCAGCTAATGTCGTACAGTACTGCCGCAAAATGTCACTATCCTTTTTATCGCCTCGAATCATGGGAATGGGTTTGGGAAGGGGGAATGAAGAATAGACCCGCATGGTTAAAACTTCATCCGCTGAATGCGCACGGCGTTCAGAATAGCCAGCAGCGCTACCCCCACGTCTGCAAACACGGCTTCCCACATCGTGGCCAAGCCGCCCGCGCCCAGGGCCAGCACCACGGCCTTCATGGCGAAGGCCAGCCAGATATTTTGCCACACGATGGCATGGGTGGCGCGGGCGATGCGGCGGGCGGTGGCGATTTTGCTGGGGTGGTCGGTCTGAATTACCACGTCGGCGGTTTCAATGGTGGCGTCGGAGCCCAGGCCACCCATTGCGATGCCCACGTCGGCCAAGGCCACCACGGGCGCGTCGTTCACGCCGTCGCCCACGAAGGCCAGCTTGCGGCCGGCCGTGAGGTATTCCTGCACGTAGCGGGCCTTATCTTCGGGCAGCAGCCCGCCGTGGGCCTCGGTGATGCCTAATTCTTGGGCCACGCGCTGCACGATGCTGTCCTTGTCACCCGAGAGCATGACGAGCTTGGTGATACCGTCGGCCTTCAACTCGCGCACGGCCTGGGCGGCGTCTTCCTTGGGGGCGTCGGCTACGGTCAGGTAGCCGGCGTACTGGCCATCGACGGCGGCCACCACAATGCTGTCAGCCACCTGGTCGACTTCGGGGGGGTAGGCGACGCTGAATTTCTGCAGCAGCTTGGTGTTGCCGGCCAGCACGTCGCGGCCTTCCACCTTGCCGCGCAGGCCGTGGCCGGGTATTTCCTCCACGTTCTCGACCGCCGCACCCGCGCTGGCCACCCCGACGTGCGCCACCACAGCTTTGGCAATGGGGTGGGTCGATTTGGCTTCCAGCGCGCCCACGAGGCGCAGCTGCTGCGTGGCGTCGGTGCCGGGAGTGGGCTGCACCTGCTGCACCGCGAACACGCCCTTGATCAGGGTGCCGGTTTTGTCCATCACAACGGTGTCAATCTCGCGCAGCACGTCCAGAAAGTTGGAGCCCTTGAAGAGGATGCCCGCCTTGGATGCCGCGCCGATGCCGCCGAAGTAGCCCAGCGGAATGCTGATAACCAGCGCGCAGGGGCAGGAAATCACCAGAAACACTAGCGCCCGGTAGAGCCAGTCGCGGAACACGTAGTCGTGCACCACGAAGGAGGGCACCAGCACCAGCAGCGCGGCCAGCCCCACCACGATGGGCGTGTACACCTTGGCGAATTTGGTAATGAACTGCTGGGTCTTGGCCTTGCGGCCCACCGCGTCCTGCACCATCGCCAGAATCTTGCTGAGCTTGGTATCCTGAAAAGCGGCCGTCACGGTGACTTGCGCCAGCGTGTCGAGGTTAATCATGCCCGCCAGCACGGCCTCGCCGGGCTGCTTGGTTTGGGGGGCCGACTCGCCGGTGAGTGCGGCCGTGTTGAAGCTGGCCGGGCGGGCATTCAAAGTGCCGTCGAGGGCCACTTTCTCGCCGGGCTTTACTTCCATCACGTCGCCCACCTGCACGGCTTTGGGGTCGATGACCAGGGGCTGGCCGGCGCGCACCACCGTGACTTCGGTCGCCTGGATTTCGAGCAGGGCCCGGATGCTGCGCTTGGCCCGGTTCACGGCCGCGTCCTGAAACAGCTCGCCCACGGTGTAAAACAGCATCACGGCCACGCCTTCGGGGTACTCGCCGATGGCGAAGGCCCCAATCGTGGCGATGCTCATCAGCAGGAACTCGTTGAAGATATTGCCGCTAGGGATGCTGAGTACGGCCGCTTTCACCACGTTCCACCCCACCAGCCCGAAGGCCAGCCCGTACCAGGCCAGGCGCACGTAGCCGGTAAAGAAACCCGCTTTATAGTAGTCCAGGGCCAAGCCGACCAGCAGCAGCGCCAGGCTGAGGCCGGGCAGCAGGTAGGGATTGGCGCCGGCCGGGCTGTGGTCATGCTCATCGTCCTCGTCAGCGAGGCTCAGCTCGTCGAGGTCGTGCGCGTGGCCGGCGTGGTCATGGCCTTCGTGGTCGTGGTGATGGCCGGCTTCGGCGGGCGCGTGGTCATGGCCGGGCACGTCGTGCCCCTGGGCTTCGGTGGCCGCCGTGGGCGTGAGTTGCTCGCGGCTGAGGGCACCCACGTTTTCGAGCTGCACCTGCTTGGCGGTGTTCAACTCTTCGTTGGTATTGGGAGAAGTAGGGTCGAGCATATTATTTAGTTGATAATGCAGTAATAATCACTCATCCACAGATTGTTAGACCCCATCAGGAACGGGGCCAAAACAGGACGATGCCGATGCCCACGAAGCAAATAACCCCGCCGATGACATCGAAGCGGTCGGGTCGGAAACCGTCGAAGTACCAGGCCCAGGCAATGGACATGACGATGAAAACGCCGCCGTACACGGCGTAGGTTTTGCCAAAGGAAGTCGGCTGCCAGGTAGCCACCCAGCCGTAGAGCATCAGCAGGACGGCCCCGGCCGCTCCCATCCAGGCGGGCTGGTCAGCCTTGAGCCACCGCCACATGAGGTAGCCACCCCCGATTTCGCAGAGCCCGGCCAGGAAGAAGACGAGCAAGGGTCTAAGTACAGTCAGCATGGGGCGGTTGGCAAGAATGAAATGGGCTAGAAGGGGAAGATGTTACTCTTCCTCAGCGGCGTTTTTGAGCTTGCCCAGCAGCGAATACGCGCCTTCGGTGACGAAGCGCAGGGGCCGCCCCTGCTCGGCGGCGGGCAAGTGCACTTCGGCGTAGCCGTCTTCATTTACGCCCCGCGTCACGGGTACCATGCGATAAATGGCGGTACCGGCTTTCGCGCCGGGCGCGTCGGCGGCCACGAACACGTAGGTCTGGGCCCCGAACTGCACCACGGCTTTTTCGGGTAGGGTAGGTACAGTGGCCCGGTTGGTTTCGATGACGGCCCGCACGAAGGTGCCGGGCAGCAGCTGCTCGTCTTCGCGGTCGAGGTGGGCGTGCACGCGCACGGTGCGCTCGGCGCTGATGGTCTTGCTGATGAGGTAGACGTGCGCCGTGCGCTCGCGGCTCACCGAGTCGTTGCCCAGCGAGAAGCGGATGAGCTGACCGGGCTTCACCTGCGGAATGTCCTGCTCGAACACCGTCAGTTCGACGTGCAAGTGGTGGGGGTCCACGATTTCAAACAGCACGTCGGTGGGCGTAATGCTCTGGCCCACGCTCACGTTCACGGCCTTCACAAAGCCGCCCTTGGGGGCCCGTAGCGTGGCCGTAGCCACGATGCGCCCGCCCACCGGCAGGCCGGCCAGGCGCAGGCGGGCGGCCTGGGCGTCGGTTTTCACCTGCAAGGCGCGGTACTCGGCCTGGGCGCGCTGGCAGTTTTTCTGGGGGGCTACTTCCTGGCGGTACAGCTCGGCCTGGCGCTCGTAGTCGGCTTTGGCATAAGCCAGCTGGCTGCGGGTTTCGAGGTAGTCCTGTTGCAGCTGCACGAAGTCGGGGTTACGGATGACGGCCAGCTCCTGCCCGGCCCGCACCCGCGAGCCTTGCAGCAGGTCGGTGCGGTCCACGAAGCCCCCCAGCGGGGCACTCACGGACACCAGGTTTTCGGGCGGCACGTCGAGCGTACCGTTCACTTTCAGCCCCCCGCTCATGGGGCGCTGGGTGAGGGAGCCAAGGCGCACGCCGCCCAGCTGCTGCTCGGCGGCGGTGAGCGTCACGCGGTCGGGGGCCGCTTCTTCAGCGGGTTCGGTTTTGTGGGCCGTGGCGACGACGGGCGCGTCGCCGGTCGCAGCCGTTTCGCCGGCTTCCTTTCTGCCGCAGCCGGCCAGCAGGAGTAAGAGCAGTAAGGAGGGGGGTAGGAAACGCATTTTTAAATAAGTCGAGGTGATGGGCGCTTATTCGCTGCCCAAGAGGAAGTCCAGCTCAATAATGGTCTGGTTGTGTTGCAGCAGCGCATCGAGGTAGTCGAGGCGCAGGCGGCGGGCGCGCTCCAGGTTGAGCAGGTATTCGGAGTAGCCGGTTTCGCCGGCCTTGTAGGCCAGGGTGGCCAGGCGCGTGATAATGGCGGCCTGCGGCAGGGCAGTTAGCTCGAAGAAGCGCAGGCGCTGCTGCTGCTCGGCGCGGCGGGCGCGCAACTCGTCGAGGCGACCGGCCAGCTCGGCGCGGTAGCGGTCGTAGCCGGCCTGGGCTACCTGCTCCTGCAAGCGGGCGGCCTGCACCCGCGCCTTTTGGGGCCGGCGCCAGAGCGGGGCGGCCACGCCGGCCTGCACGCCTTGAAAGCGTGCGCTGCCGTCGTAGTAGCGCTCGGTGCCGCCCGCGTCCAGGCGCTGGAAACCGATGATGCTCTGGTTGAAGTAGCCCAGGGTGAGTTCGGGCAGGCCGGCGGCCTGGGCCACGCGGGTTTCGGCCCGGCGCTCGGCCACCTGCTGGGCCAGCACCCGCGCCTGGGGGTTGGCGCTAGCCAGCAGCGTATCGGGGCCCGCCAGGGCCACCGTGTCGGCCAGGGCCAGGGCAGTGGCGGGGCCGGGGGCCAGCGGCTGCAAGAGGCTGTCGGCGACGGCCACCGGGGCGGGCGCTTGCAGTAGGGCTTGCAGTTGGCGCTGGGCCACGCGCAGGTCGGTGCGGGCGGCGCGCAGCTGGGTGCGGATGTCGCCCTGCTGCACCAGGGCCGTGGCGGGTTCGAGGCGGGCGGCTTCACCGGTTTTGAAGCGCAGGTTGGCCGCGCGCAGAAACTCGGTGTACACGCTGTCCTGCCCGCGCAGCACCCGCAGGCGGTGGCGGGCGTACACGGCCTGCGCGTAGCTCAGGCGCACCTGTCGGCGCAGCTCGGCCCGCACCTGCGCCAGCTGCGCCTGCTGACCGGCAATGCGGGCGTCGGCCAGGCCGGCCGCGCTGCGGTACACGCCGGGCAGCGCCAGCGACTGCGTGAGGGTGAATTGATTATCCCGGTTGGCCGAGTTGTACTGCCCGTAGCTGCCGGTCAGGGTGGTACGGCCGAAGTCGTAAGCCGCCCGGCGCACGGCCTGCTGCGCTTCCAGGGCCCTAGTGCCGGCCAACACCGTGCCGTTGGCTTGCAGGGCCTGGCTCACTGCCTGGGGCGCGGTGAGCGGGGCTTGGGCCCGGCTGAGCAGGGGTAGGAAAAGCAGCAGGAGCAGCGAGGCCACCGGCAGCTTGTGCACCGGGGCAGCCGGCTTCGGCTGGCTAGCCGGCGCGGTTTCCGTCGCCGGCGCGGCCGTTTTAATTCGCTCGCTCAGAGCGTAGAGCACCGGCAGCACCAGCAGCGTCAGCAGGGTGGCCGACACCAGCCCGCCGATAACCACCGTGGCCAGCGGGCGCTGCACCTCGGCTCCGGCCGACGTACTCAGGGCCATCGGCAGGAAGCCCAGCGAGGCCACGGTAGCCGTCATCAGCACCGGCCGTAGGCGTACTTCGGTGCCGTGCAGAATGCGCGAAAGCAAGTCGGCGTGGCCCTCCGCTTTGAGCTGGTTGAAGTAGCCGATGAGCACGATACCGTTGAGCACGGCTACCCCGAATAGCGCAATGAACCCTACCCCCGCCGAAATGCTAAACGGCATTCCGCGCAGCCACAGCGCCGCCACCCCGCCGATGGCCGACAAGGGAATAGCGCTGAAAATCAGCACCGACTGCTTCAGCGAGTGAAACGTGAAGTAGAGCAGCACGAAAATCAGCCCCAGCGCCACCGGCACGGCCACGCTCAGCCGCTCGGTGGCCTGGCGCAGGTTCTCAAATTCGCCGCCGTAGGTGGTGTAGTAGCCGGGGGCAAATTTGAGCTGTTTATCCATCTTGCCTTGCAGCTCCTTGACCACCGTTTCCACATCCCTACCCCGCACGTTGAAGGCCACCGTAATGCGGCGCTTGGCGTCGTCGCGCTGAATCTGGTTGGGGCCCTCGCGCAGCGCCACGTTGGCCACCTGCTCCAGGGGCACCTGCTGGCCGTTGGGAGCCGCGATGAAGAGCCGGCGCACGCTGCTGATGTCCTTGCGCAGGTCGGAGCGCAGGCGCAGCACCAGGTCGTAGCGGCGCTCCTGCTCAAACACCTGGCCGGCCACCTCGCCCGCGAAGGCCGTTTGCACGGTGCGGTTCACGTCGGCCACGTTCAGGCCAAACTGCGCCAGGCGGTTGCGGTCGAGCTGCACCACGATTTGCGGCAGGCCCGTCACCTGCTCCACGTACACGTCCTGGGCCCCCGGCACCCGGCGCACCAGGCGGCCCACCTGCTGGGCGTAGTCGGCCAGCTGCTGCAAATCCTCGCCGTAGATTTTCACTACCACGTCCTGCTTGGCCCCCGAAATCAGCTCGTTGAACCTCATCTGGATGGGCTGCTGGAAGCCGAAGGTGACGCCAGGAATGACGCTCAGGGCCTTCGCCATTTTGTCAGCCAACGCCTCGCGGGTAGGGGCCGAGGTCCACTCTTTTTGGTCTTTGAGGATAATCATCAGGTCGCCCGCTTCCACCGGCATGGGGTCGGTGGGAATCTCGCCGGCCCCGATTTTGGCCACCACCTCCTGCACTTCGGGAAACTGCCGCTTGAGAATGCCGCCCGCCTGCTGGGCCTTCTCAATGGTGTAGCTCAGCGACGAGCCGGTAAGCGTGCGCATCTCCACTGCGAAGTCGCCCTCGGTCAGCTGCGGAATGAACTCGCCCCCGAGGGTGCGGAACAGGAAAAAAGCGCTGGTGAGCAGGGCTGCCGCCAGGCTCAGCACCACGGCTTGGTGCCGCAGGGCGGCCTTAAGCAGCGGGTGGTAGAACCGGGTAAAAAAGGCCATCATCCGGTCGGAAAAGGTCTTCTCCGGGTCCGTGGACCGGCTCAGCGCCAGCGCCGACATCATGGGCACGTAGGTCAAGCTCAGAATGAAAGCCCCGAGAATGGCAAAAGCCACCGTCTCGGCCATCGGCCGGAACATCTTGCCCTCGATGCCGGCCAGCGCCAATAGGGGTAGGTACACGATGAGAATGATGACCTCTCCAAAGGCCGCTGACGAGCGGATTTTGCTGGCCGCGTGGTAGGTTTCCTCGTTCATCTGCGCGGCCGTGAGGCGGTTGCCTGGCACTTGCAGCAGCCCGCCGTGCAGGCGGTGCACGATGGCCTCCACAATAATCACGGCCCCGTCCACAATCAGCCCGAAGTCGATGGCCCCCAGGCTCATCAGGTTGCCCGACACACCAAACAGGCGCATCATGCTCACCGCAAAGAGCATGGCCAGCGGAATGACCGAGGCTACCACCAGCCCGGCCCGCCAGTTGCCCAGAAACAGGATGAGCACGAAAATGACGATGAGAGCCCCTTCCATCAGGTTCTTCTCCACCGTGCCGATGGCGCGGTTTACTAGTTTGGAGCGGTCCAGAAACGGCTCGACGGTAACGCCCTCGGGCAGGGTTTTGCGGATGGTTGCCATGCGGGCCTGCACGGCTTTAATCACCTCGGCGGCATTGGCGCCCTTGAGCATGAGCACCAGCCCACCGGTTACTTCGCCCTGGTCATTGAGCGTCATGGCCCCGTAGCGCACGGCCGCGCCAATGCGCACCTGGGCCACGTCACGCACTAGCACGGGCAGCCCGGTCCGGGTGCTGCGCACCACGATGGCCCCGATGTCCTGGGTAGAGGTGGCTAGCCCCTCAGTGCGGATGAAGGCGGCCGTGGGGTTCTGGTCGAGGTAGGCCCCGCCCGCGTTCTGGTTGTTGCGCGAAACGGCCTGAAACACCTCGTCCACCGTGACGCCCAGCGAGCGTAGGCGCTCGGGGTCGAGGGCCACTTCATACTGTTTGAGCAGCCCGCCGAAGCTGCTCACGTCGGCCACGCCGGGTGTGCCCAGCAGCTGCCGGCGCACCAGCCAGTCCTGAATGGTACGCAACTCGGTGGCTGGATACTTCTTCTCGTAGCCCGGCTTGGCGCGCACCAGGTACTGGTACACCTCGCCCAGGCCGGTGCTGAGCGGAGCCAGCTCGGGCCGGCCAGTGCCGGACGGTATCTGGCTTTCGGCCTCGTTCAGGCGCTCCGCTACCTGGGTGCGGGCCCAATAAATATCGGTTTTGTCGTCGAAGACGATGGTGACGACTGAGAGGCCGAAGCGCGAGAACGAGCGCACTTCGACCCGGCCGGGGATGGTGGCCATCGCCTGCTCGACGGGAAAGGACACCAAGCGCTCAATCTCCTGGGCAGCCAGCGAGGGGGCCACGGTGTACACCACTACCTGGTTGTTGGTGATGTCGGGCACCGCGTCGATGGGCAGGTGGGCCAGCGAGTAGCTGCCCCAGGCTATCAGGGCGAAGGTCAGCACCCCGATAATGAGCTTGTTGTAAATAGAAAACTGAATCAGCCGGTCGAACATGAAGCCGCTGGGAGGGGAAAAAGCCTAACCATAAGAAAAGCTTTCCGGCGCGCGAGCCCTAGCCCACCGCCAGAGGGGTAGGGGACGCAAACGCGCATCAGCCAGTCCTGCTCATCGCAGGGCCGGGCCGCATAGCCGGAAAGAAATGGGTAGTTAGGCCCCCTGGGGCGGCTGCCACGGCGCGACTGTGGCGCGGGTCGGCACGGCCGGTACCGGCTGGGCAGCAAAGCGCAACACCGAGTAGTGCATTGCCGGCCGGGTAACGAAGGCTACAACCGGGGCCGTGGGCAGGGCAAAGCCTGCGCAGCAGTGGCACTGGCACAAGGGCGAGCACCAATCGATGCCCCCATGCGAGTTGCCGCAGTCGTGATGTGCAGCCCGGATAACGGCCGTTGTAGCGGCCTGCTCGGCGCACGGCTCCATGTCGGTGCAGGGCAGGCAGCCCAGTACGGTGAAGTAGATAGCGAAGAGCAGAGCAAGCAGGCGCATCGGGGCAAAGGTAAGCGCCTTAAAGTAAGTGCTGGTATTGGGATGGCTTCAGGCGCTCTGGGAATGAGTTTGTGCAAAGTTGTGCGAATAGGCTTTCACCTGTTCGCGCACGTACCGGAAAGCGGTTAGTATCTCTGCCTCATTGCCGATTGCCTTGGCTGGGTCAGGGAAGTTGTGGTGCAGCTTCTTCGCCGACGAGAGAGACACCGGGCATACCTCATTGGCGTGGTCGTATACAGTAATTACATAATCAAACGGCACAACCGCATACATGTCGACTTGGTTGCTTCAGTTTAGGAGGCACTTGGGGGAGTGGCTTACAGTGAACTGGATTTACCGGGTAAAGTGCTGCTCTAACAAAGTCGTGACTTTCTCGCGGGTCAGAGGCTTGCTGAGGAAGCCAGCGATGGGTAACTGTTGAGCGCGGGCCACGTCCGTGGGGTGCAGGGAGGTGGTGAGCATCACGATGACAATGGCTTTCTGGTGGGCTAGTGGCATCCGCACGTAGGCTTCCAAAAAGGCTAGCCCGTTGAGCACCGGCATGTTCATGTCGAGCAGGATGAGCCGGGGACACGCCGCAGTAGGCGGGGCAATGCACGTCTGGTCGAGCGTACGTAGGGCCTGCTCCCCGTTCTCGGCCACGAGAACCTGCTCAGCCACGCCCATGCGGGTCAGCAGCAGCTTGTTGAGGTAGTTGGTGGTGGGGTCGTCATCGACCGGCAGCACACTGGTTAGGGGCGGCATAAAGCGAGGCGTGTTTAAACAGGAAATGTAACGGTGAAAGTGGTGCCCACGTTGGGCTGGCTCTGCACGGTGATAATACCCCCTGCATTCTCAATCAGGCGCTTTGTTATGTAGAGGCCTACACCCGTACCCTCGACATGGGTGTGCAGGCGCTGAAACAGGCCAAAGAGTTGGCGCTGTTGCACCTCACTCATACCCAGTCCGTTGTCATCCACAGTGAGCACCACGGCCTGCGACGTTTGCTCGGCGCGCACCTGCACCTGCGAGGGGCGGTCGGGTGCGCAGTACTTGATAGCGTTACTGAGCAGGTTGTAGACGATGCTGCGCAGATTGGCCGGTGAAAAGGACACTAGCAGCGCGGGTGGGACCACGACGGTCAACTGGGTATTGACTGCCCCAATGGCGGGAGCCAAGTCCAGGCGCACGGCTTCTACCACTTCAGCCAGGTTAACCGGCTCGGCAGGCCCAGTATGCGCCAATTGCAGCCGGGATATATCCGTGAGCTGGCCGATGGTCGCCTGAAAGCGGGCAACCGTCTGGTTGAGCAGGTCCAGCAGATGGGTTACTGTCTCCTCCTGCTGCACAGCCGGGGACAGCGTGTCGCGCAGGGCCAGCACGATGCTTTCGATGTTGGTGATGGGCGCTTTG
>CAXTFI010000003.1:0-64295 GCA_964243255.1 uncultured Hymenobacter sp.
GGCTGACCGGCGTGGAGTTTAAGCCCACCTACCAGGCGCTGCCCGAAAACGACCCCATGAAGCGCAAGCCCGACATCACGCTGGCGCGGGAGATACTGGGCTGGGAGCCCAAAGTAGACCGTGCGGAGGGGTTGCGCCGCACCCTGGAATACTTCAAGCAACACGTGGCGGTGGGAGCGCGGGAAGCCGTGCCGGCTTAACTCACTGCCAGTCGGCCGGGGCTAGCTAGTTGGCCCAATTTCACTAAACAAGTTGTTCTATGTCAACGGTTTCGCGCGTAGTTTCGGGTAGTATGGCCTCCTGGTCGGGCATTGGCGTGCTGCTGCTCACGCAGGTGGTGCTGGTGCCGCTGTACCTCAGCTACTGGAGCCTGGAAACGTACGGCATCTGGCTGGCCATTCAGGCGCTCATCAGCGTGCTGACGAGCGTAGACTTTGGGCACCAGGAGTTTCTGGGGTTCGAGTTTTTGCGCCTGGGCAAGGACAAGCGCGCCGAAATTGGCCGCTACCTCTCGGCGGGCATCCTGGTTAGCGTAGGGCTCAACGTGGCGCAAACGGCCCTGATTGGGGGTATTATCGCGGCGGGGGCCTTGCCGCACTTGCTGGAAAAAACGGCCGGCATCGGTTCGCGCGCGTTGCACGAGGCAGGGCTGGTTTTGCTGCTGCAAGGTGTTGCCTGGTTTGTGAGCACGAGCCTGCCCGGCCTGCTGGCACGCGCGCTGGCCCCGTATGGCTACTACCCGCGCATGGCGTGGTGGGGCCTGCTGGCCACCGTGGTGTCGGCGCTGGTGCCGATAGTGGCCGTGTGCTGCGGCGCCGAGCTGCTGGCCACGGGCCTGGCCCTCACCGGCGCGCTGGTGGTGGCCAGCATTCCGCAGTACGTGGATATGTGGCGGCTGCTGCGGCAGGAGGGCATTGGTTTCGGGCGGCCCTCGCTGGCCCTGGGCGGCCAGAATTTCGGGCATTCGCTGGCCGTTTCGGGCAAAGGGTTTTTGGAAACGGCGCGGCTGCAGGGCGTGCGGCTGCTGCTGGCCCCGCTGGCGGGCGTGGCCAGCCTGGCGGCCTTTGCCACCATGCGCACCGGGGCCAACGTGGCCTTGCAGGGGCTCAACAGCATTACGAGCCCCATGCTGCCCGATTTTATGCGGTTTTTGCACCAGCGCGACCAGGCGCGGAGTGAGGCGGCCTTCGGCGTGGTTTGGATACTGGTGGTGAGCGTGATGACCCCGGCCGTGGTGCTGCTGCAGGCCTGCATCGAGCCGCTGTACCTGCTGTGGACCAGGGGCCGCATTGTGTTCGACCCGGTGCTGTTTGCGCTGCTCTCCCTGGGGGTGCTGGTGCACGCGCTGGCGCAACCCGCCATCTCTATCGTGCGCGGCAACAACCTGTTGCGGCCCCAGCTAGCCCTCTCGGCGCTGGCCGCGGCGGTGGTAGTGGGGGGGCTCTACGTGCTGGTGCCCCTGGCCGGCATCCTGGGTGCGGGCATTGCCCTGCTGGCCGCCGAAATAGTGGCCACGGCCGGCTACCGGCTGGTGGCCCAGCGCTGGCTGCGCCAGCACCAGCTGGCCTGGCCCCAGCGGGCGGCGGGCGTAGCGGCGGCCTCGCTCTGGATAGCGGCGGCCGGCATGGCGGCCATGCTCTGGCTGCCGCAAGCGAAGTGGCTGGCGCTGCCCGCTACCCTGCTGCTGCTCGGCTGGAACAGCTGGCGCTACTGGCAGGCCCTGCCCGAATTTGCCACCGGCCAGGCCAAGCGGTTTGCCATTGCGCTCCCCGGTGTGCGCCGGCTGCTGGTGAGCTAAGTAGTTGTTATAAAGAAGGTTGCAAGAATAGTCTTTGTCCCGATTTAGTTATGAACGCGCTCACGCTCTATACGACGCTTCCCTTGGTGGGTGGTAACTCTACCATTGCCCTGGGCTTGGCTGGCTTCTTTCGGGCGCAGGGCTACGCCGTGCGGGTTATCGTGCGCCCGGAGAAAAACAAGCCGCTCAACGCGCACATTTTAAAGGCTTTACAGGAGATGGGCTGCCAGGTAGAGGTGCTGGCCCGCCTGCCCCAGGACCTGCTGGCCCTGCTGTTCAAAAGGGTATTTCGGCGCACGGATACGCAATGGCAGGACTCCTTGTTTATCTCCATCGGCATGGGGTTTTTGGCGCCGGTGCTGGCATGCGCGGGCAGCTTCCGGCAAAAGTCGTTCTACTACATCAACCACGACCCGGAAATAACGCCGCTCAAGCGGCTAGGGCCGCTGCTGCGGGTATTTGACACCATTATCGCCATCTCGCCGGCTTCCCTGAACCCTATTAAACAACTCGCGGGCCCGGCCACCAACGTAGTGTGGCTGCCGCAGTTTAGCGAGCTGCCTTTCAAGGGCTTAGAAAGTAAAAAGCTGACTGCGAAGCCTACGAAATTCGGCTTCGTGGGTAGCCTGCTCCCGTCGAAGGGCATTTTGGAATTGCTGGCCATGTGGCCCGGTTTGCCGGCCAGCGAGCTGCATATTTTGGGTGATGGCGAGCTGCGCAACGAGGTGGCCAGCCAGAGTGCCGCCAGCGCGGCCATCCACTACCGCGGTGGGTTTGCGGCCAGCGACCGGGCGCGGGTGTTGCCGGCTTTTTTTGAGGAGATTGACTACCTGCTGGTGCCTTCGCTGGGGCACGGCGAGGGCATTCCGACCGTCATTCTGGAGGCGCTTTCGTGCGGGGTGCCCATCATCTCGACCGATGGCGGCGGCACCATTGCCTTTGGGCAATCGCCGCTGCTCGCCGATTTTGCGCAGGCCGTGACCCTGGTGCCCCAGGCCCGGTTTGCGTCGGCGCTGGCCGCTACCCCGGCCCCCACCGCCGCCACCCGCCAGCAAGCCCGCGCCGGCTACCAGAAGTGGTTTTCGGACGAGGTACTGCAAGAAAAATGGCTGGGTTTTGCCACCGCCCTGGCTGGCTAGGTGCGGCGTGCGCTAACTCTAACCAAGCTGATACTCACTGACTAACTCGCTACCTAGCTATGAAAGTAACCCAAATAGCCATCGGCCGCTTCTGGCATTTTCACCTGGCCCGGCAGCTGGAGCAGCGGGGGCTGCTGGAGCGCATCTACACGGGCTACCCGCGCTTTAAGCTGGCCGATGAGCAGGGCGTGCCCGCCGATAAAATCCAGCCATTTCCTTGGCTGCAAGGCCCTTACATGGCTAGGGGTAAGGTTGGCCTCACGGGCTGGCCCTGGCTCAACCGGCAGTGGGAATGGCAGGCCAACAACACCCTCGACCACTACGTGGCGGGCCAGCTCAAGGCGCCTACGCACCTGGTGGCGCTCTCGGGCGGGGGGCTGCACGCCGGGGCCGCCGCGCAGCGCGCCGGCGGGCGCTACATCTGCGACCGGGGCTCGTCGCACATTCGCTTTCAAAACGAGATTCTGCGCGAAGAATACGCGCGCTGGGGCGTGAAATTCACCGGCATCGACCCGCGGGTCATTGCCAAGGAGGAAGCCGAATACGAGCAGGCCGATAAAATCACGGTGCCGTCGGAGTTTGTGCGGCAGTCGTTTCTGAAAATGGGCGTGGCGGCCCACAAAATCGTGAAGCTGCCCTACGGCGCGCGGCTGGAGCGCTTTCAAAAGCTGGCCGACCCGCCGGCCGACCGGTTTCGGGTGCTGTGGGTGGGCTCCATTGGCATGCGCAAGGGGTTTCTGGACGTGCTGGAGGCCTTCCGAATGCTCAAGCACCCCGGCAAAGAATTGGTGGTAGTGGGGGCCATCGACCCCGAAGTGAAGGCGCTGCTGGGGGGGTATAACCTGGATAACGTGACGTTTAAAGGCCTGGTACCCAACGCCGAGCTGCCGCTCACTTACAGCACCGCGCACGTGTTTGTGCTGCCCAGCATCGAGGAAGGGCTGGCCCTGGTGCAGGGCGAGGCGCTGGCCTGCGGCTGCCCCATTATTGCCACCACCCACACCGGGTGCGAGGACCTGTTCAGCGATGGCGTGGAGGGCTTCTTCGTGCCCATTCGCTCGCCCACGGCCATCCATGCCCGCCTGCAGCAGCTGGCCGACGACCCCGCGCTGCGCCAGCAAATGTCGGACGCCGCCACGCAGCGCGTGAAGGCGCTGGGCGGCTGGGACACCTACGGCCGCGGCTTTGCCGACCTGCTGGCTACGCTTTGATTTTAAGCCTGTTATCGCGCTGGCCCGCACCGGGGCCGGGGCGCTTCACCGCAACTAGCGCGCTATGCTACCTACAAGCTCCCTGCTTACCTCAACCCGCAAAGGCACCCTAGCGGCGGAGCCGTTTCGGGTGCGGTTCGTGCGCTGGTCGTGGCTGATTCTGGGCGCGGCGGCCGTGCTGCAGTGCGTTTTATGCTGCACCGCCACCAATGTGCTGGCGGTGGCCTGCGTGCTGGCCGCCTGGCTGGCGATGACCACCATCTTCCTGCGGTCCAGCTTGTTGGAGGTGTTTCCGCTGTCCACGTTCTTGCTGCTGGGCTTCACGGCCACGCAGTTTTACTTCCCGCTGGTGTTTACGCTGTCGGAGGGTAAGCCCTTGACCTACAACCTGGTGCTGCCCGAGCAAGTGTTTTTTCATTCGGTAGCGGCCCTGCTGGTGTTGCTGGCCGGCCACGCCGTGTACCGGCAGCTTTTCAGCGCCCGGCGCTACCGCTCGTCGCCGCTGCTGCTCAGGGCCGGTTTTTTTACTGCTCCCAGCGACTTGCAGCTGTGGCTGATGGGCTTTTTGGGCCTGGCGGCCACGTTCTACGTCATTTTCGTGTCGCGCGCCACGGGCTCCGAAGTGTCGGGTGGGGCGGCGAGCAAGGCAGTGCAGAGCATCATGCCGTTTTCGTACGCGCCCTATTTTATTCCGCTGAGCCAGCTCTATGGCAACGCCAAAGCCAGGTCGAAAAAGCTGCTGCCCCAGCTGGCGCTGTTTACGGGGCTGCTACTGCTGCTGAGCATTGGGCGCAACAGCCGCGGCAGCTTTATGCTGGGCTTTACGTCGGTGGGCTTTGCCTACGGCCTGGGGCTGCTGCTGGGCGTGTTCCAGCCCCGGATTTTTACCTTGAAAAACGTGTTGCTGGGGCTGGCCGGCGCGCTGCTGGTGACGGGCCCCCTGGCCGACCTGGGCACGGCCATGGTGCTGGTGCGCGGGCAGCGCAACGGCATTCCGACCGCCGAGCTGATGGCGCAAACCGTGCAGGCCTTCGGCGACAAGGCGGCCATTGCGGCGCGCCGGGCCGAGGACAAGCTGGCGGAAAGCGACTGGGACGAGCGCTACCTGGACAACGTGTTTACGGCCCGCTTCGCCAACCTCAAGTTCAACGACGCCAGCCTGGTGCAGGCGGCCAAAATCAGCCCGCAAGACCCGGCCATGCTGAACTATTCCCTTGATTACGTGCTGGGTAGCATGCCCACGCCCGTGCTCACCGCTTTTCAGGCCAAGGTCGATAAGGAGGCGGTGTACAGCGTGTCCATCGGCGATTACCTGTTTTTGCAGGCCGGGGGCGGCACCGAGGCGCTGGGCGGCTTTCGCACCGGGCACTTTGCCGGCACCGGCATGGCCGCCTTCGGCTGGTGGTATTTGCTGTGGCTGTTTGTGGGCATCGTGCCGGTGTATTACCTGTTCGACCGGTTCTTCATTGCGCAATGCCCCGGCACCGGGGCCAGCGGCGCGGGGCCGCGCTTCAGCTTGTGCGGGCTGCTGGCCATCACCGCGATTTTTCAGTTTCTGCCGGCCGAAAGCGTGGTTGTTACCGCCACTTTTTTGCTGCGCGGCTGGGTGCAGCTCGTGCTGCTGTACTTCTTGATGTATCACCTAACCCGGCTGCTGGGCCGGCTGCTGGGCCGCCGGCCGGGTTACTTGGCCCGCCCCCGCCAGCACAGCCCGCCGGGAGTGCTGGGCCGCCTCAACGCTCAGCCTTAGATGGCGAGCCGCGCAGCTTGTACTCATTGCTTGACTCGGTTTCTGCTCGGTAAGGGAAATTAAAAATGACAGCTGAGAAAATGATTAATTAAAGAACTGTCAGCCAGATTTTTAATTTATCATTTTAATTCTTTTCCCGCGCTTGAAAACTGCTTTAAAAATTACGCTATGAAAGCCGTATTTCTGGTTGATTTGCGCGATGCCAGCGCCTCGGGGGCGCAGCGCCTCTGGGCGCTGCGGCAGTGCGGCGTGGAGGTGTTTGTGCTCGACAAGCGGCACTACGCCTCGCGCCTCGGGCGCTGGGCCGGGCACGCCGCCAAAGCCCTGCAACAGCCGGGCTTGCTGCTCGATGCGGCCCGCCTGGAGCGCGACCTGCTGGCCCTCTGCCAGCGGGTGCGCCCCGAGGTGGTGTGGCTGGAGTGGGCCCAGGAAATCGGGCCCGCGGTGCTGCGCCAGCTGCGGCAGCTCGACCCCAGGCCCTATCTCATTTCCTTTCAGGATGATAACCCCTGGGGCGACCGCCACGGCGACCAGTGGCAGTGGCGCAACTACTTCCGGCTAGCCCCCGAGATAGACCTGCACCTGGTGAAGCGCGAAAGCGACAAAGCCAACCTGCGGGCCCTGGGGGCGCACACGTTTCGGCGCTGGAGCCACGGTATTTACAGCCCGCTGTTTCACCCGGCGCCGGCCGGCAGCCGCAAGCAATACCCCGTCAGCTTTGTGGGCACGGCGATGGAGCAGCGGGGCGATTTTATTGCGCAGCTGCTTGATAACAAGATAGATGTGCACGTGTTTGGCACGCTCTGGGAGCGGCGCTTTGCCAGCGTGGTGCGGCGCTACCCGCGCAATTTTCACCCGCCGGTGCGGGGCACGGCGTACGCGGCCACCATTCAGGCTTCGCAGCTGTCGCTGCTGCTGGTGTCGGACTCCAACCACGACGACTGGACCATGCGCAGCTACGAGGTGCCGGGCTGCGCCACGGCGGCGCTGGTTTGCCGCACGCCCGTGCACGAGCACCTATTCACGCACGGGCAAACCGGCTTTCTCTATGCCGACGTGCCCGAGTGCGTGGCCCTCAGCCAGGCGGTGCTGGCTAGCCCCGCCACGGCGCTGGCCGTGGGCCAGCAGGCGGCGCGCACCTTCCGGGAGCGCAACTGGCTGCTGGAAGCCCGCATGCACGAGCTGCTGGTGGATTTGGCTGCCCAAAATATTCTGGACTATGAGCCTGCGCCGCAGGTGGCGCGGGTGCCCCAGCCCGGCTGAGGCCGGCCGGCCTAGTAGTTAACCAACACGCATTGTACTCGCATGACTAATTTTCCTAAACTACTCGTATTCGACTCGCACCCAGTGCAGTACCGGGTGCCCATCTGGCAGGCGCTGGAGGCGCTTAGCCCAGGGTGCGTGCACGTGGCCTACGCCTCCGACTGCTCGGTGCGCGGGCACGCCGACGAAGGGTTTGGGCAAACCTTTGCCTGGGACGAGCCCATGCTGAGCGGCTACGCTCACACCGTTCTCCACTGTGAGCAGGGGGTGCCGCTGACCGGCTGGGGGTCGCTGACGGGCGCGGGCGTGCCGGAGCTGCTGGCCGAGCTGCAACCCACGGCCGTGCTGCTCACCGGCCTCAACTACCGCTACGACCTGGCGGCCTACCTGGCGGCGCGGCGGCGCAACATTCCGGTGTGGCTGCGCTGCGAAACCCAGGACTTTGCCCTCACGCGCTCGGCCCTGAAAGCCACGCTGCGCTCGCTGGTGTACCGCACGGCTTACCTGGGCTTGAACCACATTTTCTTTATTGGCCAGCTCAATAAGCAGCACTACCTGCGCCACGGCGTGCCGGCCACCCAGCTCACGCCCGCCCACTACGGCACCGTAGACCGGTATGCCCACACCTCGGCGGCGGCCAAAGCCCGGCTGCGGGCGCAGGCGCGCCAGGCCGCCGGCATTGCCGCCGATAGCTACGTAGTCGGGTTTTCGGGCAAATTTATCGCCAAGAAAAACCCCGCTATCCTCTACCAAATGCTGGCCCACCTGCCGGCCGAGCTGCGCCAGCGCACCCACCTCTACTTTATGGGCAGCGGGGGGCTGGAGGGCGACTTGCGCCAGCTGGCGGCCGAGGCGCTCCGGCAGTACGGGGTGCCCAGCTACTTCGCCGGGTTCGTGAACCAGTCGCAGCTGGCGGGCCACTACCTGGCCTTCGACACGCTGGTGCTGCCCTCGCAGCGCCAGGGCGAAACCTGGGGCCTGGTAGCCAACGAGGCCATGCAGGCCGGCTGCGGCGTCATCGTGAGCGACGCCGTGGGCTGCGGCGCCGATTTCGGGCACTGGGAGCGCTTCCGGGTGTTTGGCCAGGGCGACGCGGCTGCCCTGGCCCACGCCGTAGCCGGGCTGGCCCAGCTGCCCCGCGACCCAGATTGGGCCCGGCCCCAGCTGCGTGCCTATTCGATTCAGGCCACCGCCGACGCCCTCGCCACGGAGCTGGGTAAGCTGGCGCCGCTGCCAATACGTGCGGTGCATAGGTAAATTAAATTTTGAAAGAATGAGGGATGAAGAATTTGGAATGAGGAATGAAGAATTGAAAGGCTGACAATTAAATTCTTCATTCTAAATTCTAAATTCTTCATTCCACCAGAGGTCTTGATTACGAAACCGCTCTAGCAACGCTATGAACCTAGTATTTTTTGCTCACCCCTTGTTTCTGGGCCACCAGAGTATGCCGCGCTTTGCGCACATGCTGGTGGAGGGCATGCGCGCGCGCGGCCACCGCGCCGAGCTGTGGCGGCCCCGGCCCCGCCTGGTGGCGCTGCCCGCGCCCCGCGCCCTACGCAAGTGGCTGGGCTACCTCGACCAGTACCTGCTGTTTCCCTGGCAGGTGCGCCGGCGCCTGGCCGCCTGCCCGGCCGATACGCTGTTTGTGTTCACCGACCACGCGCTGGGGCCGTGGGTGCCGCTGGTGCGGCACCGGCCGCACGCCATTCATTGCCACGATTTTCTGGCCCAGCAATCGGCGCTGGGGGAGGTGCCCGAAAACCCGACCGGCTGGACCGGCAAGCTCTACCAGGCGCTCATTCGCCGGGGCTACCGGCAGGGCCGGCACTTCATCTCGGTTTCTGACAAGACCAAGCGTGATTTGCACCGCTTTCTTCCCACCGAGCCCGCCCGCTCGGAGGTAGTGTATAATGGCCTGAATCAGGCTATTATTCCCCAGGATGCCGCCGCCGCCCGCGCCGCGCTGGGGGCCGCGCTGGGCCTGCCGCTGGCCGCCGGCTTCTTGCTGCACGTGGGCGGCAACCAGTGGTACAAGAACCGGGCGGGCGTGATTGAGCTCTACGATGCCTGGCGCGCCCGCACCAGCCAGCCGCTGCCGCTGCTGCTCATCGGCGAGCCGCCCACGCCCGCCCTGGTGGCCAAGCGGGCGCGGGCGCGCCACGCCGCCGACATCTACTTTCAGAGCGGCGTGGCCGACGAGGCCGTGCGCCTGGCCTACGCCGGGGCCGCGGTGTTTCTGTTTCCCTCACTGGCTGAAGGCTTTGGCTGGCCCATTGCCGAGGCCATGGCGGCCGGCTGCCCGGTCGTCACCACCGATGCCGCGCCCATGACCGAGGTGGCCCGGCAGGTGGGCTTTCTCATTCCGCGGCGGCCCGCCGACGAGGCTGCCGCCCCGCAGTGGGCCGCCGCCGCCGCCCAGGTGGTGGAGCAGGTGGTGAGCCTGCCGCCCGCCGCCCGCCGCCAGGTAGTGGCCGCCGGCCTGGCCAATGCCCAACGCTTCAACCCCCAGCAAGCCGTCGACCGCATCGAGGCGCTGTACCAGGAAATACTTACGTCGCCCCGTTAATCAGTTTACACAATGAAAATTCTGCACGCCATCGATGGCATGAACCCCGAGCTAGGGGGCGTTTGCCAGGCCCTCCGGCTGATAATCCCCAGCCTCACCAAGCAAGGTGTTCACAGCGATGTAGTTAGCCTGGATGAGCCCACAGCCCCTTTTCTGGCCGCCGATTCCTTTGCCATTCACGCGCTGGGTCCTGGCTTTGGGCCCTGGGGCTACGCGGCGCGCCTGGTGCCGTGGCTGGTCGAAAACCTGCCCCGCTTCGATGGCGTGATTGTGCACGGCCTGTGGCAGTACCACGGCTACGCGGTGCGCACGGCTATGCGCCAATTGAAAAAAATGCCGCAGGGCGCGGGCAAGCTGCCCAAGGTCTTCATCTTCCCGCAGGGCATGCTGGACCCGTATTTCCAGCGCGCCCCGGAGCGCCGGCTCAAAGCCATTCGCAACTGGGCTTTTTGGAAGCTCGTGGAGGGCCGCGTGGTCAATGAGGCCGACGGGATGCTCTTCACCTGCGAGTCGGAGCGGCAGCTCGCCCGGCAGCCGTTTCGGCCTTATAAGCCGCAGCGCGAAGTGGTTATTGGTATGGGGGTCGAAGAGCTGGCGCCCTACACGCCGGCCATGCGCCAGGCTTTTGCCGCCGCCTGCCCAGGGCTGGGCGACAGCCCTTACCTGCTGTTCCTCAGCCGCATTCACGAGAAAAAGGGGGTCGACCTGCTCATCAAGGCCTACGCCAGCCTGCTGGCCGCCAAGGACTTGGCCGCCGGCCGGCCGCTGCCCAAGCTCGTCATCGTGGGGCCGGGCCTCGACACGCCCTACGGCCAGAAAATGCAGCAGCTCGCCGCCGAAACGCCCGAGCTGCAAGCGGCCATCTGCTTTCCGGGTATGCTCGGCGGCGATGCCAAGTGGGGTGCCTTCTACGGCTGCGAGGCCTTCATTCTGCCCAGCCACCAGGAAAACTTTGGCATCGCCGTGGTCGAAGCCCTGGTGTGCGGCAAGCCCGTGCTCATTTCTGACCAAATAAATATCTGGCGCGAAATAGACACCACCGGCGGCGGCATCGTCAACAAAGACACCGAAAGCGGCACCCTCAACTCGCTCATTAGCTGGCAGGCGCTTTCGCCCGCCGCCAAGCAGGCCGCTGCCCAGCGCGCCCGCGCCTGCTACGAAGAGTATTTCGCCATCGAGCCCGTAACCCAGCGCATTATCAGCGCCGTGCAGGCCTAGCTTTCCGCTACTCACCCTACTTCTTCACGCGATGCTAAAGCCTGGCTTAGTCCGATTTATGTTGGCCGTCTTGGTGGTGCTATTCCACATCACTAAGTTCGTTTTCCTGGGCCATTTTGCCGTGCTGTGCTTTTTTATGCTCAGCGGCTACTGGATTACCTACATGTACGACGCCAAGTACAAGGCCGCCGACAACGCCGTGGTGTCGTTTTACCTGAGCCGGCTGTGGCGGCTGCTGCCCGTGTATGTGCTGCTCAATGCCGTGGCCCTGGGGCTGGCCCACTATTACAACGGCGACCTGGCCAGCTACACCGCGCCGCTCTCCGCGCCTGGCAAGCTAATATTCTGGTTTTCAAACGTTTTTATTCTGAGTTCCGGGCTGTTCCCCAAGCAGGTGCTGTCGCCGGCCTGGTCGCTCGACGTAGAGCTGCAATTTTACCTGCTTTTTCCGCTGCTCTTCGCGGTGTTAACGCGGTTGGAGCGCTATTTAACCGAGTTTTCCGGCGTACTGCTGCTGCTGATTATCAGTGTTTCCCTGCTCTCACCCGAATTAGTAATTGCCAAAACCGTCGTCATTTACCTGCCTTATTTTTTAATTGGCAGCGTTATTTATTTCGGTAATATCAGCTTCAGCAAAAAAACCGAGCTGGTATTTAATAGTGCCTTTCTGCTGGTGCTGGGGGTTAATTATTTGTTTGCTTCTCTGCGGGAGGAAACGATTTACCACCATTTATCCAGCTACAACCAGTACCTGAATAATTATTTGCCCCTGCTGCTGATTCCGTTGCTCAGCAACTCGGTGCGCGTGCGCACGAAGTCGCGGCTCGACAGCGTGCTAGGCGACATGTCGTACGTGCTGTACCTCACGCACTGGGTAGTCTTGATTCCGTACCTGCACTACATGAGCGGGCAGGATGCCAAGGTAAAGCTCTTGTACACGGCCGTTTACCTGGTGCTCACTTTTGGACTAAGCTACCTCATCTACCTGTTTTACGACAAGCCCATCGACCGGCTGCGGCGCAAGTGGACGGTTAATAAGGCCAGCCTGCAACTTGCTTAATGGCTGGCTTTGGGCTGCGCGCCAAGAAGGCCTTAGTCCGCAGAGGGCGCCGAGGCAGACGCCTTCGGCAGGCTCAGCTAGCCCTTGCAAATGCCAGTGCACCAGTATAATTAGCTGTTTTTTAAGAGAATAGCGCAGCCGCTCGAACCCATGCAAACAGACTTGTCAAAATTCGAGGTGGGCGACTACCAGGCCGGCCCGCGGCTGAAAGCGGTGCTGTGGTATTTTATTAATTACCTGGTATTTAACAGCGCCCTGCCGTGGCCTTATAAAGCCAAGGTGCTGCTGCTGCGGGCTTTTGGGGCCAACGTGGGCAAGGGCTTGGTTATCAAGCCCAAAGTCAGAATAAAAAATCCCTGGCGCCTCACGCTGGGCGACCATTGCTGGATTGGCGAATCCGTTTGGATTGATAATCTGGCGCAGGTGGATATCGGCAACCACGTCAGTATTTCGCAGGGCGCGATGCTACTCACTGGTAACCACGACTATACCATCAGCAGCTTTCCGTACCGGCTGGGCCGGATTACGCTGGAAGACGGCTCCTGGATAGGCGCGCAGGCCACCGTGTGCCCCGGCGTCACGTGCCGGTCGCACTCCATTCTCACGGTCAGCTCCGTGGCCACCCGCGACCTGGCCGCCTGGAGCATCAATGCGGGCAACCCCGCCCAATACGTGCGCCAGCGCGAAATAAAGGCCTGAAATAAAGGCTTACTTACTACGTAATTCCCGACGTTACCCTCCAGAAATAGCGGCATGAAAAAGCGCATTTTGCTTATCGGGTACAATTTTTATCCCGAGCTAACGGGCATCGGCAAATACAGCGGCGAAATGATGCACTGGCTGGCCGAGCAGGGCCACGATTGCACGGTGCTCACCACCTACCCGTATTACCCCCACTGGAAGGTGCAGGAGCCGTACCAAAAGCGCCGCTTCTGGTACCACACCGAAACCAAAAACTACCCCGCCGGCGGCCGCCTCACCGTGTGCCGCTGCCCCATGTACGTGCCCGCTAAGCCCACTGGTATCAAGCGCATTATCCTCGATACCTCGTTCCTGCTTTCGGCTTTTTTTAAGCTGGTGCCGCTGCTGTTCGCGCCCCGGTTTCATGTGGTGGTGGCGGTAGCCCCGTCGTTTCAGTTTGGCTTGCTGGGGGTGCTGTACAAAATGCTGCGCCAGGGCAAATTTGTGTACCACATTCAGGATATGCAGATTGAGGCCGCCAAAGAGCTGAATATGATACGCAACGACCACGTTATCAACTTGTTGCTGGGGGTCGAATCGTTCATTTGCCGGCAGGCCGACTATATCAGCAGCATATCCGACGGCATGGTTAGAAAGCTGGAGGATAAAACCCGGAAAAAAGTGACGCTTTTTCCAAACTGGGCCGATACCACGGTATTTTTTCCGCTCGAAAATCGGGGAGCCATTAAGGCCGGCTATGCCTTTGCGCCCACCGATAAAATCATTCTGTACTCGGGGGCCATCGGCGAAAAGCAGGGGCTGGAGGCCATTCTGCACGCGGCCGACGAGCTGCGGGAACAGCCTGAGTGCAAATTCGTTATCTGCGGCTCGGGGCCCTACAAGGCCCGGCTGGAAGCGCTGGCCCGCGAGCTAAAGCTGGAAAACGTCTTCTTTATGCCCTTGCAGCCGATGGAAACCTTCAATCACTTCCTGAATTTGGCCGACGTGCACCTGGTTATTCAAAAGGCCAATGCCAGCGACTTGGTGATGCCCTCCAAGCTGACCAGCATTTTGTCGTCGGGGGGCCTGGCCGTTATCACCGCCAACCAGGGCACCAGCCTGCACACGGTAGTGCAGGAGCACGACCTGGGCATTTTGGTGGAGGCTGAAAACCAACAGGCGCTCACGGAGGGCATCCGGCGGGCGCTGGCCACGGAGCAGGAGCAGGTGGTGCCCAACGTGCGCGGCTACGCCGAGCGCTACCTGTCGCTCGAAAAAATCATGCGCTCTTTTGAGCTGTCGTTTTTGTAGCAGTTGATTGGCAAGCGGACGCCAGATGAGCAGGACGTTCTAATAACTTCATAGTGTGCAGCTAACTGCGCAAGGCTGTCATTCCTAGAGGTTTAGCTTTATAAACCGCTGCCAGTGGTCGAGGCCCTGGTCGGGGTGAATGAGCAACATATAGGTTGCGGCGGGCAGCGGAACCACATCCAGCGCGGCTTCGGTGGTGGCGGTATAGAGCTTGAGCAGCAGGGTGCCGGCCGCCGAGTACACGGAGCAGAGCGCCCCGGCCACGGGCAGCACCACGTGCAGCACGGTGGTAGTCGGGTTGGGGTAAAGCTGCGCTACGCTGAGGCCAGCCCCCGTAAAGGCAACGACTCGCACGGCGCTGTACGTAGCCCGGCCATCCACATCGGCCTGCTGGAGGCGGTAGTAGAGCGGGGCGTTGCCCAGGGCGCCCGCGCCCTTGTCGGTGAAGCTGTACGTGGCCCCGGCGCCGGCCTTGCCCTGCGCCGCCACCCGGCCGGCGTCCACAAAATCGACGCCGTTGGGGCTGCGCTGCACCACAAAGTAGGCGTTGTTCACTTCGGCGGCCGTTGCCCAGGCGAGCAGGGCATCGGCGCTGCTGGCCTGGGCCGTAAAGCTCGTCAGGGTAACGGGCAGGGGCTGCGCCACGGATATAGTAAAAGACACGGCCTCACTGGCCAGCTGCTCATTATCCAAAGCAACGTAGCTGAACACGATATCGGCCCCCGCCGCCCCGCTGCCCGGCTGGAAAACCAGCGAGTCGGCCTGCTGCACCTCAATGGAATCGGTTAGGTTAAGCAGCTTGCCGCGAATGGACAGCGTGCCCTGCGCACTGGTAGGCAACTGGCTGATTTTAAAGCTGCTAATCGTGCCATCCGGGTCGCTGCCCGTCAAGGCCATCAGGTTAAGCACCTTGCGCTGGTTGGGCTGGATGAAGTCAACCTTCGGGTCGGCTACCGGCCGCTGGTTGCCGGTGCTCGGCGACAGGCTGCTCGGGCACGCTGCCGTGTTTACCGAGGCGTGGGGGCAGCCCGGCAGCTGGTCATCTTGCAGCAGCTGGCCGCCCCCCAGCTGCGTATTGCGGCACACCAGCGTGTTGTAGGCCCCCGAATTCACGTAGAAAGCCGCGGGGCAGTTTGCCGCCGTGTTGTCCTGAAAAATTGTTCCCAGCGTAACCGGAACGTCCCCGTTGTGCCCCGAGAACTGCGCCCGGAAATAGCTGTAGTAGCCCTCACGGTCGGCCCCGTATAGGGTAGTGGGCTTAAAGGACGGCAGGCCCCGCACCACGTTGGCGCGCATTTCGATGCCAATGGCGCCGGTGCCCATCGTCACCGGGGCCGCGTACTGGTAGGGCAGCAGGCCAATGAACGCCGGCACGGTGCTGCCCAGGTTCTCCACCGTGTTGCCGATTACCTGGGTGTTGTAAATGACGTTGAATACCTGCGCCCCATTCCAGATTTCCTGGCCCGGCCGCAGCCAGATGCCGCCGTTGCTGGTCAGCTTGTTGCCCACCACGGCAATCTGCTGGCTGCTAGCCCCAAACAGCAAGATGCCCTGGTTATTATTGAGCAGCGTATTGTCTTTGATAAGCCAGTTTTCGGCCGAAAAAGTGGTGATGGAATAGTGCGAGGACGCATCGGGCACCACCTCCCAGGCCCGCTCAAGGGTGAGGCCCTGCGCCGTGTTGCCGGTGATTTTGCGAATTTGCCCCATGCCTTTGCCGGAGATGATGACCACCGACGCCTTGCTGGTGAGGGCGCTCCAGCTGGCCGCGTTGTCTTGCAGGGTGGTGGCCGTGGCCCCGCTCACGGTGCCGTAGTAGGCATCGCGGCGCTGCTGCGCGCCGCCTTCGTTGAGGATGGTTTCGCCGTCGTTATTGTTTTTGGGCCGGCCGTTGACAGACTCGAACGAGTTGGCGAGCAGCGCCACGTTGTGGGCAAAATTGATGGAGAGCGTGCGTGTTTCTATCATCACGGGGCTAGCCGCGTATTGCAGCGCGCAATCGCGCACAAACGTGTTCTGCTCCAGCACGATGTTGTTCACATCGTCGTTGATAATCGTCTGATTAACTTCGTGTTGAATGTAATTGTGCTTGAGAAGTACGTGGTTGGCCGTGAGAATGGTGAGCGGCCCCTGGCTATTGCCTATCTGCGGGTTGTACTTGCTGATTAGGCGGCAGTCCTTGAGCAGCAAGCGGTTAGCCTGCCCGCTAAATGTAATGGCCTCGCCCGAATACGTGGCGGCCACGTTGCTGAGAAACACGTCCGATATCTTGCCGGGGTAGCCGGCATACAGGTTGTGCACCCACTGGCCGCGCTCGTTCACGTTGGTCAGCGACAAGTCGGCCAGGCCCATTTTTTGGCCGTTGCCGTAGAAAATCAGCCCGAATTTGAAGCCGGCCTCCCCGTAACCATATTTGAGGCTGGTTTGCTGAGGGCCAGCGCCTTGCAGCACCACGTTGGCATAAATGGTGAGCCCTTCGCCCTGCGCCACCAGCAGCTTGTAGGTGCCCGCCGGCAGGTACACAATGCCGCCGCCGTCCTTGTTGGCCTGCAAAATAGCCGCCTGAATAGCCGGCTGGTCGTCGGCCAGCCCGTTGCCCACGGCCTTGAGCGCTAACCGGCTGTCGGTCTTGACGTTATACACATTGGTGTAAAAGGTAAACTTGCTTGCCCAGGGCACGCCCAGCTGGAAGTAGTCGGGGCCGGCCGCAATGGCCTGCACCGGTTGCTCGGCCTTGGTTTCGGCGGCGCTGCCCCCGTAGCCGTTGGCCACAAACACGTCGTAGACCACGCCCGGCTGCAGCGTAGTGGGCGCCGTCAGCGTCAGCGCGTACGCATCGCTCTGGCTGGCCTTCACCACGGCGGGGCCGCTGCCGCCGCCACTTTGCGCCACAAAACGCACCTGGGCGCTGCCTCCGCGCAGCAAGTTGCGCCCAAACAGGCGCAGGGTACCCCCAGGGGCTACTTCGGGCGAGTCGAAGTGCATGCCCCGCGCCTGATTGATGAATACGGCGGGGCTGCGCAGCTGCCCATCCTGCACCCACACCTGGTAGAGGTCGGCCGGCAGCTGCGCGGGCAGTTGCGCGCTGAGCTGCCCATCGCGCTGCACCAGGATGGGCAAGGCAATGACTTTGGGGTTTGAGGCGCAGGTAAGAAAAGCGATGGCTTTTGGGCCAAAAAAGCCTTGCAAGCTAATGGCCTCCCCCGGCGCGGCCGTGGCCGTGGCATTAAAAATAGCGGGCGTAAGCTGAGCAGATTTTGCGCACCCGAGGGTGCTAAACACAAAAAATAGAATCAATAAAATAGGATGAACAACCTTATTCATTATACTAGACTAAATAAAAAAAACTTCAAAACGCCTAAATGACACGCATAGCTACTTGGTTTAGCAATAGTACTATTAGCGATTTGAAAAAACTTTATTTACTACTATTAATTGTATTTTTTATTGCAAAAGTGCTGCAAACGGGTTTTTGCTGCCCTAATAAATAGTAACATAGATAGTCAGCCGAATGCTAACAAGTAAACTGTCAACTGATTATCTTCCCATTTTATGGAACTAAAAAGGGTGCTGGGTCACCCTTTTGCGTAAATAATGCCAATAGCTTAGGTTGCGCTACTTTACAAAACCATCTCTTTGAGTATAAATAAAATCAGATTTTATCGTTAAAAATAAATTTGTATTTTTTGGATATAAAAAAACTGCTTTCAGCGCGTGGTATAACTAAAATATTAGACAAAATGAATTTGCCAAAACAAAAAGCCAATTAAATTACCAAATGCTGAGTACTTAAAGCGCGAGTACAACTACCTGAAGTGGTAATGGGCAGCTATTTTAGCTTTTTCTGGCCAGGGTTGTTACAAGTACTGTTTCTTGCGTTAAAGGCTTCCGTAAAGCGGCCGCGTTGTCACGGGGGCAGCTAGTTATTTTAAGTTTATGCTGGTAAGTAAGGACCGTCTGTTTTATCTGGCAGTAGCAATTGGGGGCGGGCTGGTACTGTACCTGAGCTGGCGAGCGCACCCGCAGATGGCGGCGGTGTGGTTTGTTCCGCGCTGGCTGGCCGCCTGGGCCGACGAAAACCGCAATGACACTATTCGCACGGCCGTGCCACTGGTGGCACTGGGAGGGCTCGTGGGCAGCTGGCTGGCCGGGCAAAACCGGCCCTGGGGCCACTGGCTGGGGGCCTGGGCGGCCCTGGCCGCGCTGGTTGTGTTGGCCGAGGTAGGCCAGCTTTTCTTGAGCAGCCGCTCGTTTGACCTGAGCGATATTGGCTGGGGAAGTGCCGGGGCGCTGCTGGGGCTGGCCCTGGTGGCCGCGGGTAAGCACCTGTACCTACTCCTGCCAGGCCGGGAGTAGGGGAGGGGGTGCCCCGTTTATACCGCGGCGTTACCTATTCGCGCACTTGCCGGGGCCCTGCCCCAGGCCGACCCGGCCACTGGCGGCCCGCCGCGCCGACCTTCGCGTCCATGTCCGATTTTCGATTGCGCGTCTTCGCGGCCGTGGCCCGGCACCTGAGCTTCACCAAGGCCGGGCAGGAGCTGTTTGTGAGCCAGCCGGCCGTTACCAAGCACATCCGCGAGCTGGAGGCTCAATATGGCCAGCGCCTGCTGGAGCGGCGCGGCAACCGCGTGAGCCTCACCGAGGCTGGCCGCCTGCTGCACGCCCACGCCGCGGCCGTGGCGGCCGCGGCCCAGCAGCTAAGCGAGCAGCTGGCGGGCCTGCGCGACCCGCAGGAGGCCGCCGGCCGCCTGCGCCTGGGGGCCAGCACCACCCTCAGCCAGTACGTGCTGCCGGCCTGGCTGCCCGCCTTCCAGGCCCGTTACCCGCAGGTGCAGCTCACCCTGCTCAGTGCCAACTCCGAGCGCATTGCCGACGCGCTGCTGCGCGGCGAGCTGGACTTGGGCTTTGTGGAGGGCCGCACCAAAAACCGCGATTTGCACTACGAGCTGCTGCTGCCCGACGAGCTGGTGGCCGTGCGCCGGGCCACGCCCGCCGGTCCGCCCGCCCAGCCCCTGCCGCTGGCCGCGGCCCTGGCCCACCCGCTGGTGCTGCGCGAGCGCGGCTCGGGCACCCTCGAAGTGCTGGAAATGGCCCTGCGCGAGCGCAAAACCAAGCTCGGCGACCTGGCCGTGGCGTTTTACCTCGACAGCACGGAAGCCATTAAGGGCTACCTGGAGGCAGCCCCCGAGTGCCTGGGCTTCGTGTCGCGGCAGGCCCTGAAGCGCGAGCTGGCGGCGGGCCTGCTCGAAATAGTGCCCATTCAGGACCTGGCGCTACCCCGGCAGTTTGAGGCCGTGTGGGTGCAGGGCCAGCCGTTGCCGCGGCCGGCCCTGCGGTTCCTGAGCTTTGCCCAGGTCCAAGGCAATAGCCTCTTGGCTGGTGGAAATAAAGGCTAAGCAGCGGAGACGGCCAGACAGAAGCAAGCGGCTGGCCAGCCGGCAATTCTGCGCTTTTGAATAACCTATGGTTATTGCGGATAACATTTCGAAATAATGCCTGCGGGAGGTAGCGCCGTAAATTTGCCTGCTCAATCAAGCAATTCCCCATGAGCCTGCCCGCCGTTGCCGAGCCGCCCGCCCCAAAGCCTGCCCGCCGCGCGGCGCCGCGGCCCTATGCCGCGCCGGCCGAGCTGGGCCAGGCCGCCACCGCGCCTGACGAGCCGGCCGCTGCTACCGGCATCTTCCGCCGCCTGCACACGCCGCGGGTGCTGTTTGGGCGGGGCTTTACGCTGCGGCAGGTGGTGTTTGGGCTGCTGCTGGTGTTTTGCCTCACGCCCTGGGCCTCGCCGCCCGTTGCGCTGGCGCTGGGCCTGGGGCTGGCCCAAACGGTGGGCAACCCCTTTTCGATACAAACTAAAGCGCTCACCCACAAGCTGCTGCAATTCTCGGTTATTGGCCTGGGCTTTGGCATGAACGCCCACGCGGCGGTGCAGGCCGGCAAGCAAGGCATCCTGTTCACGGTGGTGTCCATAGTGGGCACCCTGGTTTTGGGCTACTTTGTGGGTAAGTGGCTGGGGCTGGGCCGCCGCGTGGTGCACCTAATATCGTGTGGCACTGCCATTTGTGGGGGCTCGGCTATTGCGGCCATCGGGCCGGTGCTGGGGGCCAAGGACGAGGAGATGTCGGTGGGCCTGGGCACGGTGTTCGTGCTCAACGCCCTGGCGCTGTTTGCTTTTCCGCCCATCGGCCACGCCCTGCACATGAGCCAGCACCAGTTTGGCCTGTGGTGCGCCATCGCCATCCACGACACCTCGTCGGTGGTGGGCGCGGCGGCCGCCTACGGCAACCAGGCCCTGGAGGTAGCCACCACCGTGAAGCTGGCGCGGGCGCTCTGGATTATCCCGGTAGCCATTGGTACATCCTTGATTTTCAAGCAAAAGGGCGTTAAAATCAAGATTCCCTACTTCATCTTCGGCTTCATTCTGGCTATGCTGGTCAACACGTTTGTGTCCGCCGCCCGGCCGCTCGGGCCGGTGCTGGTGGCCCTGGCCAAGGTTGGCCTCACCGTGACGCTGTTTTTTATTGGCGCGGGGCTGTCGGCCAGGGTGGTCGGCTCGGTGGGCGCGAAGCCCTACCTGCTGGGCGTACTGCTGTGGGTCGTGATTTCGACTACCTCGCTCTACGTTATTCTGCACGCAGTTTAGGCTGGCAGGCCGGGAAGGCTACGCGTGCGGCTCAGCGTGGTTTCAGCCTTGATGAGGAGTTAGAAAGGAAGGTGGGATTTACGCAAGGCTGTTCCATAAGCTTTCGCGCCGTGTTTCGGGGTGTTAAGCCGCCGTGTTCCGCCGTGTTATAATCGTCAGCACCCCGAAACACGGCGCGAAACAACTGGAGGGTGCCACTGCGCGCCCGTAGTCTTGGGCGGCGGCGTGGTAGTAGCGGCAAGGCCAAACGCAGGCGCAACCACCAGGCCACGCCGGCAGCAACCACTTCCTCCCGCCGGCAGTTAAGCACGCAGAAGCCCGTAATTTAGTAGGAGAATTTTTAGTCTTTATCATGCCCAACCTACCTGCTTCGGCGCTGCCCCCCGACGTAGCGGGTTTCGAAGACTTTGCGCGCACGCTGCTGGAAGTAGCCCTGACGGGCTTCATCCTGTTTCGCCCGGTGTATGCTGCTGATGGACAGAAGATTAATGACCTGGCCTACGAGTACCTCAACCCCGCCGCCCAGCAGATGCTGCGGCTGCCCCAGCGCCCCGCCGAGTCGTTTCTGACGCTCTTTCCCATGGCCACGCCGGCCGGCATCTTCGCTTTTTACCGCGACGCGTTTTTGTCGGAGCAGCCCCAGCGGGCCGACTTCAACTTTCAGCACGACGGCCTTGATGGCTATTTTCACCTGGCGGCCCGGCGGCAGGGGGCGCTGCTGGTCGTCAGCTTTACCGACACCAACGACCAGCCCCGCTCGGCCCAGGAGCAAGCCCTGCGCCAGAGCCAGGCCCGCGAGCTGGCGGCCCGCGCCGAGGCCGAGCAGCAGCGCCAGCGGCTGCACCAGGCCCTCATGCAGCTGCCGGCCAACATGGCGCTGCTGCACGGGCCCACCCACGTTTTTGAGCTCGTGAACCCGCACTACCAGCAGCTTTTTCCGGGCCGCCCGCTGGTGGGCCAGCCCGTGCGGGCGGCCCTGCCGGAGCTGGCCGGGCAAGGCTTTTTTGAAGTAGTAGACCGCGTGCACCAAACGGGCGAGCCCGCTTATATGCCGGAGGCGAAAATCCGGGCCGACTTTAACGGCACCGGGCAGCCGGAATGGCGCTACTTCAACGCCTCGTTTTTGCCCCTGGTAGAGCAGGGCCAGCTAACGGGCATCCTGCACGTGGCCTTCGACGTAACGGCGCAGGTGCAGGCCCGCCACAAGCTGGAGCGCTTCAACCAGGAGCTGGAAGCGTGCGTGGTTCAGCGCACCGCGCAGGTGCAGGCCGCCCTGCACGAGGCCGAGCAGCAGCGCGAGCAGCAGCGGGTGCAGCAGGCGCTGCTGAGCCAGATTTTGGGCCAGGTGCCCGCCGCCATTGCCACGCTCAGCGGGCCCGAGCACCGCTTCTCGTTTTTCAACGACCAGTACCAAGCGCTGGCGGCCGGCCGCACGGTGCTGGGCCGCACCGTGGCCGAGATATTCCCCGAATTGCCGGAGCAGGGCTTCCTGCACCTGCTCAACCAGGTGTATACCAGCGGCCAGCCCTTTATCGGCACCGAAACCGTGCTCATGCTGCACAACCAGGCCACCGGCCGGCCCGAGCCGCGGTACCTGGACTTTATCTACCAGCCCCTCTTCGATGGCCAGCAGCGCCCGCAGGGTATCCTGGTGTTTGCGCTGGACGCTACCGACCGCGTGCAGGCGCGCAAGCAGGCCGACACGCTGCAAGCGGCCATGATGGCCGTGGTGAAGCGCCAGGCCCAGCAGCGGCAGGACCTGTACCAGATATTTGAGCAAACGCCGGTGGCCATTGTGCTGCTGCGCGAGCCCAACCACCGCATCGACTACTTCAACCCCGCCTTCGAGGCGCTGTTTCCACCCGAGGAATGGGCTGGGCCGCTGCAGGGCCACACGCTGGCCGAGGTGTACCCGCGCATCAAGCTGGCGGGCCTGGTGGCGCTGATGGACAAGGTCTTCACTACCGGCGAAAGCCAGGCCGTTATCGACCTGCCGCTGGCCGAGCTGCAGCCCGGCAGCCCGCGCTACGTCACGTTTGCCTACCAGGCCTACCGCGAGCAGGGGCGCACGGTGGGCGTGGCGGCCTTCGTGTATGACGTGACCGAGCAGGTGCTGGCGCGCCGCCACACCGAGGCCCTGCAGGCCGAGCTGCTGGCCGCCACCCGGCACCAGGTGCAGCAGCGCGAAACCTTTTACCAGATATTTGAGCAGGCCCCGGCCCTGATTCAGCTGCTGCGCACGCCCAGCCACCACGTCGAGTACGTGAACGAGGCGTACCAGCGGCTATTTGCCGGCCGGCCGCTGGTGGGCCTGGCCTTGGCCGAGGCGCTGCCGGAGCTGCGCGAGCAGGGCTTTATCGACCTCCTGGACCAGGTGTACCGCACGGGCGAAACGTATTTTGGGCTGGACCTGCCCTGTACCGTGCCCGCCCGCGGCGGCCAGCCCGCCCACCTGGGGTATTTCACTTTTACTTACACGCCCTACCACGAAAACGGCCAGCTTGCCGGCATCTCCGTCTTCGCCTTTGAGGTAACCGAGCAGGTGCTGGCCCGCCAGCAGCGCGAGGCGCAGCAGCAGGAATTGCAGCGCGTTTTTGAGCAGGCGCCGGTGGCCATCAGCGTGTTTCGTGGGCCCACCCACGTGCTGGATGTGGTGAACTCGCCGATGGCCGCCATGCTGGGTCACCCGCTGGGGCAGCTGGTGGGGCGGCCGTTTTTTGAGGTCGTGCCCGAGCTGGCAGCGCAGGGCTTGCCGGGGCTGCTCGACAGCGTGCGGCAAACCGGCGTGCCCTTTGTGGCCCAGGAGCAGCCACTGCGCCTGAGCCGCCACCAGGCGGGAGAAACCGGGTATTTCAACTACGTGTATCAGCCCCTGCACGCCGCCGACGGAGCCATTACCGGCGTGGTGTGCGTGGCCACCGAAGTAACGGCCCAGGTGCTGGCCCGCCAGCAGGTGCAGGCCCTCAATGAGGAGCTGGCGGCCATCAACCAGGAGATGCGGGCCACCAACGAAGAGCTGGGCAACACCAACAGCCGCCTCGCGCGTACCAATACCGACCTGGATACGTTTGTGTACTCGGCTTCGCACGACCTGAAGTCGCCCATTACCAACGTGGAGGGCCTGCTGCTGGCCCTGCGCGAGCACCTGCCCGCCAATGCCCTGCAAGACCCCCTGGTGCCCCGCCTGCTCGGCATGATGGACGGGGCCGTGACCCGCTTCCAGCAAACGCTGGCGCACCTCACCAACGTGGCGCAGCTGCAGCAGGTGCTGCCCGACCAGCCCGCCGAAGCCATCGACCTGCCCGCCCTGGTCGAAGCCGTGCGCCTCGACATCTTGCCCGAGCTGACCGCCGCCGCGGCCTCCCTCACCGTGGACCTGGCGGCGTGCCCCACGGTGCGCTTTTCGGCCAAAAACCTGCGCAGCATCGTCTACAACCTGCTCAGCAACGCCATCAAGTACCGCGCCCCCGAGCGGGCGCCCGTGGTGCAGCTCCGTTGCCACGGTGCCCCCGGCCAGGTGCTGCTTACGGTGCAAGACAACGGTCTGGGCCTCAGTGAGGTGCAGCAGGGCGAGCTCTTTCGCATGTTTCGCCGGCTGCACAACCACGTGCCCGGCTCGGGCGTGGGCCTCTACATGGTGAAGAAAATGGTGGAGAATGCCGGCGGCAGCATCACGGTGCAAAGCCAGCTGGGCGCGGGCTCCACCTTCACCGTTTCGCTGCCTGACGCGGAGTAGCGCTTGGATGGTTCTACCTGGTAAATAATTGGTTAACTGTTAAACAGTTACTTAAAATGTAAAAAATGCATTTCGGGGGTGGGGTCCGCCGCGGAGGGCGACTCATGCACCAGCTCTACCCCCCACTTCTCCCTACTTGCTGGGCGCAAAGCTGCGCAGGCGCAGCGAGTTGGTGAGCACCGATACCGAGCTGAGGGCCATGGCCCCGGCCGCCAGCATGGGCGAAAGCAGAATGCCAAAAAAGGGGTAGAGCAGCCCGGCCGCGATGGGGATGCCCAGTGAGTTGTAGAGAAAGGCAAAAAACAGATTTTGCCGGATGGTGCGGATGGTCTGCCGGCTCAGCTCGATGGCCGTGACTACGCCGTGCAGGTCGGAGCGCATGAGCGTGATGCCCGCGGCTTCCATGGCCACGTCGGTGCCCGCGCCGATGGCCAGGCCCACGTCGGCCTGGGCCAGCGCCGGCGCGTCGTTGATACCATCGCCCACCATGGCCACAATTCGGCCCTCGGCTTGCAGCTCCCGCACCTTGCCGGCCTTGCCAGCGGGCAGCACCTCGGCAAAGTAGCGCGTGATGCCCACCTGGGCGGCCACCTGAGCGGCCGTGGCGGGGTTGTCGCCGGTTAGCAGCACCACTTCCAGGCCCAGCGCCTGCAGCTTTTTGATGGCCGCGGCCGAGGTGGCGCGCACGGTATCGGCCACCCCCAGCAGGCCCACGGCCTGGCCGGTCACGGCCAGGTAAAGCACCGTTTTGGCCTGGCTCAGCAGTTGCTCGGCTTGGGCTAACAGGGGAGGGGGCAGGGGCACGCCGGCGTCGGCCAGCAGGCGGCGGTTGCCGACCAGCACGACCTGCCCCTGCACGCTGGCGGCGGCCCCCTGGCCCGCCACGGCCCGGAAGCCAATGGCGGTCAGGTTGTTACCGCCCTGCGCCTCGGCGTAGCGCACCACGGCTGCGGCCAGCGGGTGCTCGCTCAGTTGCTCCACGGCGGCGACCATTTGCAGCAGGTGGCTCGCCTTGGTGGGGCCCGGCAGCGTCCAAAAATCCGTTACGGCAGGCTCGCCCTGGGTGATGGTGCCGGTTTTGTCGAGCAGCACGGTCGTTACCTGGCCGGCCTTTTCCAGGGCTTCGGCGTTGCGGATAAGCACGCCGTGCTCGGCCCCTTTGCCGGTGCTCACCATGATGGCCGTGGGCGTGGCCAGGCCCAGCGCGCAGGGGCAGGCAATGAGGAGCACGGCCACAAAATTGACCAGGGCCAGCGGCAGGCGCGTCGCGGCCGGGGCCAACGCAAACCAAAGCACGAAGGTGAGGAGGGCGATAACGACCACCGTGGGTACAAAAATGGCGCTCACCTTATCGGCCAGCCGCTGAATGGGGGCGCGGCTGCCCTGGGCGTCTTCCACCAGCTGCACAATCTGGGCGAGCAGGGTGTCGGCCCCTACTTTGGTCACGCGGAAGCGGAAGGAGCCGGTTTTGTTGAGCGTGGCCCCAAACACGGGGTCGCCGGCTTGCTTGGCTACGGGCAGGCTCTCGCCGGTGAGCATGGCCTCATCCAGCGAGGAATAGCCTTCGGTAATGAGGCCGTCGGTGGCCACCTTCTCGCCGGGGCGCACCACCACGATGTCGCCCAGCTGCACCTGCCCGATGGGCACGTCTACCTCCGCGCCCGCGGGGTTGGCCGCGGTCGGGCGCACCACGCGGGCGGTTTTGGCTTGCAGGCCCAGCAGGGACCTGATAGCGGCCGAGGTCCGGGTTTTGGCCCGCAGCTCCAGCACCTTGCCCAGCAGAATCAGGGCGATGATGGTGGCCGTGGTGTCGTAATACACTTCGGGTAGCAGGCCTCGATTGGTGAAAAACCTTGGTGCCACGGTAGCCGCCAGGCTATACAAAAAGGCCGCGCCGGTGCCCACAGCAATGAGCGTATCCATGTTGGCAGTGCGGTGCCAAAGGCCGTTCCAGGCCGAAACGTAGAACTCGCGCCCGCTGTAGCCCAGCACCGGCAGCGTGAGCAGCAGCAGCAAGTAGTTGAGCCACTGCATGTTCACGTGCTGCATCAAACCCGGCCAGAGCATGAGCATGCTCAGGGGCATGATGACCAAAGCCAGGCCCAGGGCCACGCCAAAGCGGCGCTTAAGCTGCTGGTAAGCCAACGCCTTTTGGCGGTCGGCGGCGGCGCGGCGCTCGGCGGCGCTGGTGTCGGGCGGGCGCGCTGCCACGCCGAAACCAGCGTTGAGAACGGCCTCCTTGAGGGTGGCCGGGGAAACCTGGGTGGGCAGGTAATCCACAGTGGCCTTTTCGGTGGCAAAGTTGACCAGCGCCCGCTGCACGCCCGGCGTGCGGCTGAGCGACTTCTCGACGAAGGCCGCGCACGAAGCGCAGCTCATGCCTTCGATGTCGAGGGTTTCGGTTTTAAGGGCGGGTTTCATAAAGACAAGAGTATAATGCGCAGTGAATGAAGAACTTATATTAATAGCAGGCACCCACTAACCACGCTGCAAAGGAACGGCTAACCAGCGGCGGGATTGGTGCTAAATCCCGCCGCCAACTTGCATAATTCGTCGCTGCAGGTGGCGGAGAAGGGTACCCTGGGGCCGGGCTGGCTATTGCCTATACACCCTGTCACGCGCTTGCCGAAGGTGAAAATAATAATGTATGACGTAAACATACGACTCACAATGACGTATATTTACAACATACTTACTGCTGCTTTTCGTTGCGCGTGGCTGCCCCTGCTCAGCTTAACTGAAGTTTGAGTTAAGAGTTAACCTGTTGATTGACCGAGTTTTAGCACTTCATTTTCAACCCCCACCGCTTACCAAAACGTACCGTGACCTACGCCAAAACCGCCGCCTTCACCACCGACCAGCAGCAGCTAGCCCGCGTGGCGAAGGCGCTGGCGCATCCGGCCCGCGTGGCCATCATCCAGTTTCTGGCGGCCCAAAAAACCTGCATCTCGGGTGATATCGCCGCCGAGCTGCCTCTGTCGCGCACCACCGTTTCGCAGCATTTGCAGGAGCTGAAGGCGCTGGACCTGATTCGCGGGCAGATTGACGGCCTCACCGTGTGCTACTGCCTCAACACCGAGTTGTTGCAGCAGGTGCACCAGCAGTTCACGGCCTTTTTTCTCGAAGCCACGGGCGGCGGGCCGGACGCAGCCTGCGCCTGCTAAGTGCGTTTAGGCAGGTGTTAAATTATTATTAATCAGTAAATTAACTGTAAAATGAAACTCTCCGAAATGAAGCACGCTCTGGCAGAGCGCACGGCCGTGCGCTTCCGCCTGCCCAATGGCCGGTACCTGCCGCCCCATTTTCACGTGACGGAAGTGGGCCTGGTGACCAAGCATTTTATTGATTGCGGAGGCGTGGAGCGCCGGGAAACCGTGGCCAATTTTCAACTCTGGGAAGCCGGCGATTACGACCACCGGCTCGCGCCGCAAAAATTCCTGCACATCCTCCACCTGGCAGAGAAAATACTGGGCCGCGAGGACTTGCCCATCGAGGTGGAATACCAGCAGGATACCATCGGCAAGTTTGGTCTTCAGCTTGAGGGCCAGGACTTTGCCCTGACCTCCAAGCAAACGGCTTGCCTGGCGCAGGATGCCTGCGGCATCGCCGACGCCCACTTGGCCCTGCCCCAGCTGCCAGTAGCCAGCTGCGCGCCGGGTGGCGGTTGCTGCTAGGGCAGTTGCCGCAACGTCTGGCTTCCAGAAAAATTCCCACCCAGCAGGCAGATTAGACTTGAATGGTGTAGGGGCGGGGGCGTACCCGGTAGGGCTTGCCCGCGCCCGTTGTTGAACGAAATCGTTGTTTCGGCGCGGCTAGCGGGCAGGGGCAAGCCCTACCGGATACGACCCCGCCCCTACGTTCATTGCCTCCTTTATAAGTAGTTGATTAACTGAGGTTTATAGTGATTGCGCTGCCCACATATCTCCTAAATTAGTATGGACACCCTGCCCCTTACCCCGACGCACTGGCCCGCCGTATGCGCCATTTATGAGCAGGGCCTGGCCACTGGCCAGGCCACGTTCACCACCACCGCGCCCACCTGGGAGGAGTGGGACCGCAGCCACCTGGCCAGCTGCCGGCTGGTAGCCGTGGCGGGGCCAGCGGGGCCGGTGCTGGGCTGGGCGGCCCTCTCGCCCGTGTCGAGCCGCTGCGTGTACGGCGGGGTGGGCGAGGTGAGCATCTACATCGCCGCCGCGGCCCGCGGGCAGGGCGTGGGCCGGCAGCTGCTGGCCGCGCTGGTCGCCGCGTCGGAAGCCTGCGGGCTGTGGACGCTGCAAGCCAGCATTTTCCCCGAAAACACGGCCAGCATCAGGCTCCACGAGGCGTTGGGCTTTCGGCAGGTGGGCCGGCGCACGCGCATTGCGCAGCTGGCGGGCGTGTGGCGCGACACGCTGCTGCTGGAGCGGCGCAGTGCGGTGGTAGGTGTTGCTTAATCCATTGATTTCAAAATTATTATGGAAATAACCCCTCGTCTGCCGCCGCCCCCGCTGGTGGTGGCTCACAAGAAGCTTTCCGGCCTCGACCGGGGCCTCACGCCCTGGATATTCCTGGCCATGGCACTGGGGGGCGGGCCCTGGACTACTTCGTGCCCCGTATCAGCTTGGCCATTAACTACTTTTCGGTGGGCACGGTAAACGTGCCGCTGGCCCTGGGCCTCCTCCTGATGCTGTATCCGCCGCTGGCCAGGGTCAGGTACGGGCAGCTACCCACGGTATGTCGCAATGTGCGCATCGTGGGCTTGTCGCTCGTGCTCAACTGGATACTTGGGCCGCTGCTCATGTTTTTTCTGGCCATCCGGCTCCTGCCCGGCAAGCCCGAGTACATGGTGGGGCTGCTGCTCATCGGCAGTGCCCGCTGCATTGCCAGGGTGCTGGTCTGGAATGAGCTGGCCGACGGCAGCCGCGAGTACGCCGCGGGCCTGGTGGCCCTCAACTCCGTCTTTCAGGTGCTGTTTTACAGCGTGTTGGCCAGGCTCTTTATCACGGTGCTGCCCCCGTATTTTGGGCTGAAAGGGTATGCCGTGCGCATCGGCATCGGCGATATTGCCCCCAGCGTGCTCGTGTACCTGGGGCTGCCTTTCGCGGCCGGCTTGCTCTCGCGCATCCTGCTGCGCCGGGCCAAGGGCGATGCCTGGTACGAGGAGGTGTTTTTGCCCGCCATCAGCCCGGTTACGCTGCTGGCGCTGCTCGCCACTGTTGTCGTCATGTTCAGCCTCAAGGGGGCGCTGCTGGGGCGCATCCCGCTCGACGTGCTGCGCATTGCCCTGCCGCTGGCCATCTGCTTTGCGGTCATGTTTGTGCTCAGCTTCGCGGCGGGCAAGTACCTGGGCGCGAGCTACGCTGAAAACGTGGCCATTGCCTTCACGGCTACCGGCAACAACTTCGAGCTGGCCAGTGCGGTGGCCATCGGCGTGTTCGGCATCAGCTCGGGCCAGGCCTTTGCCGGGGTCACCGGCCCCCTGATTGAGGTGCCCGCCCTGATTGCCCTGATTGCCCTGGTCAACCTGGCCTGCTGGTTTCGCCGCCGCTGGTACGCGGTTCCGGCGGCTTAGGCTACGTGAGGTATTAGTGTTAAATTACTAAGGAACAAAAAGTTATGCCCGCAAAGAAAAACGTATTGGTGCTGTGCACTGGCAACTCCTGCCGCAGCCAGCTGCTGCATGGCTACCTGGCCCAAGCGCTGGGCACCCAGGCCGCCGTGTACTCGGCCGGCGTGCAGGTGCACGGGCTCAACCCCCGCGCCGTGCGCAGCATGGCCGAAGACGGCGTGGACATTTCCGGGCACACCAGCAACCACGTGGAGGAGTATGCCCACGTGCCCTTCGACTATGTGCTGACCGTGTGCGACCACGCCAACGAGGTGTGCCCCGTATTTCCCAGCACCGCCAAAAAACTGCACCGCAACTTTCCCGACCCAGCCAAGGCTACGGGCAGCGAGGAAGAAATCAGGCGGCAGTTTCGGGCGGTGCGCGACCAGGTGAGGCAGTACGCCCACGATTTTGCGCAGCAGTACTTCGCCGTACCCGCTACGCCCGCTACTTAAGTCGGCTGGCCGCCACTGAAGAGCCGTGCGCAAGCGCCTTAAGGTGCTTTACCCCGCCGCGTTTCGTATCCCAAAAGCCTGAGTTTGTATAACCGCGCCGGCCCGCCCGGCCCCGACCTTTGGGGTCGGCTGGCGCTATTGGCAGCCGGGTATTTAGCCTGGTTTTATGAGTCTTACTGATTTTCGCACGTTAGGCCGCTCGGGCCTGGTAGTCAGCCCGTTGTCGCTGGGCACTATGACGTTTGGTACTGCCCGCTGGGGCTCGGCCGACGAGGTGTCGCAGGCCATTTTTGACGGCTACGTGGAAGCCGGCGGCAATTTTATTGATACGGCCGACGTGTACGCCGGCGGGCGCAGCGAAGAGCTGGTAGGCGGCTACGTGGCCGACCGGGGCCTGCGCGATAAGCTGGTGCTGGCCAGCAAGTTTGGCTTTAGCGGTGGGCCCGGCAACCCCAACGCGGGCGGCAACGGCCGCAAGAATATTCACCGGGCCCTCGAAGGCTCGCTGCGCCGCCTCAAAACCGACTACCTCGACCTCTACTGGCTGCACGTCTGGGACATGGTGACGCCCCTGGAGGAGGTGCTGCAAACGCTGGGCGACCTGGTGCGGGCCGGCAAAATCCGCTACTTCGGCTTTTCCGACATGCCGGCCTGGTACGCGGCCCAGGCCGCCACGCTGGCGCAGGCCCACGCCGTGCCCGGCCCCATTGCCCTGCAGCTGGCCTACTCGCTGGTCGAGCGCAGCATCGAGCGCGAGCACGTGCCGGCGGCCCGCGCGTGCGGCCTGGGCATTGTGCCGTGGAGCCCGCTGGCGGCCGGCTTTTTGGCGGGCAAATACGAGCGCCAGGGCGAGGGCGCGGCCACCGGCGAAGGCCGCCTCAGTGGCCCTAACCCCTTCGGCAACACGCTGTTTACAAACCGCAACTGGCGCATTCTCGACGCGCTGCGGGCCGTGGCCACCCAGGCCGGCAAACCCCTGACGCAGGTGGCGCTGGCCTGGGCGGCGGCGCAGCCCGGCGTGGCCTCGCTCATCATCGGGGCCAGCAAGCTGGCGCAGCTGCACGATAATATGGCCGCGCTCGACGTGCGCCTCAGCCCCGAGCACCTGCGCGCCCTGGACGAGGCCAGCGCGCTGGAGCCCACCTTCCCATATCCCATTTTTACGCCGGCCGGCAACCGGGGCGTTTTTGGCGGCACCAGCGTGCGGGGCTGGCAATAGGGGCGCGTTTTGTGTTGCAGAAGCGGCGGTTTGTGTAGGTCCGGCCCTGGGCGGGGGCCGGACCTTTGCCTTAGCAAAACAGGCAACGCAGGGTTGCCGCTAACCAACAACATATGAGCACTATAAAAAAAGTAGCCCTGGGCAGTCAGGGCTTAGAAGTATCGGTGGAGGGCCTGGGCTGCATGGGCATGACCAGCGGCGTAAACGGCATGAGCGTGTACGGCGCGGCCGACGAGGCCGAAAGCCTGGCCACCCTCAGCCGCGCCCTGGAGCTGGGCGTGACCATGCTCGACACGGCCGACCTCTACGGCCCCATGCTCAACGAGCGGCTGGTGGGCCGCGCCATTGCCGGCCGGCGCCACCAGTTTACCATCGCCACCAAGTTTGGCTTTGAGGTGGATGACAACGAGCAGTGGACCGGCGGCTACAACGGCCGGCCCGACTACGTGCGCAAGTCTATCGAGCGCTCGCTCCAGAACTTAGGCACCGACTACGTGGACCTCTACTACCTGCACCGCGTAGACCCCGCCGTGCCCATTGAGGACACGGTAGGCGCCATGAGCCGCCTCGTGGAGGAGGGCAAAGTGGGCTACCTGGGTTTGAGCGAGGTACCGGCCGACATCCTGCGCCGGGCGCACGCCGTGCACCCCATCACGGCCCTGGAGTCGGAGTACTCGCTCTTCGACCGCCGCGTGGAGGACGAAGGTATTGTGCAGGCCACGCGCGACTTGGGCATTGGCTTCGTGGCGTATTCGCCGCTGGGCCGGGGCTTTTTGTCGGGCGAAATCAAGACCCCCGACGACTTTGAGGCCAACGACTCGCGCCGGTTTTTCCCGCGCTACCAGGGCGAGAATTTCTACCAAAACCTGGCCCTGGTAGAAAAGCTCCAGGCCCTGGCCGCCGCCAAGGGCGTCACGTCGGCGCAGCTGGCCCTGGCCTGGGTGCTGGCCCAGGACGTAGTAGTTATCCCCGGCACCAAGCGCCGCAAGTACCTGGAAGCCAACGTGGCCGCCGCCAGCCTCGTGCTGAGTTCGGCCGAGCTGGCCAGCCTCAACGCCATTATGCCGGTGGGCAGCGCGGCCGGCGCGGCGTACCCGGAAGGGTTTTAGTAGCCTGGGGAAATAAGGCTTTCGACTAAACAGCACGTCATGCAGCCCGTAGGGAAGCATCTCGCGGGCTGCACTAACCTAATCGTTAAGTGGTTCAATAAAACCCGCGAGATGCGTCCCTACGGGCTGCATGACGTGCTGTTTGACTCCCTGCGTACCCAATTACCTAACAACGACCCACCCATGCGACAGCCCACCCGCGAGTTCAAAGTACTGGAATCGGTGTCGGATTTTACCCGGCACTTCGGGTTTCCGGCCCCGGCGCACCCGCTGCTCACCGTCATCGACCTGGCCAAAACGCAGCATATAGTGCCGCCCACCGGGCCGGTGGTGCGGCAGCTCTACATCATTTCGCTGAAGAAAAACCTGAAGGGCCGCCTGCAATACGGGCACCGCCCCTACGATTTCAGCGAGGGCGTGCTGGCGTTTTACGCGCCCGGCCAGTTTTGCGAAGGCAATGACACCGTGGATGTTACCGAGCTAACGGGCTGGATGCTGGTTTTTCACCCCGACCTGCTGCACAAGTACCCGCTGGCCAAAAAAATGGCCGGCTACGGCTTTTTTTCCTACCAGGTGCACGAGGCGCTGCACCTCTCGGCCCGCGAGGAAAGCATGCTCGATGGCCTGCTGGATGGTATGCGCCGCGAGTATGAGCAGGCCACCGACGCCTTCAGCCAGGACGTGCTGGTGTCGCAGCTCGAAGTGCTGCTCAACTACGGCAACCGCTTCTACCACCGGCAGTTTTTGACGCGCCGGCCCGCCGAGCACGACCTGCTGAGCAGCTTCGAGGCGCTGCTGATGGCCTATTTTGCGCAGGGCGAGGGCCAGCCGCTGCCCACGGTGCAGCACTTTGCCGACGCCCTGCACGTGTCGCCGGCCTACCTCACCGACATGCTGCGCACGCTCACCGGCCAAAGCACCCAGCAGCACATCCACCAGCACCTCATCGAGAAATCGAAGCAGCTGCTGCTGAGCACGTCGCTTTCCGTCAACGAAACGGCTTTTCGGCTGGGCTTCGAGTACCCGCAGTATTTCAGCCGGCTGTTTAAGAGCAAAACCGGGCTCACGCCGGCCGCTTTCCGGCTTTCGGTGCAGTAGCCCTCAGCATCGGCAGCCAGTAAGGCCGGGGCGGCGGCCCGGTGCGGGCCCTGCGCCACGAGCGGGTCTGCCAAAAAACAAGTGGATTAAAGCGAAAACTTCTTACCTTGTAAACAGCTGCCGCTGGCTTGGGCCCGTTGGCAGCGCCGGAACGCCATGCCCTGGCTACCTGGTAGTTATGCGCACTTCAGCAAGCTTGTTTTTATGGAGGCTAATCACTTTCCCGAATCCAGCGTTCCGCACCCGGAGGATGACTCGCGCCGCTCCTTTATGAAGCAGGCCGGCGGGCTGCTGGGCTTCGCGCTGGCCGCGCCGCTGGCCGCCCCGGCCGAGCGCCTGCATACCTACTCCACCGTGGTGGAGGGGCCCACCGACCTGACGCTGCGCATTAATGGCCAGGCCCGCAACCTGCGTCTGGAGCCCCGCGTGACCCTGCTCGACGCCCTGCGCGAATACCTCGACCTCACGGGCACCAAGAAAGGCTGCGACCACGGCCAGTGCGGCGCCTGCACGGTACTCGTTGATGGTAAGCGCATTAACGCGTGCCTCACGCTGGCCGTGATGGCCCAGGGCAAAGACATTACCACCATCGAGGGGCTGGCGAAAGGGGAGGAGCTGCACCCCATGCAGGAGGCGTTCCTCAAGCACGACGGCTTCCAGTGCGGCTACTGCACCCCTGGCCAGATTATGAGCGCCGTGGCCTGCGTAAAAGAGGGCCACGCCACCACCGACGACCAGTGCCGCGAGTGGATGAGCGGCAACCTCTGCCGCTGCGGCGCCTACCCCAACATCCTGGCCGCCGTGCGCGAAGTGGCGGGCAAGGCGTGAGCCTTGAATTTAGAATTGGGAATTGAGAATGAGGAATTGCCTACTACCGGTAATTCTTCATTCCTCATTCCCAATTCTAAATTCCTCATTCTTCATTCCAAATTGAAAAATGAACAATTTTTCGTATACCCAAGCCGCCTCGGCCAAGGAAGCCACCGGGCTGCGCAGGGACACGCCTGCCGCCACCTACCTCGCCGGCGGCACCACGCTGCTGGATATGATGAAGGCCAACCTGGTGGATTATCCGCAGCTTATCGACATTAACCCGCTGCCCCTCAGTAGCATTGAGCAGACGCGCGACGGGCTGCGCATCGGGGCGCTGGCGCGCATGAGCGACGTGGGCGAGCACCCGCTGGTGCTGCAGAACTACCCGGCCGTGTCGCAGTCGCTGCTGCTGGCCGCCTCGCCGCAGCTGCGCAACATGGCCAGCATCGGGGGCAATATCTTGCAGCGCACGCGCTGCGGCTACTTCCGCGACCCGGCTTTTGCCTGCAACAAGCGCGTGCCCGGCTCGGGCTGCCCGGCCCAAACGGGTGATAACCACAACCTGGCCATCCTGGGCGTGAGCGAGAGCTGCATTGCCAACGCCTACCCCGGCGACTTGTCGGTGGCCCTGGCCGCCTTCGACGCCGTGCTGACCCTGGAAAACGCCAAAGGCAAGCAGCGCCAGGTGCCCATCACGGAGTTTTACCTGCTGCCCGGCACCACGCCCGAGCGCGAAAACGTGCTGGAGCCCGGCGAGCTGATTGTGGCCGTAACCATTCCGGCGGCCGCGCACGCCCAGCGCTCGGCCTACCTGAAAGTGCGCGAGCGCAGCAGCTATGCCTATGCGCTGGCCTCGGCCGCCGTGGGGCTCGATGTGCAGGCGGGCACCATTCGCACGGCGCGGGTGGCGCTGGGCGGCGTGGGGGCCCAGCCCTGGCGCTCGCGCGAGGCCGAAAAGGTGCTGGCTGGCCAGCCGGCTACCGTGGCTACTTTCCGGGCGGCGGCCACTGCGGCGCTGCGCGGGGCCCAGCCCCGCGAGCACAACGCCTACAAGGTAGAGCTGGCGCAAAACACGCTGGTGCGCGCCTTGCAGCAGGTAACGTAGGGGCGCGTCGCCCGCGCCCGCCCGTTTGCTGGCACTTGCCCTTTTTTCCTTACAATCTTGCTTTTATCGTCTTGCTCGCTGCGCTCCTATATGCCCGGCTGCTGAGCCGTTGACTGGCTTTTTTATCACTACAGCGCCTGGTCGTGCGAGCGGCCGGGCGCGTGCAACGCGCCCCTACATGACCGCCGAACCGAATTTCTTTGAAACCAACCCCCAGGCGACCGTGGTGGGCCAGCCGCTGAGCCGCGTGGATGGCCGCCTCAAGGTGACGGGGCAGGCCAGGTACTCGGCCGAGTACAACCAGCTGCCGGGCCTGGTGCACGCCGTGCTCAAGACCAGCGACGTGGCCAGGGGCCGCATCACGGGCTACGACGCCAGCGCCGCCCAGCGGGCGCCGGGCGTGCTGGCCATTCTTACGCACCAAAACCTGCCCAAGCTGGCCGTGTCGCCCGACACGCCGGAGGGCAAAAAAACCATCGGGATGGGCGTGCAGATGGGCTTCCTGCCCCTCACCTCCGACCAGATTCACTACGCCGCGCAGCCCGTGGCCGTGGTAGTGGCCGACACCCTGGAGCACGCCCAGCACGCCGCCGCGCTGCTGCGCGTGCAGGTAGCCCCCGAAGCACCCGTGGCTTCGTACCAAGACCCTAAAGCCCGGTTATTTGACCCTAGCCAGGGCAAGGGCGGCGGCGAAAACCGGGGCAATGCGCCGGCCGCATTTGCCAGCGCGCCGGTGCAGCTCACCGGCACCTACACCCACGCCCTCAACCACCACAACCCCCTGGAGCCGGGCGCCACCACCGCCCACTGGGAAGCCCCCGACCGCCTCACCGTGTACGACACGGCCCAGGGCATGGCCTGGACGCAGAAGTCGCTGAGCATCATGCTGGGCCTACCTGCCGACCAGGTGCGCGTGCTAACCAAGTTTTTGGGCGGCGGCTTTGGGTGCAAGGGCAGCACCTGGCCCCACACGGTGCTCACCGTGCTGGCCGCCAAGGCCGTGGGCCGGCCGGTGAAGCTGGCCCTCACGCGGCCCCAAATGTTTACGGGCCTGGGCCACCGCGAAGACCAGGAGCAAACCCTGCGCCTCGGGGCCACCCCGCAGGGCAAGCTGCTGGCGCTCATGCACGAAAAAACTTCTACCACCTCGCCCTGGGACGACTACGCCGAAACGAATGCCAAGATTATCGGGATGCTCTACGCGTGCCCGGCCTTTGCGGCCAGCTCGCGGCTGGCGCGGGCCAACGTGATGACCAGCACCTACATGCGCGCGCCCGGCGAAGCCCCCGGCTCATTTGCCATCGAGTGCGCGATGGACGACCTGGCTTACCGCGTGGGCGTCGACCCCATCCAGATTCGGCTGCTCAACCACGCCGACGTGGACCCCAGCAGCGGCAAGCCCTGGAGCAGCAAAAGCCTGAAGCAGTGCTACCGGCGCGGCGCCGAGCTGTTTGGCTGGAGCCAGCGCAACCCCAAAAACGGCCAAACCCGCGACGGCCAGCTGCTGGTGGGCTGGGGCATGGCCACGGCCAGCTACCCCGTGCACAGCGGCCAGGGCAACGCCCGCGTGCGCCTCTACGCCGATGGCCACGCCGTGGTGCAGGCCGGGGCCACCGACCTGGGCACCGGCACCTACACCGTGATAACGCAGGTGGCCGCCGATGCCCTCGGGCTAGCGCCCGAGAAAGTGCGCTTCGAGCTGGGCGACAGCCAGTTGCCGACCACCATCATCTCGGGCGGCTCGATGGCGGCCGGCACGGTATCGTCGAGCGTGTACCTGGCCGCGCAGGATATGTGGCAGAAGCTGGGCAAAATCGCCGTGCTCGATGCCAAGTCGCCGCTCTACCGCGCCCAGCCCACCGACGTAGAAGTGGTGCAGGGCCGCCTGCAGCTCAAATTCAACGCCGCCAAGGGCGAAGACTTCGCCGCCCTGATGAAGCGCGCCGGCCTCGACGACGTGGAGGGCATGGCCACGGGCCGCTACGGCGCGGGCTACGAATCGGCGCAGGCCGCCCTCAACGCCAGCAAAACCAAAAAGGATGATGCGGCCGGGCACTCCATGCACTCGTTCGGGGCGCATTTTTGCGAAGTGAAAGTAGACCCCGAGCTGGGCACCGTGCGCGTGACGAAGTGGGTGAGCGTGCTGGCCGGCGGCCGCATTCTCAACCCCAAAACCGCCCGCTCGCAGATTATGGGCGGGGCCATCTTCGGCATCGGCGCGGCCCTGATGGAAGGCACCGTGCGCGACGCCGCCACGGCCCGCTACACCAACGCCACCCTGGCCGACTACCACGTGTGCGTCAACGCCGACATCCCGGCCATGACCGTCGAGTTTGTGGACGAGCACGACCCCTACATCAACGCGATGGGCGTGAAAGGCATCGGCGAAATCTCCATCGTGGGCACCTCGGCGGCGGTGGGCAACGCCATTTTCCACGCCACGGGCCGGCGGCTGCGCTCGCTGCCCATCACGCCGGCCAAGGTGCTGGAGGCCATGCGCCAGTCGGTGTAGTGGGCTGGTGGTGAAAGCCCTGGCCGACCCGCCACCCGCCTGGGGCGGCGCTAAGGCACCACGACAATCTTGCCCCCGGCCTGGTTGCCCTCCATTAGCTGGTGGGCCGCCCCAATCTCCGGGAGCGAGAAGGTAGCCCCGATGCCAAGCCGCACCCGGCCGGCCTCTACCGAGTCGATAAACGCTTGCAGCGCCGCGGCCGGCACCGTTACCTGGCCACTGTCGTAGCTAGTGAGGCCCACCGTGGCCGGAATAAACTCCATCGGTGCGAAGTCTGGGATAACCCAGCTTTCGGAGAGCATACCCGTCATGCAGCCCAGGCCGCCGGGCTTGAGGCATGCCAGCGTGTCGCGTAGCGTAGCGGCCCCCACCAGCTCCAGCGCACAGTCAACCCCTTGCGCAAACAAGGCCCGCACCGGGTCGCGCAGCGAGCCATCGTCGACCAGCACGTGGGCTACGCCATTGGCCGTGAGCAGGTTGGCCTTGGCAGCGCTGCGGGTGGTGGCCAGCACCGTGAGGCCGGCCTGGCTGGCGAGCTGGGCGGCCAGCAAGCCAATGGAGGACGTGCCACCCCGAATCAGCAGGCTTTGGCCCGGCTGCATTTTCAGGGCCAGGTGCAGCGAGCCGTACACGGTCTGGAACATCTCGGGGATGGCTCCGAGCTGCGCCCACGGCAGGCGGCTGCGGAAGGGGTAGAGGATAGAGCGGGGCACCACCACGTACTCGGCGTAGCTGCCGTCGAAGTCGCGGCCCAGGCCGCCCATCAGGGCCGCTACCTGCTGGCCGGGCGGGTACTCGCCCGAAGGGTCTTGCACCACTTCGCCCACGCACTCAATGCCCAGAACGCGGGGAAACTGCACGTTGGGCGACAACCCCTTGCGGGTCATCAATTCGGAGCGATTCAGCCCGAAGGCCCGTACCCGCAGCAGCACCTGCCCGGCGGCGGGCGTGGGCACGGGCCGCTCTTCGAGGCGAAAGTGGTCGGCGCTGCCAGGGCTATCTAAAACGGCTGCTTTCATCACAACGTGCTTATAATCATTATTTTATAAAAATAATCATGCTGGCCCAGCCGGCCCAGAGCTGTTAAGCTCTCGCTTCGTCCTGGCGTTCACGTTACCCCCTGACCCCGGAGCCGTTACGCAGTGGGGGCGCCCGGAGGGCGCCCCCACTGCGTACCAGCAATAACTTACGTGCCAGCTGGCTACTTCTTCACCAGGTCCATGTAGCACTTGGGGCACTTGCCGGGCTTGCCGCTCACCACCTTGGGGTGCATGGGGCAGGCGTAGGCCACCGCGCCGGGGGCAGGGGCGGTAATAGTAGTATCGGCCGGGGCAATGGCAGCTGCTGCCTGCCCGCTGGCGGGCGTAGTGGTTTCGGTGGAGCCCTTGTTGCTGGAGCAGCTAGCGGCGGCAAAGGTGAGGCTGGCCAGGGCCAGGCTCCAGGTCATCATTTTTTTCATGAATTCGGGAAACGGTTGGGAGAAAACAACTAGAAATAGCGTCACCACCGAGTTGGTAGTCAGCTTAAGATGAGCCGGGAATAAAAGGGGCGAGATGCGACGTGCAAAGTTCGTGCTCCGGCGCTGCCCGCACCCAAAAAAGGTGCTACATGGCCATGCCGCTTTGGTGAGCGTTGCGGGCCCCCTGGCGCAGGGTAAACTCGCTTTGCAGCAAATACGCGCCGGCCACCACCACGCGGTCGCCGGGCCGCACGCCGGCCAATAGGGGCACCGTGGCCGCCGGGCCCGCCCCCGCCCGCACCAGCACCCGGCGAAACTGCAGCGCCCCGGTTTGCGTCCACACGTAGCTGCGCGGGCCATCGTGGATGATGGCCTCCGGCGGTAGCAGGAGCGGGGCAGCCGGGGAAGCAGCGGCGGCGGGTGGAGCCAGCAGCACGTTGGCCTGGGCACCGGGCCGCAGGCGGCCGCCGGGGTTGGGTAGCTCGATGCGGGCCAGCGTAAGCTGGCCACCGCTCAGCTCGGGGCTGAGAAACACCACGTTGCCGCGCAGCGGCCGGGGCTGGCCTGCCACCTGCACGGCCACCGTAGTGCCCAGGGGCAACCGGCCGGCCTCGGCGGGGTAAAGCTGGGCCTCGACCCACACGCGGCCCAGGTCGGTGAGGGTGAGCAGGGGCGCCCCCTCGGCCACGTACTGGCCCTGCACCACGCTGAGCGACTGCACGGTACCGGTGCGCGGACTGTAATACGTGACGAGCGGATTCGGCCGGCCGCTGGCCGCCAGCCGCCGCAGCTGCCCGGCCGACACCCCCAGCCGCCGCAGCCGCTGGGCCGTGGCCTCGGCCAGGTGCCGGTAGGTGGGCCCGGCCACCAGCTGGTCCTGGGCCAGGGCCAGCTGGTACTCCTGCTGCAGGCTTTGCAGCTCCTCGCTGTACACCGCAAACAGGGGCGCGCCCTGGCGCAGCACCTGCCCGGTCTGGCGCACGTAGAGGTGCTCGATGCGGCCGGCCACCCGGCTGCTCACGCTGGCCGTGCGCTGGGCATCGGCCGTGACGGTGCCCGTGAGCACGGCCAGCGGCGCGGGGTCATTTAGGGCTGATGAATGTATACTTAATTCATTCCCAATTACTTGCGTTTTAATGTTGCCAAGCTCAACTTGCTGGGCCGTGAGCAGGAGGTCTTCGCTGGCCGGGCGCTCGCCGGGCGTGGCCGCCATATCAGCGGGCGTCATTGTTTTGGCGGCGGGCCGGGCTGAGGTTTTAACCAGGTTCATGCCGCAGATGAGGCAGCTGCCGGGCTGCGCCTCCTGCACTTGCGCGTGCATGGGGCAGGTGTAGTACGCGGCGCTGGGAGCGCCGCTGGCGGCCTGGGTTTCGGGCTGGTGCTGGCAGGCCGCAGTGCCCAGCAGGAGCAGGGCCACTAGCCACCCGATACTGCGCCGCTGGCGCGTGGGTTTCGCATTATTCATAAGTGGAAGTCGCAGTGGTAGCCTGAATAAATCCCTCACTATCAATTAGATATTGGCCGTTGGCGGCTACTTCCTCCGTGCCCCCGAGGCCGCGCAGCACCTGCACCTGGCTGGCCGTGCGCTGGCCCACCTGCACGGCCACCGGCACAAACGTGCCCCCGCGCCGCACGAAGGCCACCTGTCGGGTGCCGAGGTCCACCACGGCGGCGCGGGGCAGCCAGAAGGTGCCCGCCGACGCCAATGCCGCCCCGGTTACTAACTGCCCGCTGAGGCGCTGGCCCCGTCGCAGAAGGCCCTTGGCATTAGGTAAATACGCGCGCACAGCGGCCACGCTGGCCCCGGCCCGAAACGCGGGCTCGATTAAAGCGAGGCGGGCCGCAATGGGCGGCCGGGCCGGGCCTTCGGCCACCACGCGCAGCGCCTGGCCGGGGTGCAGCTGGGTTAGCTCGGGCGGCGTAGGCTGGAAAACGCCCCACACCTGGTCGGTGTTTATCACCTGAAACAAGGTTTGGCCGGGGGTCACGTAAGCGCCTTCGGTGAGGGCGAGCGGGGTGGGCGCCGGGGAGGTGGCGGGGGCCGCGCCGCTACTCAGGCTGCTGCCCATGCCGCCTACCGCGCTGGGGGCCGCTTCGCCAGGGCCGGGGGCCACGGGCGGGGGCGCGCTGGCCACGGCGGTTTCAACTACGTAGCCGTCGTAGGGGCTGAAAACGGCCACCCGGTAGCTGGGGCGGCGGGTGCGGGCCAGCTCGCGCAACTGGCCGTCGGTGAGGCCCAGCAGGCGCAGCTTTTGCCGGGCGCCGGCTATGAGCGCCGTGTTCTCCGCATCATCGCTGAGCAGGAAAATCAGCTCCTGCTCGGCCGTTACCAGCTCGGGGCTATAAAGCGCTAGTAGCAGCTGGCCGCGGTGCACGGGCTGGTAATTGTAGCGCACCAACAGCCGCTCGATGCGCCCGCCAAAGCGGGCGGCCACGGCCCGGCTGCGGCGCGGGTCGTACTCCACCACGCCCGGCAGGATGAGGGTATCGGCAGCCGCGCCGGTGGCTATGGGGCGCACCGTGGCTATGGCCGCCAGCACGGCGGCGTTGGGGGCTTGTCCTGCGCTGCGCAGGTCGGCAGCGGCGGGTGCCGCGCCCGCGCCGGTGGCCTGGGGCACCAGGTCCATGCCGCAGATGGGGCAGCTGCCGGGGGCCTCACGCCTGATTTGGGGGTGCATGGGGCAGGTGTACTGCGCGGCGGCGCTGGTAGTGGCTGGCGGCGTGGCGCTGGCATTGGTGGGGCCGTGGGCCTGGCCGTGGCAGCCGGCCAGCAGCAGCGTTGCCGCGGCCAGTGAGCCGAGCCACGGGCGGCGCAAGGGCTTATTGCTCAAGTTCCTGGGCATGGCGCACGGTGAGGGTAAGCAGTTCATTCCGGGTATCAAGGTATTGCAGGCGGGTGAGCAGCCAGGTGTTCAGGGCTTCGACCACGGCGGGCAGCTGGGCGGTGTTTTGCTGGTAGGCCAGCAGCGTGACCTGGTAGCTTTTGCGCAGGGCGGGCAAGATGCCTTGCTCGTAGTTTTCGACCTGCTCGCGCTTGGTGGTCAGGTCCGATTGCAAGGCGCTGAGGCGGCCGGCCGCCTCGTTGAGCAGGCTGGCGCGCTGCTGGCGCACGGCCTGGGTTTCATAGCCCAGCGCGGCGGTGTTGGCCCGGTACTCGCGGGCGGCCCAGGGCACCACCGGAAGCGTGACCATGCCCATGACCGTGAACTGGTTGGGCGTGATGCCGATGCCGTTCATATGGTCGTAGCGCACCCCAAAATCGGGCCGACGGCGGCTGGTTTCCACCGCCTGGCTGAGGCGCAGCACGGCCAGCGCCTGGTCGAGGCCGCGCACGTCGCTGCGGCGGCGGGCCAGGGCGGCCGTGTCGGGCCGCTGGTCGGCGGCGGGCAGCGCGGGCAGCAGCGTATCCACGGTAAACTCGGTGGCCGGGTCGCGGGCCATCAACGTATTGAGCAGGATAGTGTTCTGGCGCAGCTGGCCGTAGAGCTGGGCGTGGTCATTGCCGTGCATGGCCACCCGCGCCTTGGCTTGGTAGATGCTGGCCAGCGAAGTCTGGTTATACGGGTAGCGCGCCTGGGCCACCTTCAGCAAAAAGTCAAGCAGCACGGCGCTCTCATCCAATACTTTCAGCTTCTTTTCCAGTATCACGCGGCCGTAGTACAGGGTGCGGGCCTGGGCGCGCAGCTCATTAAACGAGGCCGCCTGGCCTGCCTGCTCCACGGCGGCCTGGCCGGCCAGGTAGGCGCGCCTGGCGCGCTGCTTGGCGGGGTTGGGCAGCATCTGCTCTACCGATACCATCTGCATGCCCTCGCCCCGGCCGTTGTTCATCTCCTTGATAGGGCGCTGGTTATAGGGCGTCATCCAGTAGCCGGCGCTCACTTTCGGGGCTTCCCAGGCGCTGGCCCCGGCCACGGCGGCGTCCTTGGCCTGGGTGCGGTAGGCGTATTGGCGCAGGGCCGGGTTGCGGGTTGCTACGGCGCGTAGCACGGAGTCGAGCGGCAGCACGCGCTGGGCGGGGGCGGGGAGGGCCAGCGCTAGCAGTAAGCAGGCTTTTAGGTAGGGGGTCATGGTCGTTCTGGCGGGGTACCCCACCCCCCGGCCCCCTCCCCGATGGGGAGGGGGAGCCGAGTAGGCGCGGATGTTTTTAATGCTTTTCACTTCGCTACTTTATTAGTCGTCAGGCTCCCCCTCCCCATCGGGGAGGGGGCCGGGGGGTGGGGTGCCGCCCCCACCTCCAGCCGCCCAAACTTGCGCAGCTCGTACTCCTTGGTCATCAAGAAAATCAGCGGCGTGACCAGCAGAATGTGGGTCGAAGACGTGAACACGCCCCCAATCAAAGGCAGCACAATGGGCAGCATCACGTCGGAGCCCGTGCCGCTGGCCCACAGCACCGGCACCAGCCCAAATAGCGCCACCGATACCGTCATCAGCTTGGGCCGCAGGCGCTTGGCCGCGCCCTGGAACACGGCCGCGCGCAAGTCGGCCGGCGTGATGGTGGCGCTGGAGTTGCCCTGGCGGGCCACCAGCTGCTGCATGGCGTCGTTGAGGTAAATGACCATGATAACGCCCGTTTCCACGGCCAGCCCGAAGAGGGCGATGAAGCCCACGGCCACCGCCACCGACAAATGCACGCCGTAGAAATACACTAAGTAAGCCCCGCCGATGAGCGCAAACGGGATGGTGACCAAACTCAGCAGCGCCTCGCGCACCGAGTGAAAGGCGAAGTACAGGCACCCGAAAATCACGGCCAGCACCAGGGGCAGAATGAAGAGCAGCGTGCGCTGCGAGCTAAGCAGGTTTTCGTACTGCCCGCTCCACTCCAAGTAGTAGCCGGCGGGCAGGTGGCCCGGCATGGCCTGCACCTTCTGCATGGCTTCCTGCACGGTGCTGCCCAGGTCGCGGTCGCGCACGTTAAACAGCACGGCGCCACGTAGTTGCGCGTTCTCGGAGTTAATCATGGGCGGGCCGTTTTCAAAGCGCAGCGTGGCCACGGCCGCCAGCGGCACCGGGCCATAGGCGGTGGTTCGAATCGGGATGCGGCCCATCGCGGCCAGGCTGTTGCGAAAGTCCTCGGCCAGGCGCACGCTGATGGCGAACCGCCGCCGGCCCTCCACGGTGCTGGCCACGGGCGCGCCGCCGATGGCGGTTTCCACCACCTCGTTTACCTGGTCCACGCTCAGGCCGTAGCGGGCCAGCTGGTCGCGTTTCAGGTCAATTTGTAAATATTTGCCGCCCGTGATGGGGTCCACGTACAGGTCCTGCACGCCGGGCACGCCGCCCAGCGCCGCCCGCACCTGCTGCGAGATATTGTATATCGTATCGAGCTGCTGGCCATACACTTTCACGCCCACATCGGTGCGGATGCCGGTGCTCAGCATGTTGATGCGGTTGATAATGGGCTGGGTCCAGCCGTTGACCACGCCCGGAATTTGCAGCTTGGTATTGAGCTCCGCGATGAGCTGGGCCTTGGTGAGGCCGGGCCGCCACTCGGCGCGCGGCTTGAGCTGGATGATGGTTTCAATCATGCTTAGCGGGGCGTTGTCGGTGGCGGTGCTGGCCCGGCCGGCCTTGCCCAGCACGCCCTGCACCTCGGGCACCTGCATGATAATCTTGTCCTGCACCTGCAAAATGCGCTTTACCTCCGTGTTCGACACGTCGGGCTGGGTGATGGGCATGAACAGAATGGAGCCCTCATCGAGCGGCGGCATAAACTCGGTGCCCAGGCTCAGCAGCAGCGGAATGCTCCCGGCCAGCAGCGCCAGGTTAATACCAATGGTGGTTTTGCGCCACGTCAGGCACCAGTTGATGAGCGGCGCGTACCCCCGCTCCAGCCCCCGGTTGAGGGGGTTTTGCTCCTCCGTTTTGAAGGTGCCCTTCATAAAGAAGGACAGCAGCACCGGGGCCAGCGTCACGGCCAGCACCGCGTCGATGAGCAGGATAAACGTCTTGGTATACGCCAGCGGGTGAAACAGCTTGCCCTCCTGCCCGGTAAGCAAAAACACGGGTAGAAAGGACGCTACGATGATAATCGTGGAGAAAAATATCCCCCGCGACACCTGCTGGCTGGATTGCTCAATGATGGCGAGGCGCTCGTCGTTGGTCATGGGAATGGGGGTTACTAATCGTTCTAGCGGGGGTCTCGTGAGGCGCCCCGCCTGCGCCGATTGGATTACGCTCGTGGTAGAGATGCTTCGACAAGCTCAGCATGACGTTCAGGCTGAGCTATTTGCCCACCTGCGGCCGCCGCCTCCGCCGCCTGGTGCAGGGCCAGGTTGCGGTAGGCATTCTCCGTCATCACAATGCCGTTGTCGACAATCACCCCAATGGCCAGCGCTATCCCCGTGAGGGACATGATGTTAGAGGAAATGCCAAAGGCATTGAGCAAGATGAAGCTGGCGGCGATGGTAACCGGTAGCTGGAGCAGAATGCTGAGCGCACTGCGCCAGTGAAACAGGAACCCCAGTACTACCAGTGACACCACGGCCATTTCTTCGAGCAGGGTGTGCTCGATGCTGGCCACCGACTCTTCGATGAGCCCGCTGCGGTCGTACACGATGTCGAATGACACGCCGGCCGGCAGGCCCTTGGCTACTTCGGCCATTTTGGCCTTTACCCTGGTTATCACGTCGTTGGCGTTTTCGCCGTAGCGCATCACCACAATGCCGCCCACGGCCTCGCCCTCGCCGTTGTGGTCGAAGATGCCCAGGCGGCTCTCGCCCGTCATTTGCACCGTGCCCAGGTCGCGCAGGCGCAGGGGCACCCCGCCGGGGCGGGTGAGCACCGGCACGTTTTCGAGGGTGGCCACATCCTGGATGTAGCCGCTCGTTTTGATGATGTAGCCCACGCCCGACTGCTCAAACTTGCGCCCGCCGGCCTCATTGTTATTGCTGCGCACGGCCGCCAGCACCTGCGGCAAACTCACGTTATAATAGGTGAGCTTGGTGGGGTCCACCGTCACCTGGTACGCGGGCTGGAAGCCGCCGAAGCTGGCCACCTCGCTCACGCCGGGCACGGTTTGCAGGCCAAATTTCACGTACCAGTCTTGCAGGGCGCGCTGCTCGCCCAGGTCCAGCTTGGGCGCGTGCAGCGTGTACCAGAGCACGTGGCCCACGCCCGTGCCATCGGGGCCCAGGGTGGGGGTGAGGCCCGCCGGCAGCAGCCGCTGGGCCACGTTGAGGCGCTCCAGCACCCGCTCGCGGGCCCAGTAGATGTCGGTGTCGTCCTGAAAGATGACGTACACGAAGCTCATCCCAAACATGGAGGCGGCGCGCACGGCCCGCACCTGGGCCAGCCCCTGCAGGTTGGTCACGAGCGGGTAGGTCACCTGGTCCTCAATTATTTGGGGCCCACGGCCGGCCCACTCAGTGAACACAATCACCTGGTTTTCCGACAAGTCGGGGATGGCGTCGAGCTTGCTGGCCCGCACCTCCACAATGCCCCAGACCAGCAGCACCGCCGCCACCAGCAGCACAAGCGCCCGGTGGCGCAGCGAAAAAGAAATAAGTTGCTCAATCATCTGATTTATAGCTTGTGGCTGCTATAAATCGCCCTCACGCTCACCTCACCCCCTAGCCCCCTCTCCAAAAAAGAGGGGGAACTAGTTTCTAGTTCTAGTTTCTAAAACTAAGGCTAGTCCCCCCTCTTTTTTGGAGAGGGGGCTAGGGGGTGAGGTAATCGTGAGGACGACTCCTAAGCCACGCACGAAAGCCCCGCGGCCAACCGGCCGGGGGAGCAAGGCAACACCCAGAAGCTAAATCAAAAAGGCGTGCCCGCGCACGTAGGCGGGGCACTCGGGCGGCGGGGCGGCGGTAGCCGCCCGCGGCGCGGCCGGCGCTTCGGCCGGGTAGGTGGGCGTGGGCAGCCGGTAGGCCAGGCGCAGCACGGGCGGGGTAGGCCCGGCCACTGGCACCTGCAGCTTAAACTGCGCGGCGGTTAGCTTCACATCCTGCAGGGTGCTGCTCAGCTTTTGATTATGGCAGCAGCCGGCGGGCTTTTTGGGCACCGGGCAGCAGCAATGCGCCGCGCTCGTCACCGAAACCTGCGTGAGGGCCGGGCCGCAAAAGTGCATACTGTATACCAGCCCAGGGCTGGACAGCAAGTAGCTCAAGAGCAGAAACAGGCTAACGACGCGTTTCAAACGAGGGACCAAAAGGTGGGGCCGGGGCCAACACCGCAAAGGTAGGGCCGCCCGCCAGGGCTGGGTTTACAGGATTCGGAAGCAGAGGTGTAAGATTTACCCAACACCAACCCGTGCCCTTGCAGTTCGGGGTGCCTAAGTGGCTTTGTGGTTTGGGGGCCGCGCCAGCGGGCAATGGCCGGCCGCCGCCCAGGGGGTAAGCGCTGCCTTCCGCCGCGCTAGGTTGCGCAATATCAATTTGTAAGATGACTTTTGTCATGTGGCTGCCCAGCTAATCGGAGAACCTTTGCACGGAAGCGCATCCACTATTAATAGGGTGCTGTAATAGGCTGGCCCGTAGTTGTATTAGTGGTTGAAAGTAATGATGCGCCGCCTAGCTGCTTATTCTTTTTTAGGGTGCTTGGGCTGGCGTGGGCGTGTCACAGTGCAATGTATGAATACCCTGGCTTTTCTAAAATCCCGAAATCCCTGGTGGCCGGCCACCGCGCCGCCGCCGCCGGCCGGCGGCTACCTGCTTGCCGAGCACCCGGCCCGCTTGTTTTCACGGCCTGATGAAGCCCCGTAGTCGCCCAAGCTGGCAGCAGTGTTCCTCCCCCTTGCCCCACTACCGGCCGCCGCATGACCTTCCGTACCAACCGCCACTATATGACTTAAAAACTTTACTGTCAAGAAGTTATGAAAGGCTATGAACGTTATACAGACATGTCGCAGGTGATTTTGCCCGCACTGGATACTGTATTTATTTTCGGGGCTTTCCGCCTGGCCGACTACTGGCACCTGGGCCTTGCGGCGCCGCTGGGGTACTCGCCGTTTCTGTTCGTCATTTTTGCTTTGCTCTGGGGCATTCTCTCGCGCCAGTACGCCAACATATATCGGCTCGACCGGCTGATGAGCTACTCCGAAAAGCTGGCCCGGCTGCTGCACGCCTTTGCGCTGCACGCCGGCCTCATGCTGCTGGGCGCGCTGCTGCTGCACGCGCCCCTGCAGCCGCTGGCCTACCTGCTGTCGGTCTACGTGCTGGCCATTGATGGCATTGTGCTGGGGCGGTTTGCGCTGGCTTTTGGCTACCGCACCTACCGCCGGCTGGTGGCCCAGCCGCACAGCCGCTTCGTGATAGTGGGGGCCAGCGCCAGCGGCCAGCAGCTCTACCACTTCCTCACCAGCCGGCCCGCGGGCGGCGCGGCCTTCAAGGGCTTTTTTACGGCCGAGGGCGAGGTGGTGCCGGCCGCCCTGCGCCCGCTGGTGCGCGGCACCGTGGCCGACCTCAAGGACTACTGCCGCCGCACGCCGCTCGATGAGCTCTACTTTGCCCTGCCCTTCAACCAGTACGCCCTGATTGAGGACCTGGCCAGCTTTGCGGCCGACAACTTTCTCTCGTTTCGCATTGTGCCCGACTACTCGGGCACGGTGGGCCGGGCCGTGGATGTGTACTTCCACGACCGTATTCCCATTCTCATGGTGCGGCACGAGCCGCTGGGCCTGTATCCCAACCAGGTGCTCAAGCGGGGGTTCGACATCGCGTTTTCGCTGGTGATAATCGGGGTGGTGTTTCCGGTGGTGCTGCTGCCGCTGGCGCTGCTCATCAAGCTCGACTCGCCGGGGCCCGTGTTTTTCAAGCAAATGCGGCCGGGCTGGCGCAACCAGCTGTTTCCGTGCTACAAGCTGCGCACCATGCACCGCAACCACGGCACCACCGAGCTGCAAGCCAGCCGCGCCGACCCCCGCATCACGCGGGTGGGCCGCTACCTGCGCAAGTACAACCTCGACGAGCTGCCCCAGTTCTTCAACGTGCTGCTGGGGCACATGTCGGTGGTGGGGCCGCGGCCCAACATGGTGTCGCAGCTCGAAGAATACTCCAAGCACATTCGCGCCTACCCCATGCGCCACACCGTGATGCCCGGCATCACGGGCTACGCCCAGGTAAACGGCTACCGCGGCGAAACCCGCGCCCCCCAGGCCATGGAAAAACGGGTGGAGTACGACCTGCAGTACATGGAGCGCTGGTCGTTTGGGCTGGACCTCCAGATTATCGGCCAAACGGTGCTCAACATGGTGCGCGGCGAAAAAGACGCTTTTTAAAGTTAAAAGTTAAAAGTGAAGAGTTAAAAGTGGAAGAGTTAAGATTTTGATTGACTGATTTTTAACTTTTAACTCTTCACTTTTAACTCCTTACAAAACGTGCATTGACCTGAAAATTGCCCAGCCTACCTACTTGCTGCTCACTCTCTCCCATGGAAATTCTGCTGCCTAAGCGCCGGGTGCTAAGCGCGCTCATCTCGACGGGGCAGCTGCCCGACTTTGTGGAGGCCATTCTGCGGCTGGGCGCGGCCCGGTCGTCGGCCTACGTGTGCTGCGCCAACGCCCACATGCTGGTCGAGGCCCACCGCTCGGCCGCCTTCCGGCCGGTGCTGGCGGGGGCGGCCGTGGTCACGCCCGATGGCAGCCCCGTGGCGGCGGCCGTGGGCTGGCTGGGCGGCCCGCGCCAGGCGCGGGTGGCGGGCATGGACTTGCTGCCCGCCCTGCTCGAAGCCGCCGCCGCGCGCGGGCAGTCGGTGTATTTCTACGGCACCACACCGGCGGTGCTGGCCGCCATGGTGGCCCGCGCCCGGCGCGAGCTGCCCGCCCTGCGCATCGTGGGGGCGCACGCGCCGCCCTTCCGGCCCCTGGCGCCCGCCGAGGTTGCGGCCGACGCCGCCGCCATCAACGCCGCCGACCCCGACCTGCTGTTTGTGGCCCTGGGCTGCCCGCGCCAAGAGCAGTGGATGGCCGCCCACCAGGGCCGCATTGGGGCGTGTATGCTGGGCGTGGGGCAGGCCTTTCCGGTGTATGCGGGCCTCGAGCCCCGGCTGCCGGCCTGGGCCCGCCGCCTGTGGCTGGAGTGGGCCTACCGCCTGTGGCAGGAGCCCCGCCGCCTGGCCCGCCGCTACCTCGTCACCAACACCTGGTTTGTGTACCTGCTGGCCCAGGCCGCGCTGGCCCGCTTAGTGAAATTGGGAGGGGTGAGCGGCGAATTAAAAGCCTGACAGGCAGATTCTGCTACTCATAAATTCACCCCTCATTACTCATTACTCATTACTCACTACTCACTACTCACTACTCACTACTCACCACTCACCACTCACCACTCACCACTCACCACTCACCACTCACCACTCACCACTGAATATGAAAGCAGTGATTTTGGCCGGGGGCTACGGCACCCGCATCAGCGAGGAAAGCGGCATCCGGCCCAAGCCCATGGTCGAGATTGGCGGCCGCCCCATCCTGTGGCACATCATGAAGATATACGCCCACCACGGCATCACCGACTTCGTGGTTTGCTGCGGCTACAAGGGCCACCTGATAAAGCAGTATTTCGCCGATTACTTCCTGCAAAACTCGGACGTCACCTTCCACCTCAACCGCCAGCAGCTGCAGCTGCACCACACCCACGCCGAGCCCTGGACCGTGACGCTCGTGGACACGGGCCTCGACTCGATGTCGGGCGGGCGCCTGCGCCGCGTGCGCGAGCACCTCGACGAGCGCACCTTCTGCTTTACCTACGGCGATGGCGTGAGCGATATCGACATCCAGGCCAGCATTCACTACCACCACCAGCAGGGCGCGCGGGCCACCGTGACGGCGGTGCGCCCGCCGGGCCGCTTCGGGGCCTTTAACCTGGCCGAGGCCGACCAGCGGGTGGGCAGCTTTAGCGAGAAGCCCGCGGGCGGCGATACGCCCTGGATAAACGGCGGCTTCTTCGTGCTGGAGCCCAGCGTGTTTGACTACCTCGACGACGACGACACCATGTGGGAGCGCGGCCCCCTGGAGCGCCTGGCCGCCGAGGGCCAGCTGGCCGCCTACCGCCACACCGGCTTCTGGCAGCCCATGGATACCCTGCGCGACCGCACCGTGCTGGAGGAGCTGTGGCAAACCGGCCGCGCCCCCTGGAAGGTGTGGCCCCCGCAACCCACCTGGCAGCCCAAGCCGGTAGCCGCCCCCGTGGCCGAAAGCCCCCTGCGCGCCCTGCCCACCGAGCTGGTAAAGCTGTGAGATGGTGAGCTGTGAGTGGTGAATTAAAATATAACTGACAGATTTATTCTTTATCACTTTGCAAATCAAGGTGTTAGTTTATAACTTTAATTCGAAGTCTCATCCCCTCCCCACTCCCTGCTTCCCACTCCCCACTTCACAATCCACCCCTCACCATTGAATACGATGTCTCCTCTCCGCATTCTGATTACCGGCAACATGGGCTACGTGGGGCCGGGCGTGGTGCAGCACCTGCGCCGCACCTACCCTGGGGCCGAGCTGATTGGCTACGACCTGGGCTTTTTTGCCCAGTGCCTCACCGGTACCGAGCGCCTGCCCGAGTCGCGGCTCGACCGCCAGGTGTTTGGCGATGTGCGTGCGGTGCCCGCTGCGCTGCTGGCCGGCGTTACGGCCGTGGTGCACCTGGCCGCCATCTCCAACGACCCCATGGGCAACCTGTATGAGGACGTGACGATGGCCATCAACCACCGCGCCGGGGTGGTGCTGGCCCAGCAGGCCAAGGCCGCCGGCGTGCGCAGCTTCGTGTTTGCCAGCTCGTGCAGCATGTATGGGGAGGGCGGCAACGACGCCAAAACCGAGGACGCGGCCCTGAACCCGCTCACGGCCTACGCCCGCTCGAAGGTGGCCAGCGAGCGCGACCTGGCCCCGCTGGCCAGCCCCGACTTTGTGGTGACGTGCCTGCGCTTTGCCACCGCCTGCGGCTGGAGCGACCGCCTGCGCCTCGACCTGGTGCTCAACGACTTTGTGGCCAGCGCCGTGGCCAGCGGCGAAATCAGCATCCTCAGCGATGGCATGCCCTGGCGGCCCCTCATCCACGTGCGCGACATGGCCCGCGCCATTGAGTGGGCCCTGGAGCGGCCGGTGACCAACGGCGGGCAGTTTTTGGCCATCAACACGGGCTGCGATGCCTGGAACTACCGCGTGCTGGCGCTGGCCGCCGCCGTGGCCGTGGCCATGCCCGGCACCCAGGTGGGCGTGAACCCCAACGCCCCGCCCGACCGCCGCTCGTACCGCGTCGATTTTAGCTTGTTTCGCCGGCTGGCCCCCCACCACCAGCCCCAGCACACGCTGGTAGCCACCATTGATGAGCTGCGCGAGCACCTGCTGGCCATTGGCTTCCGCGATGCCGCGTTTCGCAGTTCGCGCCTGATGCGCCTGCGCACGCTGGCCGCCCTGCGCGACCAGGGCGAGCTCACCGCGGACCTCACCTGGGCGCGGCCCGGCCCGGCCCCGCTGCCCGTTGCGGCCGAGGCGCCCGCCCTGGCGCTGGCCCAGCAATAACCCTCCTCCCTAACGCATTAGTAACTACCTGGTTGCCCATGATTTTTACCGAAACCAAGCTGGCGGGAGCCTTCATCATTGACCTGGAGCGCCGCACCGACGAGCGGGGCTTTTTTGCGCGCTCGTGGTGCGAAGACGAGTTTGCGGCGCACGGCATTTACCTACCCCCGCTGCAAGCCAACCTGTCGAGCAACCCCACCCAGGGCACCCTGCGCGGCATGCACTACCAGCTGCCGCCCCACGCCGAAAGCAAGCTGGTGCGCTGCACCCGCGGTGCGCTCTACGACGTGATAATCGACCTGCGCGCCGACTCGCCCACCTTCGGCCAGTGGGTGGGGGTGGAGCTAACGGCCGATAGCTTTCGGCAACTGTTTGTGCCCGAGTGCTTTGCGCACGGTTTCCTGACCCTGGTGCCTAACACCGACGCCGCCTACCAGGTATCGGCCAAATACGCGCCCGGCGCCGAGCACGGCCTGCGCTGGAACGACCCCGCCCTGGCCATTGCCTGGCCTGCCGCGCCGCGCCTCGTGTCGGCCAAAGACCAGGCCCACCCCTTTTTTCATGAGCAGTTAGCAGTGAGCAATAAGTAGCGCGATGCGCCGGGTAGCGGGCGCGAGCAGCGCTGCGCCCGCTACCCGGCCCGGTTTCGCCCGCTCGCGGTGCGCCCGCCCGCAGCCAGTGCTGCGCGCTACAGCTCATAGCTCCTTGATTGATAACTGATAATTGCTCACTGCTAACTGCTAACTGCTAACTGCTAATGGTACTTGTTGACACTGCGCTAAAGGCGCGCCAGGCTGCGGGCCGGCCCATTCGGGTGGGCATGGTGGGGGCGGGGTTTATGGGCCGGGGCGTGGCCCGCCAGATTTGCCGCTACGTGCCGGGCATGGTGCTGGTGGCCATTGCCAACCGCACCCTGGCCCAGGCCCGCCGCGCCTACGACGAGGCCGGCGAGCTGGGCACGCGCGAGGTAACGTCGGTGGCGGCCCTGGAGCGCTGCATCGAGCTGGGCCAGCCCGCCATCACCGAAGATGCCCTGCTGCTGAGTTGCGCCGGCGGCATCGACGTCATCATTGAGGTAACCGGGGCCGTGGAGCACGGCGCGCACGTGGTGCTGGAGGCCATTCGGCACGGCAAGCACGTGGTGCTGCTCAACGCCGAGCTCGACGGCACGGTGGGGCCCATCCTGAAGGTGCACGCCGACCGCGCCGGGGTGGTGTACACCGTGAGCGACGGCGACCAGCCGGGCGTGACGCTCAACCTGGCCCGCTTCGTGCTGGGCCTGGGCGTGAAGCCCGTGCTGTGCGGCAACATCAAGGGCCTGCACGACCCCTACCGCAACCCCACCACCCAGGAGGGCTTTGCCCGGCAGTGGGGCCAAAACCCGAGCATGGTCACCAGCTTTGCCGACGGCAGCAAAATCAGCTTCGAGCAGGCCGTGATTGCCAACGCCCTGGGCCTGGAAGTGGCCCAGCGCGGCATGCTGGGGCCCACCGTGGCCCCCGGCACGCCCATCAGCCGGGCCGCCGAGTGGTACCCGCAGGACCTGCTGCTGGGCGGCGGCCCCGGCCTGGTCGACTACGTGGTGGGGGCCGAGCCCGGCCCCGGCGTGTTTGTGCTGGGTACCCACGACGACCCCGTGCAGCAGCACTACCTCAAGCTGTATAAGCTGGGGCCGGGGCCGCTCTACTGCTTCTACACGCCCTACCACCTCTGCCACTTCGAAACGCCTACCTCGGTGGCGCGGGCCGTGCTCTTTGGCGATGCCTGCCTGGCCCCCGCCGGCGCGCCCCGCGTGGAAGTGGTGACGGCCGCCAAAATCGGGCTGCGCGCCGGCGACGTGCTCGACGGCATTGGCCACTACATGACCTACGGCCTGGCCGAAAACTACCCCCTGGCCCGCCAGCAAAACCTGCTGCCCATTGGCGTGGCCGAGGGCTGCGTGCTGCGCCACGATGTGCCCAAGGACCAGGTGCTTACCTACGAAGACGTGCTGCTGCCCGAAGGCCGGCTCGTGGACCAGCTGCGCCGCGAGCAAGAGGCCTACTTCGGCGGCCCCCCCGCGCCGGCCGGGCAGCGGCAGCCCCTGGCGGCGCACAGCGCGGAGATAAGTAATTAAGAATGAGAAATTTAGAATTAGGAATGAGGAATGAGGAATTAGGAATTGGGAATTGGGAATTGGGAATTGGGAATGAAGAAGGAGGAATTGCCAACCAGTTTTTTAATTCCTCATTCCTCATTCCCAATTCCCAATTCCTAATTCCTAATTAAAAAAAGTTGCTCCCACCCTTCTTTGTCCTTGCTATGAGAAATGCATTAGCCACGCCTGGCCACCCGGTTGCTGAGCGGCCACTAGTTGCTGCGGGCCTGTCGGGCCTGGCCCAGCCCAGCCCGGCCCCGGCGGCTACGGCCGGCACCTGCCGGTTTTGCGGCACCCCGCTGCACGTTACGTTCGTGGACCTGGGCCCCTCGCCGCTGTGCCAGGACCACGTGCGGCCCGAAGATTTTAACCGCGCCGAGGCCTTCTACGACCTGCACGCCTACGTGTGCCTCTCGTGCCTGCTGGTGCAGGTGCAGGACCTGATAGCGCCCGACGAGCTGTTTCCCAGCGACTACGCGTACTTCTCGTCCTACTCGCCCTCCTGGCTGCGCCACGCCCAGCGCTACACCGATATGGCCGTGGAGCGCTTTGGCCTTGGCCCCGAGCACCTGGTGGTGGAGGTGGCCAGCAACGACGGCTACCTGCTCCAGTACTTCGTCGAGAAGGGCATTCCGGTGCTGGGCATCGAGCCGGCCGAAAACGTGGCCGACGCCGCCCGCCAGAAGGGCATCAATACCCTCAGCAAGTTTTTTGGCCTGACCACGGCCCAGGAGGTGGCCGCCAGCTGCGGCCACGCCGACCTGCTCATCGGCAACAACGTGCTGGCCCACGTGCCCGACATCAACGACTTTGTGGCCGGCCTGCGCACCATGCTCAAGCCGGGTGGCGTGCTCACCATGGAGTTTCCGCACCTGCTGCGCCTGGTTACGGGTAATCAGTTCGATACCATCTACCACGAGCACTTCAGCTACCTGTCGTTCTGGACGGTGGGGCACATTTTTGCCCACCACGGCCTCACGCTATTCGATGTGGAGGAGCTGCCCACCCACGGCGGCTCGCTGCGCATCTACGCCCGCCACGCCGACTGCGCCGACCCCGCCCTGGCCGTGACGCCGGCCGTGCCCGCCCTGCGCACCCGCGAGGTGGCGGCCGGCGTGTGCAACCTCGATTTTTACGTCGATTTTGCGGCCAGCGCCAAGGAAACCAAGCGCAAGCTGCTCGAGTTTTTGATTGAGGCCAAGCGCGCCGGCAAAACGGTGGTAGGCTACGGCGCGCCCGGCAAGGGCAACACGCTGCTCAACTACTGCGGCATTCGCACTGATTTTGTGGATTATACCGTCGATTTGAACCCCCACAAGCAGGGCAATTTCCTGCCCGGCACCCGCCTGCCCATCTACCACCCCGACCGCATTCTGGCCACCCGGCCCGACTACGTGCTCATTCTGCCCTGGAACCTGCGCGAGGAAATAATGGAGCAAATGGCCGTCATCCGCACCTGGGGCGGCCAGTTTGTGGTGCCCATCCCCGAAGTGTGCGTGTACGACTAGGGCCGGCTGGGAAGTGGGGTGGGGGAGGTGGCACTACCAATTTCCCGTTGGGCAATGCGTAGTGCCACCCCGCCTGCGGCCACTATTATTTGGTGAATATTCATCACAACTTATTGTTTAACAATGAATTATCTTTATGATAAGAATAGGGCTGCTAGCGCAGGGCCTGCGCGTGCTGTGCCTGGGCGCGCACTGCGACGACATCGAGATTGGGGCCGGGGGCACGCTGCTGCGCCTGCTGGCCGCTGGCCAGGTGCAGGCCGTGCGCTGGGTAGTGCTGGCCGCTACCGACGCCCGCGCCCACGAAACCGAAGCCAGCGCGGCCCGTTTTTTGGCCGCCGCCCCGGCCGCCCCGGCGGCCGAAATCACCGTGCACCGCTATGCTGACGGCCGCCTGGCGCAGCAATACGAAGCCCTAAAGACTGATTTTGAAGCCCTTAAGAGTTTCCGCCCCGACCTCATCCTGACCCACTACCAGCACGACCTGCACCAGGACCACCGCCTGGTGTCGGAGCTCACCTGGAACACGTTTCGCAACCACCTCATCTGGGAATACGAGATTCCGAAGTACGACGGTGACCTGGGCAACCCGCCCTGCTTCGTGGCCTTGACCGCCGCCGAGCTGGCCCGCAAGGTGGAGCTGCTGCTGGCCGGCTACCCCAGCCAGGCCGACAAGCATTGGTTTGATGCCGAAACCTTCCGGGCGCTGGCCCGCCTGCGCGCCGTGCAAGCCGGCGGCGACTGCCCGTATGCGGAGGCGTTTTATGTGCGTAAAATGTTGGTTTAAAAGGTGTTGTGTATAATCTTTCTGGTGGGCGCCTCACCTCCCGGCCCCCTCTCCGAAAAGGAGAGGGGGAGCTAGCCGACTGCAAACATCTGCGTAGAGACGGTGCCCCCTCTCCTTTTCGGAGAGGGGGCCGGGGGGGGAGGCGCCCACCAGAAAGATTATCCAATAAATTAAGTAGCTAAAAACCCATGCTCCCTACTGCCCCTGCCTCCGCCGCGCTGCCCACTGCTGCTTGCCCGCCCACCGGGCCAGGGGAGGAGCTGCACGCGTTGGTGCGGCGGCTGTTTCCGATTTGCCGCAGCATCACCGGCGACGGGGTGCGCCAGACGCTGGCCATCCTGGGCGAGTACCTGCCGGGCTTGCAGGTGCACGAGGTGCCCACCGGCACGCCCGTGCTCGACTGGAAGGTGCCCCGCGAGTGGAACATTCGGGAGGCCTGGGTGAAAAACCAGCGGGGTGAGAAAGTAATTGATTTCCAAGCTAATAACCTGCACCTGATGAGCTACAGCGGGCCGGTGCGCCGCTGGGTAACGCGCGCCGAGCTCGACGAGCACCTGCATTCGCTGCCCGAGCAGCCCGGCCTCATCCCGTACCGCACCACGTACTACGCCGAGGCCTGGGGCTTTTGCCTGGCCCACACCCAGCGGCTGGCCCTCACCGACGATACCTACGAGGTGTGCATCGACAGCACGCTGGCCCCCGGCGCGCTCACCTACGGCGAGCTGCTGCTGCCGGGCGAAACGGAGGAGGAAATCCTGCTCTCGTGCCACATCTGCCACCCTTCGCTGGCCAACGACAACCTCTCGGGCGTGGCCGTGGCTACCTACCTGGCCCGGCACCTGGCCGGCCTGCCGCGCCGCTTCAGCTACCGCTTCGTGTTGGTGCCCGGCACCATTGGCGCGCTCACCTGGCTCAGCCGCCACTTCGATACCGTGGGGCGGGTGCGGCACGGGCTGGTGCTCACGCTGCTGGCCGGGCCGGGGGCGTTCACCTACAAGCAGTCGCGCCGCGGCACGGCCGTGGTCGACCAGGCGGCGGCCCTGGTGCTGGCCGAGGCGGGCGTGCCGCACGCGGTGCGGCCGTTTTCGCCCTACGGCTACGACGAGCGCCAGTACTGCTCGCCGGGCTTCAACCTGCCGGTGGGCTGCCTTTCGCGCACCCCGTTTGGCGAGTTTGCCGAGTACCACACCTCGGCCGACAACCTCGACCTGGTGCGCCCCGAGCAGCTGGCCGAGTCGCTGCACCTGGTGCAGGAGCTGCTGGCCGTGCTGGAGGCCAACCGCCGCTACCGCAGCCGCAGCCCCTACGGCGAGCCCCAGCTGGGCCGCCGCGGCCTCTACAAAAACGTGGGCGGCGGCCTCGACGGGGCGGCCTGGCAGCTGGCCCTGCTCTGGGTGCTCAACCTCTCCGATGGCCAGCACACCCTGCTGCACATTGCCCAGCGGGCAGGCCTGCCCTTTACCCAGGTGCACCAGGCGGCCACCGCCCTGCTGGGCACCGACCTGCTTGAGCTACTGCCTGATTAGGAATGAGGAATTGGGAATTAAAAATGAAGAATTAAAAATTAACAGACCACTCGCCACCTTCCTCATTCCCATTCTGTGAAATGGCCTCGCAACTGCACTACTTCTTATATCATACCAAAACTTCTTGGCTATGAGTACATTATCTCCAAGCTCGCCGGCCGCCATTGGCCGCCCGGCCACCAGCCCCTGCCCTAGCTGTGGGGGCACCGCGGGCATCGTCTTCTACGAGGTGCACCACGTGCCCACGCAGTCGGGCATTTTGTGGCCCACGGCCGAGGCGGCCCGGCAAGCCCCCACCACGGATATCCGGCTCACCTTTTGCCCGCATTGCCACTACATGGGCAACGAGGCCTACGAGGCGGCCAAGGTGACGCACGCCCGCAACGACTTCTCGCTGGAGTTTTCGCCGTCGTTCCGGGCCTTCACGCGGGGGCTGGCTCAGCAATTGATTAACGACTACGACCTGCACGGGGCCCGCGTGCTCGATATTGGCTGCGGCAACGGCGACTTTGTGCGCACGCTCTGCGAGCTGGGCGCGGGCAGTGGCACCGGCATCGACCCCGGCTACGCGCCGCCGGCCAGCCTCACGCCCGCCGCGCAGGCCGTGGATGCCACCTTCATTGCCGACTACTACGACGAGCGCTACGCCGACCTGCTCGCCGACCTGGTGAGCTGCCGCCACATGCTCAACGTGCTGGCCGACCCCCGCGCTTTTGTGCAGCAGCTGCGCCGCAACCTGGGCCAGCAGCGCCCGCTCGTGTACGTGGAGGTGCCCAACGCGCTCTACGACATCGGCGAAAAAGTGGTCTGGAACATCGTGAACGAGCACCGCTCGTGGTTTTCGCCCGCCTCGCTGCGCTGGCTTTTTGAGAGCACCGGCTTTGAGGTGCTGGCCGTGGCGCCCTGCTGGCACGGCGAATACCTGGGCCTGGTGGCGCGGCCGGCCCCGGTGCCCGCCACCCCGCCGCCCGCCGTGCACGACGCGGCCACGCCCGCCGCCGTGCGGGGCTTCTGGGAAGAGGGCCAGCGCATTGTGGCCCAGTGGCAGGGCGTGGTGGATGAGCTGACCCGCCGCCAGGCGCGGGTAGTGGCCTGGGGCGCGGGCTCGCGGGCCATCGCCTTTCTCCATACCTACCCCGGCCTGCACCCGCTGCTGCAAGCGGTGGTCGATATCAACCCCAGCCGGCAGGGGCAGTTTATGCCCGGCACGGCGCACCCGGTAGTGGCCCCCGAAGAGGCCGTGGAGCTGGCCCCCAACGTGCTGCTCGTTACCAACCCTACCTACGCCCAGGAAATTAAGGTGCAGGCCCACGCCATCGGGCTGATGGTGGGCGTGCTGAGCGCCGGGCTGGAGCTGGCAACGGGCATCCTGAGCGACTTTCTGGTGCTGTAATGGAAGCTGGTCATCAAGTTAAGGAACGCGCTTAACCGTCATGCCGACCGCAGGGAAGCAGCTCGCTCCTGCCAATAGATTAGTAACCCGACGAAGCGAGCGTCGCGCTTCCCTGCCAAGCTTAATAAACAGAAAATCAACGTGTTACTTAATAAAAAGCCTTCCTCATGAAAGAGCTTGACGTTCTGGCGCCGCCGGCCGCGCCGCTCCTCACGCCCGCCAGCTTTGCGGGCTCGCGGGCCCTGCAAGCGCGGCTGCACGCGGCTATTCCGGGCGGGGCCCACACCTACGCCAAGGGCGACGACCAGTTTCCCGAGTTTATGGCGCCCTGCCTGGTGCGGGGCGCGGGCTGCCGGGTGTGGGATGTGGATGATAATGAGTTCATTGAGTACGGCATGGGGCTGCGGGCCGTCACGCTGGGCCACGCCTACCCGCCCGTGGTAGCGGCCGCCCAGCAGCAGCTGGCCCTGGGCACCAACCTGGGCCGCCCCACCCGCCTGGAGCTCGAAACGGCCGAGGAGTTCCTGGCCTTCACCCAGGCCGGCGACATGGTAAAGTTTGCCAAGAACGGCTCCGACGCCACCACGGCCGCCGTGAAGCTGGCCCGCGCCTACACGGGCCGCCCGCTGGCCGCCATCTGCCAGGACCACCCGTTTTTCTCCACCGACGACTGGTTTATCGGGGCTACGCCCATGGCGGCGGGCGTGCCGGCGGCCGTGCGGGCCCTCACCGTGGGCTTTCGCTACAACGACCTGGCCAGCGTCGAGGCCCTGCTGGCTGCCCACCCCGGCCAGGTGGCCTGCCTGCTGCTGGAGGTGGAGAAGGACGTGCCGCCCGCGCCGGGCTTCCTGGAAGGCCTGCGCCAGCTGTGCGACCGCGCGGGCAGCGTACTCATTTTTGATGAGATTATCACCGGCTTTCGCTGGCACAACCAGGGCGCGCAGGGCCGCTACGGCGTGCGGCCCGACCTCAGCACCTGGGGCAAGGCCCTGGCCAACGGCCTGGCCCTGGCCGCCCTCAGCGGCCGCCGCGAGCTGATGGAGCGCGGCGGCCTGCACCACCCCCACGAGCGCGTATTCCTGCTCTCGACCACCTACGGGGCCGAAACCCACGCCCTGGCCGCCGCCCGCGCCGTGCTGCGCACCTACGCCGCCGAGCCCGTGGTGGCGCACCTGCACGCCCAGGGCGAGCGCCTGCGCCAGGGCCTGGAGCGTGCCGCCCGCGACCACGACGTGGCCGACTACTTCCGGGTGCTGGGCCCCGCCTGCTGCCTGGCCTACGGCACCCGCGACGCCGACGGGCAGCCCTCGCAGGCGTTTCGAACCCTGTTTTTGCAGGAGACGCTGCGCCGGGGGCTGCTGCTGCCCTCCTTCGTTATCAGCTACGCCCACACCGACGCCGTGGTCGACGACACCGTGGACCGCGTGCACGCGGCGCTGGGCGTGTACCGCCGCGCCCTCGAAGAGGGCATTGGCGGCTACCTGCTGGGCCGGCCCGTGAAGCCGGTGTTTCGAACGCATAACTAAGTGATTTACTGCTGATTTACGCCGGTTTGTCAGCCGGTTTTTTCAAGCAGTGCTTCGCAGTGTCACGCAGTGCTAAGCGGCTAAAACAGCGCGAAACCCCGCGCGAAAGCTCATTTATCAACTTTGCATAAGCTCCTGTATTGACCGAACACCGCTAGCCGCCTGCCGCGTCCCTGCCTTCCATCCGCCAATTAACCAGTGAGCTCATGGATATTGTCACGAGTATTTGCGTGGATGACGCCCGGCATCCCGCCTCGCGCTACGCGCAGCTGCTGGATGTGAAGGCCGACCACCGGCGGCGTATTTACTGGCAGTGCGTGGTGGTGTTTTTTGCCTCTTCGCGCCGCTGCAACCCCACGGCCCGGCACCTGCTGTATACCAACGATGCGGCCCCCGTGGTGGGGCGCCGGGTAGACTACCGGGCGTTTTTGCGCGAGCTGGGCGTGCAGGTGCGGCCGCTGCCATTCACCGAGTTTCAGCCGCTGGCGGGGGCTTCCACCGATTTTCGCAACGCCTTTTATAAGCTGGAGGTGCTGCAGGCGCTGGCGGCCCCCGGCGCCGCCCCCTGCAGCCTGCTGCTCGACTCGGACTGCGTGTGGACGCGCCCGGCCCCCGCGCTGCCCCAGGTGCTGGCCACTGGCCCCGGCCTGCTGCTGCTCAACGTGCTGGCCGACACCACCCCCGACACCAAGATTGAGGGCCTGAGCCGGCGCGACATGGGCCAGCTGTACCGCGAAATTTACCCCGACTACCCGGCCGCCGTGCCCACTTTTTGGGGGGGCGAAGTGGTGGGTGGCAGCCGCGCCGGGCTGGCCCGGCTGGTGGCCGAGCTGCGGGCCACCTGGCAGCACCTGCGCCAGGCCTACCCCACAGCCCCACCCCGGTTTTGCACCCAGGAAAGCATTTATGACAACGACGAGTACGTGCTGAACCTGGTGCTCAACCACCACCCGCGCCCCTGGGTGGCGGCCAGCCCGTTTATTCGGCGCCTCTGGACCTCGCACCGCTACACCAACGTGCAGGCCGCCGATGCGCAGCTCCCCATCTGGCACCTGCCCAGCGAAAAGCTGCAGGGTATTCCGGTGCTGTGCCGCCGGGCGTTGCGGCCGCACTCGCGGTTCTGGCGGGTGCCGCTGGCCGGGTTTGGCACCTACCTGGGGCAGTACCTGGGCGTGGTGGGGTCGCGCTGGTCGTACCCGCGCCTGCGGGCGCTGGCCACCAAGCTGCCCCGCGTGTGGGTGCTGGCTAAGCGCCTGCTGGCGCGGGGGCAGGCGCGCCTGGTGCCAACGTAGCCAGGCCGGTAATCGCCTTGAAAGCCAGCCGCATAGGCAGCCAGCGCAAGGGCTGGGGCAGCCCCCGCAGGGCCGGCAGCTCGAGCAGCTGCAGCACGCGGCGGGCGGCGGCGTAGTGGCCCTGGCGCAGCGAGCGGTAGGTGCCCGCCAGCACAAACTGGTTGAAGAACCGCGCCTGCGCCCGGCGCAGCCGGGGGGCCGGCAGCAGGCCCTGGGCCTGGGTTTTGGCAAAAATGCGCAGCAGCAGCTCCACCGTATGCTCGTTGAACATGCCGGTGGTGAGCGCCGCCTCGTGCACCGTGTAGGCCGCTATGCAGGCCGGCACCAGCTGCACGCCCCACTGGCTGAAGAGGCGCGCCCACAGGTCGGTGTCTTCCGTTGTTTCCTGGGTGGGGTCGGGGGGGGTGGCCGTGTACACGGCGCGGCTGGCCACCAGCGCCGGAATGCGCACCCACGACGAGTTGGTGAGCACCTGCGTGAGGGCCTGCCGGGGCGAAAGCCAGCGCCGGCGCGCCGGGTACTGCTGGCGCAGCACCCGCCGGTGCGCGTCCACCACATCTACCCCAAACAGCAACACCTCGTGCTGGCCGCGCGCCGCGCGCAGCTCGGCCACCAGCCGGGCCAGCCCGCCGGGCCGCAAAAAATCGTCGTCGTGCAAGTGGTACAGGTAGTGGCCCCTGGCCCGCTGCACGCAAAGCACAAAGTTGTCGGCGGCACTGCGGCCGGGGGCGTTGCGGTAGTAGCGCCACTGCCCGGCCGGCTGGTGGCGCAGCCCAAAGCGCGCCACCCGGCCGCACCAGTCATTGGCCGTCGAGTTGTCCGATACTAATACTTCCACGTCGGGCGGCAGCGGGCCCACCGAGCGCAAAGCCCTGGCCAGCAGCTCGGGCCGGTGGTAGGTGGGCACGCAAATGCTGAGCAGCGGCGCCGCGGCGTCGGG
>CAXTFI010000004.1:0-59831 GCA_964243255.1 uncultured Hymenobacter sp.
TTAGCTGAAAAGCTTCCGCCAGCGCGTCGCGGGTGCCCGAGGGGTATTGCGTCGTGTCGTACACGGTCAACTGGTCCGGTCCGTGCCAGACGGCGACGGTGGCGTGGGGCTCCAGCGAATTGCAACTCTCGGCCGGCGTCGTATACACCTGGTCGATTTGCACGGCGGCGGTAGCTAATGCTCGGTCGGCATCGCCCACGCTGAGTTCAGCGGGGTGAAGGGCGACTTGGCTAGGGGTAAAGGCCCGGTCTTTATGGGCCGCTAGGACCAGGGCCGGCGTTTCGGCCGCGTACTCCACCTGCACCAACGCTGCGGCAGCCGCGGCTTGCTCCGGTGTTTCGGCCACGACGAGGGCCACTATTTCTCCGTTCCAGCGCACGGCGGGGCTTTGCATGATGGGTTGCGTGGTAGCCGCCGCCGCGAGCGGGTTGAGCAGGCTGGCCGCAAACGCCAGTTTGGCGGGTTTGAGCTTGGGCGCGTTCTGGTACGTGAGCACGGCCAGTACGCCCGGCGCGGCGGCAGCCGCAGCCGTATCTAAATATGTGATAGTGCCCTTGGCAACGGTGCTATGCACCACGGCGGCGTGTGTCAACTGGGGGAGGGCTGTTTCCGCGGTAAAAGGTGCGGTGCCGGTGACCTTCAGGCGGCCATCGACCCGCGCCACGGGCTGGCCCAGGCAGCGGGAAGCCATGCGCAAGTCGTCCGGGTCCCGGTCGGGCACTAGCCGCACCACCGTTTCGAGGGCTTTCGTTGCAAGTTCTAACAGACTGGCCATCACAGGACGGGAAAACAGTAAGAGAAAAAGCGGCCACTGCAGTGGTCGGTTGTCAACGGCTACTCAAGCGTGCATCCCGGCCGAGTGGCCGTCATCGGTGGGTAGCATTGCCCCGGTGATGATAGAGGCAGCATCAGAGCAGAGCCACAGTACGGCCGCGGCTACTTCAGTCGCCGCGTAGTGTTTCATCGGCTGCTGCTCGCTCATCAGCCTCCACGTTCAGGTCGGCCAACATCACCCGTGCCCCTCCAGCGCAAAGGCTTTCGCGGTGGGCAACCCTACACTTGCGGCCGCGCCGGTACCAAAGCGACTTTTTGTTCAGAACGAAGCATGGAATATTCTGTTAGGCATAGTGAATGACTGGTCACTCATTAATTATAACGGATAACTTGCCGGTAGGTTTCGGCACCTTCTCTACTTCCTGCCTTATCCCCGACTCATGCCCATGAAATTTCTCAACGACGAGCAGGCTGCTCGCTACGGCTGTTACCGCGCCGACCCCACCCCGGAGCAACTAGCCCGTTTCCTCTACTTGAGCCTCCGGGACATGAAGTTCCTGGCTACCTATCGTCGTCATCTCGTCTGTTCCCGGCGTCGTTGTGCTCATACAGATGATACAGAAGGGCGGCCCCCGGCTGGCCTACCTGGCCCCCTAACAGCCGACCTGCCACGCCGGCCACCTAGCCCTTACCACCGTGCAGTCCGGTGTCGGAGCTTCAGCCCACCCCCCGTTCTGGCCGGGGCGGCAGTCGGCTGTGTTTTCTTATCAGTGCTGAATTACCGACGCGAGACGCGGGCGTTTGGTTAGCCCTTTGCCCGTCCCGTGTTTCCTTAACCTATGCCCAATAGCCATGCCCGGTAAATTACAAGACCTGACCATCCATGTGCCGAATGTGTGGCAGACCTGCGAGTGGTACCGTCAGGTATTCGGCCTGCCCGCCACGCTAACCCCCAACGCCACCGCCGCCTGCCTCGATGTGGCTGGCCATCGGCTGTGCTTCGTGGCTCACGACGATGCCCATGAAATATTTGGTACGCGCCGCCGCAATTCCTTCCTATCCGACCCGCCGGCTTTTCACCTTGACATCGTCACTGCTGACGTGTCAGCTCTATTCGACCACGCTTTGGCCCACGGAGCCGTCGCTGTGCGTCCACCGGAAGATACCCATGCCGGTGAGCATGTCGCCACCCTGCGCGACCTCAATGGCCTGCTCATCCGCCTCCTGGAGCAATAGTTCACCCCGCTGCTTTTAATTTTTCCGCTTTAACTAAAACGAACCCAACCAGGCCATTACTTTTGGGTCACTTTGATTCCCTAAACGCCTGCCCATGACTGAATTTCTACTCATTCTGCTGCTCATTGTCCTCATTCTACTGGTTTTGCAGTCACAGAAAACCAAGGCCAAAGCTACTGCCCTTGACCATGCTCAAACCTCCGCTGCACAGCAGGCCGCCGAAGCAGCCACTCGCGAAAACCAATTGCAACAAGAGGTAGCGCAACTCAGTCAGTACCGCACCATTCTCGATGCCGAACAGCACGCCCGTCAGGTGCGCACAGCCGCCGACAACGAGGCCGCTACCTTGCTTACCCGCGCCCAACGTGAAGCCGCCGACCTTCGCGCTGCGGCCACTGCCGAGTTGCAACAGGCCAAAGCTGAGGGAAAAGACATCCGCGACCAAGCCGGCATCAGAGCCCGCACCCTGCAAACCCAGGCCGAGGGCGTGTTGCTGGAAGCCACCCGTGAAGCCGCCCGCATTGTGGCCACCGCCGACCAGCGGGCCGAGGAAATTGCCGGCGAGGCCCTGACCGCCGCCCGCAATGCCGCCGGCCTGGAAAAAACCATCCAGGCCCTCAAAAATGTCATCACCGGCTACGGCGACCAATATCTGGTACCCTCCTATACCATACTCGATGAGTTGGCCGCCGATTTTGGCCACACGGAAGCCGGCGCGGAACTGAAAAAAGCCCGCGAACGCACCCGTCTAATGGTACGAACTGCCACCGCCGCCAAATGTGATTATGTTGAAGCTGTGCGCAAAATAACTGCCGTCAACTTTGTCACCGACGCTTTCAACGGCAAGGTCGATACTGTTCTGGCCGCCGCCAAGCACGACAATTTCGGTACGCTGTCCCAGCAAATCAAGGATGCCTACGCCCTGGTCAACAACCTCGGCAAGCCTTTCAAAGATGCCCGCATCACCTCCGAATACCTGCAAGCCCGGCTCGATGAATTACGCTGGTTTACCGTGGCTCAGGAACTAAAAATGAAGGAACGCGAGGAGCAGCGCCTCATCAAAGAGCAAATCCGCGAAGAGGAAAAGGCCCGCCGCGACTTCGAGAAAGCCCAGCGCGACGCGGCCAAGCAGGAAGACACCATTCAGCGCAGCATTGAAAAGGTGCAGCAGCAAGCCGCCAAAGCTTCCGACGAGCAGCGCGCTGCCTTTGAGGCCCAACTTCGTGAGCTGGAAGCCCGATTACAGGTTGCCCAGGATAAAAATCAGCGGGCCCTGTCGATGGCCCAGCAAACCAAGTCGGGGCACGTCTACATCATCTCCAACGTCGGCTCCTTCGGCGAGCACGTGTTCAAAATCGGCATGACCCGCCGCCTCGAACCCCTCGACCGGGTGCGCGAGTTGGGCGACGCCTCTGTACCGTTCGAGTTTGATGTACATGCGCTGCTGTTCAGCAATGATGCCCCGGCCCTGGAGCGCGACCTACACAAGCACTTCCTGCGCAATCAAGTCAACAAAGCCAACCCGCGCAAAGAATTCTTCCGCGTCGACCTGGCCCAGATTCGCACCGAAATAGAGCGCCTCGGCATCGATACAAAGTGGACCCTCGCCGCCGCTGCCCGCGAGTACCGTGAAAGCCTGGCCATCGAGCAGGCCTTAGCCAACAATACTATTGACCGCGCCGAGTGGGAGAAATTCCAGATGGAAAACGCGCCTACTGAGTTTGAAGCTGAAGAGTTGGAAATGTAGCCCGCCCGCGCTGCCTACCCCACCACAAACCCACCGTCCAAGCATCCTGCTTTATGAGTTGGAAAGGAAACGTCCGCTCCTTCGCCGCCGCCGCCCGGCGCATCGAGCGCAACCAGCAGCGCCGCGCCCGCGTGGCCGCCCAGGATTTCAAGCAGCTGCAAAAAGAACAAGCTGTAACCAGCGCCGCCCAGGCCGTTGCCGCTTACGAGGAGTACCTGAGTGTTATCAAGTCGGTGCACCACGACTGCAGCGACCCGCTCAACTGGCCTGCCATGCAGCGCGAATCCGCGCCCACCGCCCCCGTCCTCGGCACGGAGCACGAACGCGCCGCCCAAACGGCCCTGGATTCTTACCAGCCGGGTTTCTTCGACCGCCTGTTCAAGCGCGGCCCTGCTAAAATCCAACGGCTCGAAGAAGCCGTAGCCGCCGCACGCCAGCGCGACCACCAGTTGACCACCGAGCGCCAGGCCGACCACGCCCGCCAGCTCACCGAGTGGCACGAGCGCCAGGACCTCACCCGCCAGGTCCTGGCCAAAGATTCCGACGTCTACCAGCAGGTGCTGGAGGTGTTCACGCCTTTTGAAGGCATCAGCACACTTGGCTCTCACCTCGAATTCACTTTTACCGCCGACCACATCGAAGTCGATGTGCACGTAAACACGGCCGAAGTCATTCCCGATTTTGTAGTTTCTCAGCTGGCCAGCGGCAAGCTCTCCCGCAAGCAGTTGCCCATCAGCAAATTCAACGAGCTGTACCAGGACTACGTGTGTGGCTGTCTGCTTCGCGTCGCCCGCGAAATTCAGGCCCATCTGCCCGTTAGCCAAGTCGTGGTACACGCCCTGGCAAGGCAGCTCAATTCCGCAACGGGCCTTATCGAAAGTCAGGTAATTATCTCGGCCGCCATGCCCCGCGATACCCTCGCCACGCTCAATTTCACGGCCCTCAACCCCTCCGACTCTATGCGCAACTTCAACCACACCATGAAGTTCACCAAAACCGGCGGTTTCCAGTCTGTGGAACGCGTGGGCCTGGCCGCTCCGCTCCAGACGCGCAACCGAAAATAACTGCCTTGCGAATTACCACTTCCCAGGCAGCTCGCATAGTTCGTCCTTTCAAGTCTGATGTATTATGCCTGAACCTGTAGAGGAATTAGAAGCAATACTTGATTTTGAATTCGCCAAGTTTTCGGAAATCGAGGGGCCGGCCGGCAGTGCCGTTACCAACATCGTGCGCGAAATAGACATCGTGTTCTTAACGCTGCGCACAAGCAACCAATTTTCGCCCGGGTACACCGATTTCTTTGAAACCGCTCATCAGTACGGGTGGCCCCCACTGCTCAGAGCCTGGTATTCTAAAATCAGGCAAAATGATTTCCAACCGATTTTGCTCTCCAGCGACGAAATCACCGCTTGGGCTGATGCTGTCATTCACGCCACGGGCAAACTGGCCAGATGCCGACAAGTAATATCATGGTGCAAATCAGGGCTGGCGCAGTTGCGAAAGGTGTCAGAAAACGAGTTTGTGTTTTCATTCGAAAACCCTTACACCAACGCCGAAGCTTTTGACCTCCTCGATTTACGCTTTGTTCGGAATTCGTTGCTCAACAAGCAAATTGCAACGCATAACGCGACTGACAAAGCCGAAGCCGCTGTGGTGGAAAAAAGAATTTTTACTTCTGTCCGTCGTCCCGATGGATTAAATTTTCAGTACCAGCCCACCGACAGGGTTGCTGGGTACTATGCTCGGCAGGGTGCTAATCATGTGAATTGCCTGCAGTTTCACGACGACTTCGGCCCGGCTGACCTTTTCGACTCGATACCCTACGCGGAATACGTGCGAATGATAGAGTATTTGGCCGGCCTGGCAGTAATGCATTTCAACTATTGTGGTGCGGCGCAGCAGAAATTTGGCGGCACGGATGTGCGGAATATTATTTCCGTGTTTAGCAGCCGGGAAGCAGTTGCAGCCGAGTTAGCGCGTCATTTAGGTCGTACCCGGGAAGAGGCCGCCCGGATGCTGACCCGCGTTACTCTCGACGAGCATAACTACGAAAACTATCTGGCTATTGCCTCGGTGGCACCGCCACCATTTGTGCAAATTTCCCAACAGCAATTACTGCGCTCCGCTGCTGGCTGCCTCAACAACCCCTTCCAATTCCTTAACCACGAGCTATACCGCACTTGTAAAACCGACCACGACAAGGCGGTAAATTTTCGGGAGGACCGGTTTCGCCAGATGATTTTTAGTCATTTTTTCACCGACGACCGTTTCGTGCGCGTCCCAAGCGAAATTAAAATCCGAGGTACGGACATTGACGCCATTGTATTTGATAAGTCGACGGGCACTTTAGGGTTGTTTCAACTCAAGTGGCAAACACCGTTTGGGCAGTCTATGCAAAAGCGCGCCAGCGTTGCTTCAAACCTCACCAAAAACGCGCTGAAGTGGTTGAACACGGTACTGGAATGGACGCAGCAAAATGACGACAAAACGAAGCTGAGCGCCCTGCAAATAACCCGGCACGCTCCCGCCGTGAAGCGCATTAATACCATCCGCTACTTTGTGATTGGTCGTCACAGCATCCACTTTACCGATGTTGCACAGGACGAGCGTGCGGCGTGGGGGTCCTGGCCACAACTCCTGGCCAACTCGGCGCGTGTTTCAATCGATGAGGCCAACCCCATTGACCACTTACACAACCAACTGCAACAAAACACTCCTAAGCTAAGAATGGAACGCGAGGGCGCACCTGTAATGGCTGAATTCGAGCTTAAGACGCCGGGGTTCCGGCTTAGATACCAGCACAACCCACGTTAATATCAGCATCGAATTCACCCTTCACGTGCTCAGTGGCTTGTAATTACCAGCACCGGTCCACACAGCCGCTCGTCTTCAGCATCGGGGTCAAACTGCACCCCCGACACCTCAGCTACTGCTGCCATAGCCGTGTGGTTGGTCGGCCCTTCATAGTCAAACACGGAGTAGGCCACGAAATCAGGCCCGCTGGCCAGCACATCCACCAGTTCCGGCGCGCACCCCAATAGCCCCGGCACTCTATCAGGTACCCGCGCAAAGCCGGTGGCCGCATCGGGCAGGGCCAACCCGTCGGTGGAGACGGCTGCTGGTTGATGTTGCGGCAAATAAAGCGTGGCTTGCATAAAAGTTAACCGGACGAGGACAAAGCAAAGTTCGCGACTTTTGCGGGTATCCCCGCCAACTGCCGGCTGCCTACAGAGGAAGCCGCGCCTCACTTCATCTGGCTTACCACACCGGTGCAATGATTATGCATGTGCCGGTAACTTAATTTACCGGCCCGTTCTGCCGGGCGGGCGCAGTTACTCACACCCGTCATCACCCATTTCGTTAACTCCAATGGCAACCTTTCAAATTTCCCTTACCAGTGGCCAGTACTGGTATCATCTTCGTGCAGACAATGGTGAGATAGTCCAGTCCGGCGAGGGTTACACTACCAAAGCCAGCTGCGAAAACGGCATCCGCTCCGTGCAGGCCAACTGCCAGCCCAACCGCTTCGATTCTTTTTTTGCGGCTGGCCAGTATGGCTTTAATCACGTCGCCGCCAATGGTGAAATCATCGGCCGCAGTGAAAAGTATACCACCGCTCATGCCCGCGACCATGGTCTTCAAGTCGTGCTACGCGAAGCCCCCGAAGCCCGCGTACAAGACTTGGCTTAATTCCAATCGCACAGAAAAGCCCGCCGGCAGCTTGCCGGCGGGCTTTTCTGATTTATGCTGCATCCCGCACCGCATCAATGGTCTGAATCGGCCACCATATCGGCATCAAGAGCGGCGTGGCTACCTACCGCAGGCCCCGCGTTTTATACTGAAGCAAAGCCTTTCGCAAGTCACTACTAACCTTATCAGGGTTCCAATGCATAGACCAGTCGGCAGGCACGAAAGACTTGTTCAATCGTAGCGACACTTTTTCCAGCATAGTTGGCTTCAGATGCTCATAGTAAGCGAGGAAAGATGCGATGTCATGCCTTCCGTAAATTGTGACGACGGTCCCCTTCACAGAAAGCTGCCAAATGGGTTTGCTAAGGCTTGAAAGCTGTGGAAATGGCGTTAGCTCAACACTTATTCCATGCTGTTGTAGCTGCTGAAAAAGAGTGAATAAACCGTTGTCAAAAGGATGCTCGTGTACCTGCACGAACACCGATTCCCTGCCCATGAATTTGGCTATGCAGGTCCGGTGTTGGCCGTTACTGATGAAATATTCGTCGCCGAATTGTTCATACAGAACTTCATCCACTCCATTCGCTTTCGGATTATCAATTAGCTCATCGCAGTTGGTTTCCGTTACAAAATCACGCTTTGGACGGTTTCGCATTTCCTGCCAGGTCCACCCCACATAAGCGCCAAAATAAGTACTGCCCGTCACCTGACGCAATGCAACTTGTTTGTAGCTGATGTTTTGCGTGCCCCTGTCATAGAAATAAAGGTTCTTTACCTCTTCAACTGCCTTTATTCTTTGCTGTTTCCAAGATGCGTGTACGGCCATAGAAATGAGAGCATGTTTTCAAAATTCTTGTAAAATAAAGCGTCTTTCTCTCTGGAAGAGCTGAATATTTTACAGGCCGTGCAGCCGCAAAAAAGCCAGCCCCTACTGAAGGAGCTGGCTTTTCTGTTCACTACATCGGCGACTCTGCCGGCTGCCCTTAGTCGAGTAATGTGTTAGCTGGCAGCGCCGCCCCGCCGTTGGCATCGGGAACCGGCACCAGTAGCAATTCTTCCTCGCCGGGGACGCTGTCGGCCAGCATATTCTGAACCGTCTCTTGAAAGGCATTTTCCAGGGCCGTATGCATCAGAATAGTTTCAGTGCTGATGTCCTGATTGTACACCTGGTTCAGCTCGTTGCACACGAGCGCAGCAGCATCGCCGGCAGCTATTGCCGTTTGCAGGAGTATCACATAGCGCCGGGCTTTGCGGTCCGCAGCGGCGCGCAGTTTAATAGCCCGCTTCATGCGCCGGCGGTGTTGAAGTTGATAGGCAGTTAAAGTAGCCATGTTTGGAAGATGTGTAAGAGTAGAAGATTCAATTGGAAGATGGAAATTGTCAAATACTCACGGCTCTGACCGCGTCGTGAGCTGGCTCACGGCAGCGGCCACGGCCCCGGCCGTAATCAGGTAGCCCCCGACCGCCGCCAAGGCCGCTGGCAGTGCCACCGGACTGGCCACGATGGCCGCGCCCACGCCGGCCAGGACCAGGCCCACGCGCCGCAGCAGGGTAAAAAACTTGGGGGTCGGAGCCTGCAGGCGCTGCAGCATCCCGAGGGAGTCGGTTGGTTGCATGTAATAATGAGTTATGGTGAAGAAATAGCTGCGTTATTCGCTTCCAGACAATGCTGGCGAGGTTTATTGAAGACTCCGCTACGGCGGCCGCCGGTTGTGGTCGGCCATGAACAATGCCTCAATTCGCCGCAGCGAGTCGTTGATGTACTGCAGCTTCACGTCGATTTTGGCCTCCAGCTGCGCGATGTCATTCTTCCAGTTGGCCTTCATCTCCGCGATGCTCTGTTGCGCATTCGCCAGCTTCACCTGCTCCTCAATCTGCTTGGCCCGCAACTCGCGCACTTCCTCGTAGAATGCCCGCAGAAAGAACGCAATGATGGCCACCGTGGCCCCGAGCACCCACTGAAACACGTCCATCACAAGGTTGGATTGGATACGTGAGCAACTGCCGCCGGCACCGCAAATCCGAACGGGTTGCCTGTCCATACACGCCGCTCAGGAACACCAATTTCTCGGCAGAAGTCCGGCACCCAGTAGGCCGGGCAGGCTTTCTCGCGCACCTGGTTATGGCCCAGTACCCGCAGGTTGGGATAAGCCGCCACGTAGTCGCGCACCAGCTTAGCCAACGCCATGCGCTGCGCGGCGGTGCGGTTGTCGACCGCCTGCATCAGCGCGCCCACGCCCCCGGTGTAGCAGATATGCACCGTATTGCTGTTCGACACCTTGATGCCCAACCCGGAGTAAGGATACGTGCCGTTGGTTACCAGCGCGTCGCTATACAGCCGCACGGCTTTTCCATCGGCCTCGACGAGCCAGTGGTAGCCGCCGCGGCTCCAACCGCGCCCGCCCTCGGCCACCGGGCGCATGAAGAAGGCCTGCAGCTCCCGCGTCGTCCAGGCCTGGCTGCCGGCCGTGCAATGCAAAATCAGAAATTCGATGGTTCGCATAGTCGTTGTCGCGGGGCCATTTGGAGCCCCACATTTTCAACGACAAAGCACCGGTTCAGCGCCCGCGAAAGCCAGCGCAAAAACCGGTAGAAACGGCCGAACAGTCCGTTTCAGGCACGACCGGCTACCCTCCCGGCCGCAGGGTAAAGCTGGCCGTGAGCGCCACCGGCACATTCAGCGGTAACCGCTCCACCCCGCCCAGGGCGCGGGCGTGCCGGCCCACCTCCGGCCCCAACGCCTCCAAAAACAGCTCCGACGCCGCATCCAGCACCGCCGGAAATTCGTCCCAGCCCTCGGCCGTCACCAGCTGCGCCTCGATGCGGTTGAGCCCCAGCACCTGGCCCAGCCCGACGTATTTCTCCACCTGCGCCAGTACGTTCAGCGCGCACAGCCGGGCCGCCTCGCGCCCCTGCGCCGTCGTTAGCTCAGCCCCCAGCCGCCCTTGAAACGCCGGCTTCCCCGCCGCAAACGGAAACTGCACCGCCACGTAAGCCACCCCACCCAACACCCGCACCGACTCGTAAGCACCGCCCGGCGCCGGTGGCTCCGGCAGCACCAGTTTCTTACCACCTGGCCGCTTGGTGCCCGCCAGCCCCAGGGTAGTCGCAGCTGCGCCGACGGCTGGCGCGTCGCCCTCCATAAACATCGGCCCGAGGCCCCGCATCAGCCACTCTGCCCGCAAGGTGGGGTAATGGTTGAGCACATCCATCAGCGTCTCGTAGCCGGGTTTCGACTTGTTCTGTAACAGCTTGTATAGCTTCTGCGGCCCCTCGTAACCCAACGTCTTAGCAAATTGGTACGCCGTCAGATTCCGCGAATTCATCAGCGCCACCAGCCGGTCACCCACTTGCTCCTGTTCCTCGATTGCGGCAATTTCTTCGCTCATGATTTCTGGCTGAATACGGGTACACGGGGCCAGTTCGCCCATTGTCTCCGGATGAAGCCGCAAGTTGCAAACAATAATTTAAGACCAGGTGCGAGTGGCCCTTCTTTGTGAATCAAAATTTGCAGAACGTCGTAGTAGCTGGCCGATTTGGGCGGCTCCCCGGCCCTCCGCTTTGCTGCGGGCCGGGGCCAGGCTGTCCAGGGGTCCGCTGACGCTCCCGTGCTGCGCACCGCTCCCTTCGGTCGCGCCCTTCCCATCCTTGCCGCATCCGCCCGATTCAGGTGCTGCTGGTGCGACAACGCCCTGCGCTCCGGCCCACCTCACTGCGCTTCCTCCGCCAACGCGGCGCTCCGGTCGTTGCTCCTATCGTCGCGCCTCCCTCCGCTTGCTGTGGCTCCGGTCGCTGCGTTCGGCCGGCCTCCGCTACCGCAAATCCACCGCACGTGCCCGGCTCCCGTTGGTCGCCCGTCTCTCTCCCCGCTCCCGTGCCGCACAGGGCCGGAAAAAGGCCCTGCACCGCCCGTCCGCTCCCCCACAATAAGGTGCAGGCCACGGGCCGAAAAAAGCCCGCCGCCCGCGCCGTACTATTTGCGTTCAGGCCACGCAGGCCAACGAATAAGGCCCGCTTCGCGGAGGGTTTTATTGGGGAGTGCCCCAAGCCCCCGCCATCATGCCCCGGCTAACGCCCGGTCATCTTCCTCAGGCTCCGCCGCCTCCCGTTGGTCGGCCGCTACCCCCTCATAAGGCCCGCTTCGCGGAGAATCTATTGGGGGCCTCAAGGCCGGCCCCCAGCCCCCTGGCCGCGGCATATAGGGTTTGTTCAGGTGCCGGTGCTCGGTGCTGCCCGGCAGCCAGGGCGGGGCTAGTCCAGGGGCAGCAGCTCGCAGCGGCGGCCCAGGCGGCGGGCGGCTTTCAGGGCGCTTAGGGTCCCCTTGCTGCGCCCGTCCCACACTACCAGCACCAGGCTGGCCCGGCGCACTATTTCGGCGTTGCGCACATGGGGCGCGGCCGTGGGGCCGTGGGTGGCATAGTCGGGCCGCAGTTCCGTCAGCGGCACGCCGTGCGTCCTGGCCCAGGTGGCGGCCAGCGCGTCCACGCCGGCCGCACCGCCGCTCACTACTTCCGCCGGGCTCAGTTCCGCCAGCCGGGCCAGCAGCGCGGCGCAGCTTTTCACGCCCCGGCTACCTACTACCGCCACCACCTTTTTCTCATTTTCCATACCCTAAGTTATGTAGAAATAATTTGTAAAACAAGTCTTTATTTGCAAACTATTGCTTGTATTTAGTAGCCATAGTTTGTATCTTTGAGTATCAAGTCGGGAGAGGCCCGACTGCCCGCCCTACCCGGAGGCCTACGGCGCGGGGCACCCACGGCTAACACATACAGCCATGCAACCCAACCAACTTTTGCAGCTCGCCGCTGCCGCCTGGAAAGGCCCCGCCCTGTGTTCCTTCTCGGGCATCTATGTTTCGCAGTCTGCCGCTACCTATGGCAAGGGCGGCACCACCTGGCACGTCATGCTCAGCCTGGCCGAGCGCCCGGCTTGTCAGCCTTCCGGTGGGTTCGCGGGCTCATCGCCTTGCCCGTTTCAGGCGCTGCGTCTGGCCTTTCGCGCCATGCGAGCCGCAGCCCCAGGCTATGCTTTTGTGGCCCTGTGGGAGGTATTGAAGGCCGAGGATGAGTACGCCGGTTGCCCGGTTGCCCTGGCCCGTGGTTAGTGTCGCTGCCCCCATCGTTCAGGTGGGGGCGGCCTTGCCGCCCACCACCGCCGCGTTGGAGTCTGCTACTGCCGCCCTGGCCGCGGCCCGCGCCGCTTGGCTGGCCGCCCCTTTCGAGGAGTGCAGCACCGTCGGCCCGTGGTGGGCCGCGCTTGAGGAGGCCCGCGCCACCTACTTCTCGGCCTGGTTCGCCCATCGGGCCGCCACCCGTCCGGCACCCGCGCCGCGCCCGTCGCTGGCCGGTACCACCCCGCTAGGCTTGCTGTTGCAGGCCGGCCGCTATTCCTAATTCTTTCACCAGGGGCTGCCCCTTCGGGCGGCCCCGCTAAGGAGCCTTATTCATGCCAAAGACTACCGTTACCTACCAGCCCCAACTGCTCGACCCGCACAGCGCCGCGCCCCAACCGGTTAGCCCCGGCAATGGCAAAAGCTTCAAGCTGGCCGAATTGTACCAGCTGCTCGACTGCCAGCTGGTCGACGTGGTGCGCGTCACCGATGAACTGATTCTCATTATCGACGACGAAGGCAAGTTCCGCACCCCGGCCTGCCTCAACCTGCTGGCCACCTACGTCTGGCACCAGCACCAGCCCGCCGCGCGCGGTGTCGATGCCATCGTGGGCCGTGCCATCCTGTGCCACGACAAGCAATTCAAATAGTCCAATACGGCGCAGGGGCCGGCCGCCAACAGGCCCCACTTTTTCCAATTCCAACCAGTTACCAGTATGTCAACCGCCACCAAAGCCGCCAAAACCACCACCGCAATTGCAGCCCCGGCCGTTGCTCCCGCCCCCGTTATGTCCATTGTGGCCGCCGCGCCGCGCCCAGCCTACTTGCTCGATAAGCTCGATGAAGCCACCGGCGAAGTCGCCCAGGTGCCCGCGTTCCGCTACCTGCCCGGCCACCCGCGCCAAGTGCGCTTCGATGCCAAAGCCGGCCAGTTCAACATCAACGGCACTGTGCCGCTCGGGGCTTCTATCTCCTTTGTGCCGTTGGCCTGGCGCGTGTTTCAAGATGATATTCTGAACATGGGCCGCAAGCTGTGGGCCGAGCTGTTTTTTGCCGATGAAAAGGGTGCGGTCTGTGCCGTACTGTTCCACGGCTACAGCGTCGAAAACCTATACCGCCTCATTGAGCCGCTGTTTTACGACGACCTCACCCTGGCCGATGTGCGCGTCACGGTCGCCGCCGAAAAGAAGCAAACCACGAAAGATGGTAAAACGGCTACCTACTACATAGCGCAGTTTAGCTACGCCGCAGCCGATGCGGCCGAGGTGGCCGCCCGCCGCGACTTCGCCCGCGATTTCCCCATCTGGCGCGCCGAAACCCACACAGGCAAAGCCGATATGCGCATCCAGTACGGCTACACGGTGCCCGCCGCCGATGAAGCTCCCACCGACGACGAGGCCGAAGCCCTGGCCATTGCTGCCTAATGACGCGCCCGGCCGCCCGCCCCACACCGGTGCGGGCGGCCCTGGCGAGCGCCCTAATTCCTCATTCCCAATTCTTCATTGCCCCATGTTTTTCAGCCTTACCCAGCACCCCGACCTGACCCAGGCCCAGCACCGCGCCCTGCCCCAGGTTTCCAACACGGACCTTTCCAACCTCAAAGCCGAGCTAATGGGCCAGCTGCGCCGCCCCAACCCCGACGCGCTGGCCTACGGTTCCGCCTTCCACGCTGCTACCCTGGAGCCGCGCACCTACGCCCGCACCGCCGACCGCTGCCCGTGGGCGCAGCTCGAAGCCCTGGCCCGCCAGGTGCGCCGCCACCGCTACTGCCGCGACTTGCTTTACCGAGGCACTGCCGAGTTGAGCCACACCGCCATTCACGTTGATACCGGAGTAGAAGTAAAGGTCCGCCCCGACCTACTCGTAATCAGCCCCGCCGGCCGCACCCGCACCCTCATCGACTTCAAAACCACCAGTTGCGCCGACTTGCCGCACTTCCTGGCCAGCGCCGAGCAGTACGACTACGACCGCCAAGCGGCGCTTTACCTCGACGTATTGCAAGCTACCCGGTTTCTCATCATCGGCGTGCAGAAACGCAACCCGCACCAGATTTGGGTATTCGATGCCACTGCTGCTCCTGGATTCATTGAGTGGGGCCGCCGTAAGTACACAACCTTACTGCGGAGACATGCTGCCCGCCAGATGCCACCCGCCAGGCACTACGAACCTCAACAGCTAGCCTTGGCCGCTTGATGCCTCAAAAGCCCCGCTGCAACCACCAGCGGGGCTTTTTGGGTGCGCTGAAATCGGTGTGCTGCGCACGGGGCTACGGGCAGCGGGTCGCACTCCGTTGCTCCTTTCCGCCGCCCGCAGCCCAATCCTGTTTGCGTTCAGGCCACGCAGGCCAAAGTTCTCTATTCCTTGTACTTGAACTGAAACACTTCCATTAATATGCGTTTGCCAGCATTATGGGAACGGCCTGTCAATTAGATTTGACTGTCCATGTAATCAAAATTTATGCTCAAACGTCTACCTCTGACTGCCCTTTTACTTTCATTTACCTTCCCTGGGCTCGCCCAAAGCAAAAAACTAACCTCAGCACCGTTACCCGCACCGGATACTACCTACTTCGACCGAAATTGGGAGCGCACCGAAGTGCCCGAAGACTGGTCATTTGCCCGCATTGCCCGGCATGGTGCCACGGGACAACCGATGGGTTTGGTCAGGGACTATTTTTACCCATCCTGGAAAAAGCAATGGGAAGGCAAGCTCGCCCACGAACAACCCGACGTGCCCCAGGGCTTATGCACCGGTTGGTATGAGAGCAGCCGAATCAACTTCCTAGGCACCTACGTTAGCGGTCAAAAGCAAGCAGATTTTAAGACCTGGGCCGAGGACGGCCACTTGATTACTTGCCGCTATGACTACAAAGAAGCCTTGCCCCTGAGCACGGGCAAACTGCATTCGTACTACAATTCTGGAAGTAGCCGGCAGGTATTTTCTGTTGACTTGCCGCTCAATACGGTCGGCGTTGTGTACCGGCTCGACATTCGGGACGAGGGCCAGCCACCCATCAGCTGGAGTACCGCAATGGCCCTGGGAGCCGCCTATTTCAGCCCCGCAACGACCGTAACTGGCTTGCTGGCCACCGGCGCGCAGTCCCTTGCCCAGCAACCCGTCGGGGCTCCCCCAGCCAGCACCAAATGTCACTGGTACATCGTGCCGGACGAGGCCGCTGCCCAACAATTCCTTGATACCCACGGCTCCATCACTAACCAGCCCTGTTACCGGCAAGGCAAAAACATCTGCGCCGAAACGCGCGAAATTGCCGTTGCTCCTGGTACGCGCCGCCTCTATGTCTGCATCAACAACGATAACGAGACGACCGCAGCCACGGCCACGCTCAGCGTGTCGGCGCTAGTGCAAACGTGTAAATAAACACTCCACAACCGCGGAATAATTGCGCTATTCTTTTATAAAAAACGATTTTTACTAATGCCAGATACTAGCAGCGTGTTTTCAAGAGGAAGTGGCGGTGGCACCTTTGAGGGCCACGTCCAAGCCGCTTTTTTGGTCACGATGATTACCCAAGGCCGCGTGCCATGCATCCCGACTGCCGAGATTGAAGAAGTGGTTTTTCAAGCTACCCGGCTCGGATATGCCACCGATGATTTATTGGTCAGAGCGAAAGTCGACGGCGGCCCCGAACACCGCATGCTATTTCAGCTCAAGTATAACGTCACCATTTCCGCGAACAACGATACGTTCCGTGAGGTAATGAGTGCCTTTTGGCATGACTATCAGGATGCTTCGCTTTTCAATCCAGCATTTGATAGACTGGTAATCGTGAAAAGTGGGCTCAATGAGATTGAGCGAAACCACACCAAAGTGTTGCTGAATTGGGCCAAGCACAAAACGTCCAGTCAGGATTTCTTCCTTGAAGTCAATCGCATTCAAGTGAAAAAGGAGCGCCTACAGGTGCTCACCGACGTACTAACTACAGTAAATCACGGCACCCCTCTGACCGATGATGAGGTATGGAAATTTCTGCGTTGTATCGAACTTCTCGACTACGATTTTTTGCAATCAGGAAGCGTAGACGAGTCTCATGTGTTGAGTCTACTGAATCTTGCCAAGAGCGAAGACGCGGTTGCGGACGCGCGAGCCATCTGGAACGACTTGCTAGCCCTGGCCAGCCACCACAACCTTAACGGGGGCAGCATCACCAGCACCAGCATCAGGGAACAGCCGGTCTACCAGCAGTTCAATCTTCGGAAGCTGGTGCCCGCCTACCAGGCCCTAAATAAACTGCAGTCGAACAGCCAAGCCATTCTGCTGCCCATGAAAAACACCTTGGGCGGTTATCGGCTCTCCCGCGAAGACGTCAAGGCGCGAATTACCCAGTCAGTTAACAAAAGTCATTTTACGATAGTAGCCGGAGCCGCGGGCGTGGGCAAATCGGCGCTGGTGCGCGATTGGCTAACCGAACAACTGACGAGTGATTCCTTCTTCGTTTTTCGTGCCGACCAATTCAATAAGCCGCATTTAAGCCAGGTTTTCACCGAACAAGGCGTTAACGCAGGCCTGGCAGACCTATTCGCGTGTCTGGCCCTCCTACCCGAGAAAACGCTGGTCATCGACAGCGCCGAAAAACTCCTGGAAGGAGACCCTGAAAACGCCTTCAAGCAGCTGCTAGCATTTATTGGGTCAGCCAGTGGTACCGGAGTTAATGTGGTGCTGACCTGCCGCCGGTATGCAGTGGATTTAATCATTCACAAATTCGGAATCACCACGGCCGATACAATCGATATACCGCAGCTCAGCGACGAAGAAATTGGTCAGCTCAGTGCCGCAGTACCCGGCGTACGAAGGCTTTTTGTGAACCCCAATATCACTTCTTTGCTGCGAAGTCTAAAATATTTAGACCTGGCCGTTACGCTCACTCAAAAAACGCAAGATGACTTGTCGGGCGTGTCACTTACCGGTTTCAAGGATAGATTGTGGCAGCACTTGGTCGAGAATATTGAGGTCCGGGGCCAGGGTATGCCGCTGAAGCGGAAGCGGGCTTTTTTAGGCATCGCGGTGCAGCGTGCGCAACGAATGACGCTTTTTGTTGAACCGGTAGGGGTCAGCGAGGAAGCCGTGGAGGCGCTTGAAAACGACGGCATTATTTTTCGTGAGGCCAACAACCAGCTTTTTGCTCCATCCCACGATGTGCTGGAGGACTTAGCGCTAGTGAAGTTCATCAACGAGCAGTGGGAGGCCACCCACGATGCCCAACGGTTCTTCGCTGCCATCGGCAACGAACCGGCGCTGCGCCGAAGCTTCCGGCTCTGGGTAGAAGACCAGTTGCTGGAAGAATCCCAAGAAATTCTACGCCTTATCGAGCAGGCGCACGCCGACCAGGGCATCGAAAACTACTGGCTGGACGAAATGCTTGTCGCCGTGTTCCGCTCGGCTAACTGCGAGAGTTTCTTTACTGCATTCGGACCGGTGCTGCTGCTCAACGAGGCCGCTTTGCTACGCCGCTCGGTGCACCTCATTCGCACTGCCTGTCGGCAGAGTCCTGCCGATGCGCCCGCTGCTAGCACCGTTTTGCACCCCATCGGGTCCGGGTGGCCCCAAATGCTAGTCTTTATAAGTCGGCATTTCGTCGACCTGCAGGCGCATCGATTACTCATCACGGGCTTGATTACCGATTGGGCAACTAATGTGCACGGAGTTCACGGAGAACTGCCAGCCGAAGCAGCCCAGGTGAAAGACATGCTGCTCACCTTTATCACCCAGATTGAGCAAGGCGACTCATTTTGGCAAACAGACCCGATAAAATCGGTGATTGAGCAGCTGGTGGTTGTACTCTTTAAGCTAGTGCAGCTGGCACCCACCGAAATAAGTGGGTTGCTCCAGCGAGCCAGTACCCCGCGCATTAGTGGTAGGGATTACCGCATCAGCTCATTTTTCGAAGAAGTGGTAGAGAATTGTCTATCAGGCTTGTTCTCTGCACCCCTCTGTAAATACCTGCCCGCAGATGTTATCCATGTAGCCAACACCACGTGGAAGCTCAAGCCAAGGAACGATGCTGACTCCTATCGACGCAGTTTCAGGCTTGACCGCGAAGAACAATTTGGCCTTGAAGAACACTTGCGAAATTGTTTTCCATCTGGCATATACAAGGCTCCTGTGCTGCTTCTGCTTCGCTTCAGCACAATCGAAGGCCTCCAGTTTGTGGTGGATTTTGCTAATTACTGCGCTACTGCTTATCTCCAGTCGCTCCAAGATGACGACGAAACCTTGGAGGAAGTCGTTATGACCACTGCAGATGGTGAGCAAATCGAGCAATTTGGCAACTCCCTGCTCTGGTCAGCTCACCGCGGCACTGTCGTCACCTCAGATGTTCTCCATACAGTACTCATGAGTACTGAGCAATATTTGCTGGAGCTGTGCGAATATAAGACCGACACAAGCCGTGACCGGTTGCAGTTTTGTTTCCGCTTCCTACTCGAAAATTCCGAGTCAGTACTAATTACAGGCGTCTTGGCTAGCATCGCCCAAGCCTACCCTGCCGAATTGGGGACGGAATGGTTGGCACTGCTCACCGCAAGGCAGTGCTTTAGCTGGGACATGCAACGCCGACTGCATGAGGTATCCGTACTAAGCCCCGCTGACCAACACCTCCCCTTTGCTCAAGAGGTAACTTATAAGTTCAATAAGCTGCCACATCGCACCGCTTACTCCCGCGGCTTGGTCGATTTCCTGATTTCATATCAGATGAATCGTGGGGAGCTGAATGAGCAAATCAGGACCATCATCGCCAACCACTACGCGGACCCTACAGAGGATGATTTTGCGTGGCGCAAAATGCTCAACGAAATTGACCTATCGAAATGGGAGATTGAAGAGGTTCCTGACCAACCCAACCAATTGGCGGTGCGCCCCACCTACGACGAGCCAGTGCGTGCGGAAATAGAAAACTACACCGTGCAAGCTGCTCCCGAACACCAGATTTTGAACGGCTCCGGTTGGATTCATCAGGTGCTCGACGGGCGAGAAACATCCGAAGCTGATTTCAACGAGTGGCTTGCCATCTATGCAGAGTACACGCGCCCTGGTCGGACCAACCATTACCTGCAGCGAACCGCTGGCCTCGCCATTGTCGGCTTGCGCCACTTCGCCGCGCAGCTTAGTGACGAGCAGCGTGCGTGGTCGATTCAGGTTTTAGTTGCCAACATTGAAGGCAAGCTTACCGCCGCTCGCAGGTATTACGAGCGAGACGATTTCCCCGGGATTACCTCTGTTTTAGACACGGAGCATTACCTCAAATCATTCTGCTTGCTATTCGACCATACCGCTTTGGCAGAAGATAGGCAGCAGTTGGTAATGCTCGCTATCAGAGTCATCACGTCTCATTTGGGCGACCACGAGTTGGATTACATTTTCGAGCATTTCAGAACCGAAGTAGCTGATAAACATCCCGGCGCTTACTCAGTCATTTGGAAGGCGGTAGTAGCCTATGCTGCCTACGCGAAGGAGACAGAGAATTCCTACGACATATCAGACCAGGCCAGTGTAACCCGATTCAAAGCAGCTGAGGACAACTTCCTTCTTGAATTGATAAATGACCCAGCTGGCGCCACTATCGACCCTTCGTCAATCAGCTTTGACACCAGCAGTACGTGGGTATTGCCAAAAGCATTGGCTATAATACCCTACAGCACTACCGATGAGGACCAGATAGAGTTCATGGCCCGCCTGTGTCAGCTTGTGATGATGGATGCCCAACTGGAGGATAATTCTGACTATGGCCACTCCAGAAGCTCTCGGGGAAGCCAAAAAATGGCATTTAAAAACTCAATGCGTGTGTGGGTATATTTTTCACACTCACTGGTTCAGAATACGTTTGCCGTTAGCTCAAGAATATTGGATATCATGGTCACTGCGGCTATTAGCTACGAGCAAACTCGGTACAGAGGCGAGCGCGACGACTTGAAATTAGTCAACAATACCTTGGAGTGGACCATTATCAACTTTGATAAACTAATAGCCAATTCTGGCGATAACAGCCTAAACAGCAGATGTATCACCACCTTTTGGGAACTATGGAATTTCTTACTAGAACGCATCCAGGCCCTTAATTCAAAGTATTTTGCAAAGTATTTACTATTAGATGTCCCTTGGAAGCATGAAGCAACCTCGTGGTTGCCTTTGGACTCCGCAGGTGATTTCTACCAACGCGCCATCAGATATTTTGGTCCTATCAAGTTGTTGTCAGCTATTAACGTACTGGCCAGCATTGGCGACCGAACCCTGTTGCCGGATGCGTTAACACCGGTCGTCGCCATCCTCAAAGCAGCGCCCTCTCAGCACGCCGCTTTGCAGTACCCTAGCGCGACTCGACTTGTGGAGCGGCTATACCATCGGCATATGGTGCCAATTAAAGAGAGACGCTTACTGCTCCAGGATTTCATTTGGTTACTTGACATCATGGTTGACGCTGGCACCTCAAAAGCATATCTCATTCGGGAAAGCGTTATTACGTACAAGCTCCAAGCCGAATAAGCGCCACTCGTTAAATACTTTGAGTAGAGCATCCTCAATGCGGGCCTCAGTTTAAAAATAATGGGCCGGCTGTCAAGTATGACAGCCGGCCCATTAGAATTACAAACTACAGAGGCTTACATCCCGAGCACCTTCACGATAGCCAGCGCGTTGTACGCCCCATTCTTGAGGTCATACATCTTGCCGTTCACCTGCTGAACGAACTCGATGCCCAGTACCACCACAATCGGGTGGCTGCCGGCTGCCGGCAGCGGCAAGGCCAGCGTCTGCGCCGCTTGGTCCTGCGGCCCCAGCACCATGTAGGCAGTTTCAGCCTGCTTCACGTCCCAGGCATTACCCTCGAAATCGATGCTAGCCGCGGCCGCGATGATTTTGCAGTGCGTAGCCCCGCCCGGTGCAGCCACTGCCGAGCCTGGCACAAATGCCGACAATGCCACCTCGTGCGCCCCACCGGCCCGGTCTATCGTCACCCCATAGGGCGCGAACAAGGTGCCCGTAAGCAGCCCGCTGGCGTTGAATTCGAAGCCCTGCAGCATCTCGACCTCCCCGTCGAGCACGTTGCGCAGGCCCCGGTCGCTGGTCTCATCGGCCTTGATGACCTTGACCATCTCGGCCGTGAGCCGGCTCGACACCCGCGAGTCCGATGCCTTTTGCATCAGCCCGCGCAAAGCTGTGCGCAGGACCTTACCCGCCGAGCCGGCCCGCCCGAATTCGCTACCGTTTTCGCGCGTTCGCACAAACGCCGGGTCCGACGCAATGCGCTGCGCCGACACGCCGCCCGCCTTACGGGCCAGGTGCCCGTCCTTGGATTTGTAGAACGAAATACCGTCGATGGTACCGTTCAGTTTGATGATACTGTCTTGTCTGGCCATATTGATTTTAGGGAAATGGTTTCCCGAAGATTCCCGTACTTTTCGCCGTTTCCAAGCTGCCAGGGCCCATCGCTACCGCCGCTTGTCATCTTTTCCCAAACCCGTCACATTATGCCAGCCATCCCACGCCGCATTTGCATCTACTCCAAAGATGTCAGCAACATTACCGGTAAGAGTGAACGCCACGCCCGCGCCTTGCTCAGCCGCATCCGCACCACCCTCGGCAAGGCCCGCGGCGACCTCGTCACCGTCTCCGACTTTTGCCAGGCCACTAAGCTCCGCCCCGAGGATGTCGAACAGTTCCTCATCAATTAACTTAGCACCATCATGAAGCGGAGACTACCCGGAGATAAGCCGGACATAAAGCGTAAAACAGCCCTCCGCTTAGCCCTGGAGAAAACCGAGGGTTAGAATCCCTCCCACTCCGCCAAAAGCATCCATACGCCTCGATGTCCCTCAACATTGAGTCGATACCATTCCGTTGAATAAGCAATAAGTTTGAGTAGCAAAAGATATCAACTTATTGGTGAACCCGGCGGTGAACTCGTTTTTTCATTTCGATTCAAAATTCTATTATTCAGCATTTTACAAAATGATGGTGGGTTCCTGCATCTCCACTGAAAGGCCCTTGGCAGTATTGCCAAGGGCCTTTTTTCATTTCTTCAATTACCTCTGCGCCCCAACTGATTTTCAACTACTGCCCATTATTTATGTGAGCTAGTCTTTTCGTTGGCTCCTAAGTAAGGGCAAAAAAAGCCTCGACCTTATGGTCGAGGCTTTTTTCGTTGCTAGCAGTTGGAGAGAGCAAAAAGTTTGTTTTCAAAACTCACTCAACTTACGTATTAAGCTCGAGAACGGATTATAGTATACTTAGCATGTGGCAGCCAGCCATAATCGGTAGGCTGCTTAGTATCATGCAGCCGCGCTGCGGGCTCATCACCTGGCGAAACCAGGCTCTGGCGGAAGATTGTAGGCTGTGTTATTTAGCTCTACTCTCGCCATGCCCGACTACCTGTCGCTCCTTCGCGGGCTGGCTTGCTGAGCCTACTGGCTGGCTGTGAGTAGCATGCGGTAGTGCCCGCGCGGGCCACATGCTCATTCGCTACAGTGACATGGCCAGCGCTGCTATCGTGACCAGGGCTAAATCGGTGCTGCAACCCAGCAGACCTAAACCCGTACCCCTGCTATATGCTATCGTGACCAAGACTAAATCGGTGTCCCTGCGGTAACCCTCGGTTCGCACCCGCCCGCGTCTTAGCTGGAGAGTTAATACTTATTGCGTCAGCCTGGGCGTGCGGTTAATACGTAGCTATACGGCAGCTGTAAGCTATAAATACGGGTTTTATGCTGTCTTATAGTACCGATTCCGGTCTGCGCCGTAAGAGGCTGCCATGAACGATTTATCCTCCGACCTGGCTCGTCAGCAGCGTGCCCTCGAGTGGGCTATTGCCCTGGCTACTGCCCCGGCACCGGGGCCGGGCGAGCAGCTAGCGGCCTACTTGCAGCAGCTGCCCGAGCAGCCCGAGCTGCCCCAGCCCCACGAGCCGGGTGTGTACCACCTGCTCTATTGCAGCCAGGCCGTGCACGTATTTGGTGAGGAGCAGCTGGCCGACCTGCTCGAACACTCACTGGCCTGCAACGCCCAGCACGACATTACGGGCCTACTTTGCTACAGCAACGGGCACTTTGTGCAGGTATTGGAAGGGGAGGCCATTGATGTGGAGGACCTGTTTGCCCGCATCATGCGCGACCGGCGGCACCATCAGGTGCACGTACTCAGCCGCGGGATAGGGCCAGCGCGGCGGTTCGACGATTGGCGCATGGCCTTTACCAAAAACCAGACCCACGAATTTTACTGGCTTATCACGTTTCTGGAGGCGCATCATCATCACCTGCTGCTGCGCCAGATTCCTATTGCCGAACCAACCCTTACTACTACGCTCGAAGGGTTTAGTAGTACTTGCCAGGATTCCTAGCTGCGCAGCCAGTGTCTTGGCGCCCGTCAATGCGCTGCTTTTCTTCTCACCACCCCTTGTCCTATGCTGCTCAATCTTAACACTGACCCACGCGACCACAGCAGTTGCGCCCTATCCTACAACGAAACCGAGCACTGGCTGGAGGCCATTTGGCGCGGCTACGTAGACCAAACTGAGGCCATGCGCGGCGCCGAGGCCTACCTGCGCCACGCCGCGCAGCAGCCTTGCGCCTACCTGCTGAACGACAACTCCCGCCTCGTGGGCCCCTGGTTCGAAAGCTTGGAGTGGCTGCTGCACATCTGGGTGCCCCAGGCCGAGCGCCTGGGCTTGCGCTACGTAGCCCACGTGGTGCAGGCCGACCAGCACCACGACCTGTTTACGCGCGCCCAGGTTCCCTTATCCTTCGAGTTGCAAATATTTCAGGACGGCGAAGATGCCCGCCATTGGCTGGCCCGGATGCGCGACGTTGGGGCCGCCCAGCTAGCCTAGCCCAGCATGCTGACACCATTGGCACCTGTTGCTACTTGGCTGGGGCAAAGCAATGCACGGTTTGCTAACCCACTGCTTGCCCCAGCGCCAAAGACTGTCTGCTAAGTGCTGTATAAAAGCAAAAGGCCGGTTCCGCAGTGCGGAACCGGCCTTTTGCTTTGCTTTAGCTAACCTATTGATTTACTTCGACTCGCCGGCTTCAGGCTCCGAAGGGGCTTCTGCTGGCCGCTCATCGCTGGCCAGGTTGGGCGCTTCGTCGCTCTTGGCAATGCTGAAGACCAGCTCCTCGGCACCATCTACATAGTCGGCGGTGATAATATCGCCGTGCAGCAGCTGAGCCTTGAGGATTTCCTCGGCAATCGGGTCTTCGATGTACTTCTGGATGGCTCGGTTCAGCGGACGGGCGCCGTACTTGGGGTCGTAGCCCTTGTCGGCCACGAAGTCCTTAGCCTTCTCCGTTAGCTCCACTTTGTAGCCCAGCGACAGCACGCGGCTCAGCAGCTTGCTGAGGCTGATGTCGATGATTTTGTGGATATCCTTCTTCTCCAGCGAGTTGAAGACAATTACGTCATCCAAGCGATTGAGGAACTCGGGCGAGAACGTCTTCTTCAGGGCGTTGGTAATCGTGCCCTTCGTCAACTCGTCCATGTTCTCGTTGCGCGACTTCGTGCCGAAGCCGATGCCCGCGCCAAAGTCCTGCAAGTCACGCGCCCCAATATTGGAGGTCATGATGATGATGGTGTTGCGGAAGTCCACCTTGCGGCCCAGGCCGTCGGTCAGGATACCGTCGTCCAGCACTTGCAGCAGCAGGTTGTACACGTCGGGGTGCGCCTTCTCAATCTCGTCGAGCAGGATAACCGAGTACGGCTTGCGGCGGATTTTCTCCGTCAGCTGGCCGCCTTCTTCGTAGCCCACGTAGCCGGGAGGCGCGCCCACCAGGCGCGACACGCTGAATTTCTCCATGTATTCCGACATATCAACGCGCACCAGCGAGTCTTCCTTGTCGAACAAGTACGTGGCCAACACTTTGGCCAGCTCCGTCTTGCCCACGCCCGTCGGGCCCAGAAACACGAACGAGCCAATCGGCTTCTTCGGGTCTTTCAGGCCCACGCGGGTACGCTGAATGGCCTTAACAAGCTGCTTGATAGCTTTCTCCTGGCCAATTACTTTGCCTTGCAACTCTTCACCCATGTTAAGCAGCTTCTGGCTTTCGTTCTGGGCCACGCGCGAAACGGGAATGCCGGTCATCATGGCGATTACCTCGGCCACGTTTTCCTCTTTCACCGTGTAGCGCTTCTTCTTGGTTTCCTCTTCCCAGCCTTTTTTGGCCGTTTCGAGTTGGTCCAGCAGCTTCTTCTCGGTGTCGCGGAGCTTGGCGGCTTCCTCGTATTTCTGCGATTTCACCACGCGGTTCTTTTCGCCTTTGATGTTCTCAATCTGCTCTTCGAGCTTGAGAATATCCTCGGGCACCACGATATTGTTGATGTGCACGCGGGCCCCGGCTTCGTCGAGAATGTCGATGGCTTTGTCCGGCAGAAAGCGGTCGCTCATGTAGCGGTCGCTCAGCTTCACGCACTGCTCAATGGCCTTGTCGGTGTACACCACGTGGTGGTGGTCCTGGTACTTGTCCTTGATATTATGCAGAATCTCAATGGTTTCCTCGGGCGTGGTGGGGTCCACCATCACCATCTGGAAGCGACGGGCCAAGGCACCGTCTTTCTCGATGTACTGGCGGTACTCGTCCAGCGTAGTAGCGCCGATGCATTGAATCTCGCCGCGGGCCAGGGCCGGCTTAAACATGTTGCTGGCATCGAGCGAGCCCGAAGCCCCGCCGGCGCCTACAATCGTGTGCAACTCGTCGATAAACAGAATCACATCGGGCGACTTTTCCAGCTCGTTCATCACGGCCTTCATCCGCTCCTCAAACTGGCCGCGGTACTTGGTGCCCGCCACCAGCGAAGCCAAATCCAGGGTCACTACGCGCTTGTTGAAAAGCACGCGGCTTACTTTCTTCTGAATAATGCGCAGGGCCAGTCCTTCGGCGATGGCCGTTTTACCAACGCCCGGCTCACCAATAAGAATGGGGTTATTCTTTTTGCGGCGGCTCAGCACCTGGGCCACGCGCTCAATTTCTTTTTCGCGGCCCACAATGGGGTCGAGCTTGTCTTCTTCGGCCAGCTTGGTCAGGTCACGACCAAAATTATCGAGCACTGGGGTGCGCGATTTTTCGCCGGCGCGCTTGGCGCCGGCGCCAGCGGCCCCACCCTGGGCACCCTGGCCGCGGCCGCCAGCGCCCTGGCCTTGCCCAAATAAGCGGTCATCATCGTCGTCAGCTTCGGGGCCGGCCTTGGGGCCAGTCGTGTTCGGAGCAGCGCCGTGGTAGTCGAGCGAGTCGCGCACGGTTTCGTAGTTCACGTTGAATTTGGAAAGAATTTGAGAAGAAATATTGTCCTCATCGCGCAGAATCGAGAGGAGCAGGTGCTCGGTGCCAATGATTTCCGACTTAAAAATCTTGGCTTCGAGATAGGTGATTTTCAGCACCTTCTCGGTCTGCTTGGTCAGCGGAATCGAGCCCGTGATACTGGTACCCTGAGTGGAGGCCGTGTTGCGCGTGGCTTGCTCAAGCGCAAACTTCAGCTCATCGGTGGCCACCCCCAGCTTTTTGAGCAAGCCCAGGGCGGTGCCTTCGCCTTCGCGAATCATGCCCAGCAGCAGGTGCTCGGTGCCAATGTAGTCGTGGCCGAGCCGGATGGCCTCCTCCCGGCTCAAGGAAATAACCTCCTTGACGCGGTTTGAAAATTTAGCTTCCATGCAAGCAAGATAAAAATAATACGCAACTACTAGCTGTACCGAAACCGGCCCGAATAGTTGCGCGACGCGGATATGTAAAGGAACGCGGAATAGGTGAAAAACAAGCGCCTGCGGGCGAAGGTTCGGGCGAATAGAAATTAGCTAAGTGCCTGCCCTACAAAAACTGCCCCGCCGCCGGCCCCTGCATAAACAGCAAGTCCAACACGCTAAGGCCCGGTACAAATGCGGTACCAAATACCTGCGGATAGGGGCGGTACGACGGACTGTCAGGCTCCGGCGCAAGCGCCCCGCCTTTGGGTGTCAGGAAGTCCCTTTTATCAAGGAGTGAGTTGGTAACTGAGTAACTGAGTGAAGGAGCAGGGGCGAGGTATTCGGTAGTAAGCTCAATGGGCAGTGGCCAGCGCAGGCAGCGCAGCAGCAGCAGCAGCAGGGCCAGGTTCAGGTCCCAGAGCCGGGCGGGTTTTTGCCCGTAGATATCCTGCAAGTAATCAACGTAGTAGCTAAAGTACGGCGAAGCGCCGTAGGCGGTTTGCAGGGTGCGCAGGTGGCGGTGCCGCCAGTTCTGGCGGTAGTCGATTTCGATGTCGCTGGTGCGCACTTTGGCGGCGCGGGCGCCATCTACTACCGGCACCGTGAGCGGCTGCGGGCCCTGCGCCGTGAGCACGAGGGTGCGGTTGCGGTAGGTCTGCTTGTGGTAGTGCTCGTGGGCATCGAGCAGCAGGGCATCGGCCGGCAACAGCTGGTGAAAATAGGCAATGGAGGGCAGGTAGTGCAGCTCGGCAAGGACAACGGACATGGCCGCAAGGTAAAGGCACCGTGCGGAGTAGGGGCCCGCACATTCGGCACGGTACTGGCCCTGACGGGGGCCTACCGCTTAGTTTTGCCCCATGCGTATTCTGCCCTTATCCTTTTTGCTGGCGCTGGCCACTACAACCAGTGCCCACGCCAGCCCGCCGCAGCTGCTGCTGCGCGTGGCCAGCTTCCGCAGCCTCGACCAGATTAAGAAGGGCGGGGAAATCGAGATTTCCGTTACGGTGCCTACCCAGCCGCTCACGTACCGGCAGCGCGCGCCCAAGTCGTTTCAGTCGGCGGCGGTGGTCGACTTAACCATTCTGAAAGCCGACGGCACCACTGCCTGGCAGGAAACCGTGACCCTGAAGCCGCCCGTGCTCAGCGACACCACCATTGCCATCAAAAACCCGCTCAGCTTCCTCAAGCGCGTGAGCCTGCCCGATGGCAGCTACACGCTGCGCGGCCACATCCGCGACCAGTACAACAGCGCCAACGGCGACGCCACTGTGGAGCTGCCGCTGGCGGTGGCAGCGCCTAAAGGTCCGGCATTCAGCGACATCGTATTTCTGGCGCGGCCCGCGGCCAAGGCCACTGCCGAGAGCGTGTTCAACCGGGGCGGCTACCTGCTCACGCGGGCGGCCAGCGGCTACTACGGCCGCGGGGCAGATAACGTGTTTTTTTACACCGAGTTAAACCAGGTGGCCGCCGGCCGCGCCGTGCGCATCCACTACCACCTGGCTGCCCCCGACGGCACCGCCGCCGACGCCGACGCGCCCGCCGTAACGGTGCAGAGCGGTCGGCCCACGGCCATTGTGGGCCAGCTGCCGCTGGGCCCGATTCCGGCCGGCTCGTTTACCCTCACCATTGAGGCCCGCGACGCGGCTACCAGCAAGGTGCTGGCCACCCGGAGCCAGCGCGGCCAGCGAAGCCTCACTGACTACGCTCCCGCCGGGGCGGCCGTGCCCCGATGAGCGCCCGCCCCGCCGCGCCCTGGTACTACCAGCCCCTGGCCTGGCCACTGCTGGCGCTGGCTTACTTGCCGCTGGTGGTGCTGCACGGGCTGGCGGGGGGTATCTACTTGCTGCTGAGCTACGTAGTGCGCTACCGCTGGGGCGTGGTACTCGAAAACCTGCGTAATTCCTTCCCCGAGAAGAGCGAGGCGGAGGTGCGGCGCATCGGCCGGCGGTTTTACTGGCACTTTGCCCAGGTGGTGGTCGAGATTATCAAGCTGGGGGGCATTGCGCCGGCCGAGCTGCGTCGCCGGCTGCGCTTTGTGAACCCCGAGCTAATGACGCGCCCCTTCGCCGAAAACCGGCTGGTGCTCTCGCTGGGCTCGCACCGCGGCAACTGGGAATGGATACTCTCGGGCGCGGCGCTGGAGTTTCCGGGCCGGGCCGCGGGGGTGTATAAGCCGCTGACCAACAAGTTCTTCGAGTACTTTATGCGGCGGCTGCGCACCCGCCTGGGGGCCGATGCCGTGCCCATGCTGGCCACCCTGCGCTACCTGGTGCAGCACCGCGGCCAGGGCCGCACCCTCAGCCTGCTCACCGACCAGGCCGCCAGCAAAGACGACCGCCCGTACTGGACCGACTTTCTGCACCAGGAGGCGGGCTTCTACACCAGCGCCGACCGCCTGGCCCAGCAGCTCGACTGCGCCGTGCTCTACGTGGGCATCCGGCGCGTGCGGCGCGGCTACTACGAGGTGAAATTCACCGAGTTGCCCGATGGCCAGGCCGTGGCGGCCGGCGCCAACTCGCCCGACGAGGCCCAGCGCTTCCCGGTGACCGAAGCCTTCATCCGGCACCTGGAGGCCGATATTCGGGCCACGCCCGAGCAATACTTGTGGACGCACCGCCGCTGGAAACACAAGCGAAATGGCTAAGTCAACAACCAAAACAGAACGTCATGCTGAGCTTGCCGAAGCATCTCTACCACGCCGTTAGGGTTAGTAACCCCCGCGGCGCGAGCGAGATGCTTCGGCAAGCTCAGCATGACGTTCTGTTTTAAGAATCTACGCTTCTTACAAGAACTGTTCGATATCACCCAGGCCGGCGCGCACCAGGTCGAAGTCGTCGTTGGTGCAGTCGATGATGGTGCTGGGCACGTTGCCGCCGAAGCCGCCGTCGATAACGAGGTCAACCAGCGAGCGGTATTTCTCAAAAATCAGGTCGGGGTCGGTTACGTATTCTTCCAGCGTCTCCTCGCTTTCGCGCACCGAGGTGCTCACGATGGGGGTGCCGAACTCCTTCACAATCTGGCGTACAATCTGGTTGTCGGGCACCCGGATGCCCACCGTGCTGCGCTTCACGCCGCCGTAGCGCGGGGCGTTGGGGCTAGCCTCGAAGATGAAGGTGAAGGGGCCGGGCAGCGCCTTTTTAATGACCTTGAACACCGGCGTGGTGATGCCGTGGGCGTAGTCGCTGATGTGCGACAGGTCGTGGCAAATAAAGCTAAGGTTCGCTTTCTCAGGCTTGAGGCCCTTGATACGGCAGAGCTTCTCAACTGCTTTCACGTTGTTGATGTCGCAGCCAATGCCATAAACCGTATCGGTGGGGTAAATAATAAGCCCGCCTTTGCGCAGCACTTCCACCACTTGTAGAATACGGTTTTGGGGCGGGTTATCGGGGTGGATGCGGAGCAGGGTAGCGGCCATAAAGCAGAAATAGGGCTAAATAAACAAAATGGGCCACTTGGGGCGGCCCGTTGGGGCGGGAAAGGTACTACGGCGGGCGGTTTTCGCGCGCCCACTGGCCCTAGTTGAGGGATTATAAGTAAAAGCACCGCCGGTTGTTTGGGTAAAGGCGCGGTAGCCTGCCCAACCGGGGGTTAATTTTGAGCGATTTATTTCCTGTTTTATGTCCGAACCTGTCAAAAAGTCTGCCCACGAGTACCGCGCCGATTCCATCAAGCGCCGCAACCGCTTCGCCACCGTGAGCGTGATTCTGGGTTTGCTCTTAGTCTGCTTCTCGTATTACTTCTTCCAGATTTTTTACACTGCCAACGTCGACACCAAGGACCGGCCCACCTACGTGTACATCCACCGGGGCGACGACTGGCAGAAAGCCCTGCGCAGCACCGAGAACACCGGGGCCATTATCGACAAGCTCTCGCTGCACCTGGTGGGCAAGCTCATGGGCTACAACAAGCCCGGCGCCGTGAAGCCCGGCCGCTACGAGCTGGTCAATAACGCCACCAACCGGCAGGTAATCAATCTGTTAAAATCGGGCCGGCAAATGCCGCTCAAGCTCACGTTTACCAACGTGCGCCTGCGCCGCGAGCTGGCCAGCAAGCTCAGCAAGCAGATTGATGCCAAGCCCAAGCAGATTGACTCGCTGCTGAGCAGCCCCGCCTACACCAAGAGCCTGGGCTTCGACACCACTACGGTGCTCTCCATGTTTATCCCCAACACCTACGAGCTGTACTGGAATACCTCGGCCCCGAACCTCATGCAGCGCATGAAAACGGAGTACGAGAAGTTCTGGACGCCCGAGCGCGACGCGGCCCGCGAAAAGCTGCACCTCACCCGCGTGCAGGTGAGCACGCTGGCCAGCATTGTGGAGGCCGAGCAGCAGCAGCACGCCGACGAGCGCCCCCGCATCGCGGGCGTGTACCTCAACCGCCTCAAGCGCGGCATGAAGCTACAGGCCGACCCCACCGTAGTGTACGCCAACGGCGATTTTGGCCTCAAGCGCGTGCTCAACGTGCACCTGCAAAAAGACTCGCCCTACAACACGTATAGGTACGCCGGCCTGCCGCCCGGCCCCATCGACCTGCCCAGCATTGCCAGCATCAACGCCGTGCTGCACCCCGAGCAAAACGACTACCTATACTTCTGCGCCAAGGACGATTTCAGCGGCTACCACGCCTTTGCCGCCAATGAGCAGCAGCACCTGGTGAACGCTCGCCGCTACCAGGCCGCGCTGAGCCGGGCGGGTATTCGGTAGAGAATTCGGAACTGATTGATGTTGTGATGAATATGATAAGGCTAAACGAAGAGGCTTTCAATCAAACCTTTCAGTCCCCTATGCAGAATGTCACTCATACGGCTGAGCAACTGATAGATATCTGGCCTTATGTAGACGCTATTCCAACTGCAGATTTTGACAAGTTTACGTTGCGAGATGTAGCCTATGTTTATCTCAATCCAACCGGATTCTATCAACATGTTCTTATTGCTACGGAGAATAAAAACGTTTTTTTAGTAGTGGTATTAGAAGTGATGAACAAGAGAATTTACGGTCATCACTTGTTGAATTTAATGGAGCTTTACGGCTTAACAGAAGAAGCAGAATAAGTTATGTACCAAGCCGATATCCAAATCCGCGTGCGCTACGCCGAAACCGACCAGATGGGCTACGTGTACCACGGCAACTACGCGGCGTATTTTGAGGTGGCTCGTACCGAGTCGTTTCGGCAGCTGGGCATTCGCTACAAGGACCTGGAAGGGCAGGGGGTGGGCATGCCGGTGGGCGAGCTGCACACTCGCTTCCGGCGCCCCGCCCGCTACGATGACTTGCTCACTATCAGGGTGATGCTGCGAGAGCTGGCCGAGGGCTCGCGGGTGAAATTCGAGTACGAAATCCGCAATGAGGCCGACGAGCTGCTCACCGAGGGCTACACGCTGATGGTGTTTGTGAGCACCGCCACCGGCCGCCCCGTACCCATCCCCGACAGCGTGCGCCAGAAGCTGGCGCCGTATTTTGCCGACGGCGAAGCCGACCTGCCGCTGGGGGCCGGCCGCGCCACCCCCGGCGATGCGCCCGCCCCGGCGGCTTTCGGTAAATGAGTAGTTGAGTAAATGAGTAAGGGGAACGACCCCTGAACTCATTTGCCAGCCCCCTCATTTACTCAGCTACTCATTTACTCATTTACCGCCACCGCATGCTCGCTCCTCCCGCCCGCCGCCGCGCCGTGCTTGATGTGCGCCGCCACCGCGCCTACCGCACGCTGCTGGCCTGGGGCAAGCGCCAGCGGATGCGCGGCGGCCGCATCTCACTGTATGAGGTGGGCGAGCGCGTGCTGCACGAGCTGCGCCTCGACTCGCTGGAGAAGCGCGCCGCCTACATGGCCTTCAACCTGACGCTGGCGCTGTTTCCGACCATTATTTTTCTGTTCACGCTCATTCCCTACATCCCGGTGCCTAACCTGGACGTGGACATTCTGCAATTTTTGGCCGACATCATGCCCCACGAGCTGTACTCGGCCACGGCGGGCACCATTGAGGACATTGTGCGCATTCCGCACGGCGGGCTGCTCTCGTTCGGGTTTGTGTCGGCGCTGGTGCTCTCCAGCAACGGCATTATGGCGCTGCTCGACGCGTTTGAGAAAAAATACCCGTGGTTTAAGCACCGCGGGTATTTTCATAAACGATTTATTGCTACGGCGTTAACTTTTATACTAGCCTTGATTTTGGTCGTTGCTATTGCCGGTATTTTCTTCGGCACCTTCATTATCGACGCGCTGGTGTTTTACGAGATTGTGCCCGAAAGCTCCACCGAATTCATGATTCTGGTGCTGCGCTACGGCTCGCTCATCGGGCTGTTTCTGACCACTACCTGCGTTATCTACTACTTCGTGCCGCCGGTGCACGACAAGTGGCCCTTCATCTCGAACGGGGCGCTGGTGGCCACGCTGCTCATCTTTCTGGTGTCGTTTCTGTTCACGCTCTACGTGCGCATCTTCAACTCCTACAACCACTTTTATGGGTCCATCGGGGCGCTGGTGGGCTTTATGGTGTGGCTGGAGTTTGTGTGCATGACGCTCATTATCGGCTTTGAGGTAAACGTGAGCATCGACGCCGTGACGGGCCGGCTGGGTTTAATAAAGAAGGAGGAATGAAGAATGAGGAATTGATACTGAGGTTACTAAGTGGAAAAACAAAGAAAAATTCCTCATTCCTCATTCTTAATTCCTCATTGCTCCCTACTTTTGCAGCCCCAACCACTCGTTTGGGACCCTAGAGAGGTGGCAGAGTGGTCGAATGCGACGGTTTCGAAAACCGTTATACCGGCAACGGTATCGGGGGTTCGAATCCCCCCTTCTCTACGAAAGGCTTTTTCTGCGCTGGGAAAAGCCTTTTTTATACGAAGTACAGCGCAAAAGCCATTTTAGAGAAGTGGCAGAGTGGTCGATTGCGGCGGTCTTGAAAACCGCTGACTGTAACAGGTCCGGGGGTTCGAATCCCTCCTTCTCTGCAAAAGCAAAAGCCCCGTTTCCAAGCTGGAAACGGGGCTTTTGCTTTATCGGGAAATATTGTAAAGGGTAAGCGCAGGTGTTTGACTGCGAAGTGTTCGCTGTAACGAACCGCAGAAGCTAGGCGGTTTGCAGCCGCCGCAGCGCCAACAAGCACAACGCTATGGAGCCGGCTACGCGAATCTGGCCGCTGAGCACCAAGGCTTCGACCTGCGCCAGGGGCACGGTCAGCACCTCAATATTTTCGGTTTCGTCTAGGTCCTGTTCGGCTACGCGGCGGGCATTGCGCGCCAGAAAAAAGTAGATGCGGTTCGTGTCTTTGGTCGGATTATCGGTAACCTCGGCGAGGAGCTCCATTTCGTCGGTGGCGTAGCCGGTTTCCTCCAGCAGCTCGCGCCGGGCCGCAGCCAGCGGCGAAGACTCGTCGGCGTCGACCACGCCGCCGGGCAGCTCCAGGAAGATATCGGCGGCGGCGTGCTTGTATTGGCGCACCAGCACGACCTGCTGGTCGGTAGTAAGGCAGAAAACGAGCACTACGTGGGGGCGCACGCTCACGAAATAATCGTCCAGCTCTTGGCCCGTAGGCAACACTACGTGGTCGCGCCGCAGTTGGTACCAGCGGTGCGTAAAGACCAGCTCTGAGCGCAGCGTTTTCCAGGGGGTAATAGGGCCAGACATGCTAAGGGGGCTGATTGAAGCCTCAAAGTAGTCCCTGGCGCTGCTTATCCATCCGTAGGCCCGCGCTAGTAGTAGTTTCCGAACGTCGGTCCCCTCGTTTCTGGCCGGAACAGCCCTGCGCTACGCGCTTGTAGGCATCAGCTACAAGGGGGTAGCAGCGTGCGTGTACGCGTCAGGGCGGCCAGTTGCTTTTTCAACAAGCGAATGACTGGCACTACCAGGCCGTAAGCAAAAAGTCGGTTTATTCTTACCTGATTATCTCACAATTGATTCTCGTTAATGTTATGTATCGGCGTAGTATCTAAGCTTCTTTTACTGGCCGATTATAAGGCACTTAGCTACCTATTGCACCCGCTAAGTGGGCGCGGACCTATCCGCAGCGTTGCGTAACAAGGACAATATGTTTAGTAAATTCTTCGCCTTAGTCAGCTACGCGGCAAGGCACTGCTTAACTACCAGTTGGTGGTAGCAGCGGCCGATGCCTGGGCGCTGATTATTTCGGTTTAGCTCAGGCTGATTAAAAATCTAATAGCCGCATTACGAATTCTACTTTCTCCTTATTTTTCTAACTACCTGGTTGTTACCTATGAAAATTTTACTCTTTGGGGGTCAGTATGGGCTGTCAGCCAGACTGGTAATTGCTACCAGCCTGGCTATGGGGCTAAACCTGCGCTGCACGGCCCCGCTTCAGGCGGCGCCGCGCAGCTGGCAGCAGGCACCCGCCGGCCCGCCCGTGACGGGCCGCGTGACCGACGAAAAAGGCGAGCCCCTGCCCGGTGCCAACGTGGTGGTGAAAAACGGCAGCCTCGGCACCGCCACCAACGCCGACGGCCAGTACACCATCAACGCGCCGGCGGGCGCTACCCTCGTGGTTTCGTTTGTGGGCTACCCGGCCCAGGAAATCGTGCTCAACGGCCGCACGAGCCTCGCCGTGCAGTTTGCCGCCCCGCTGGCCCAAACCCTCAACGACGTGGTAGTGGTGGGCTATGGCACCCAAACCAAGCGTGAAGTAACCGGTGCCATTGCCTCGGTGAAGGGCGCGGAGCTGGTCAACCAGGCCTCGCAAAACCCGGTTAGCTCGCTGCAGGGCAAGGTAGCGGGCGTGCAGATTACCAACTCGGGCGTGCCGGGGGCGGCCCCCGAAATTCGGGTGCGCGGCACGGGCTCGCTGGCCGGCGTGTCGCCGCTCTACGTGGTCGATGGCACTTTTTTGCCGCTGGGCACCGACCTGAGCTTTCTCAACCAGGACGACATTGCCTCCATTGAGGTGCTGAAGGACGCGGCCAGCGCCTCCATCTACGGCATTCAGGCGGCGAACGGGGTAGTGCTGGTGACCACCAAGCGCGGCAGCGCGGGCGCTACCCGCGTGAGCTACAACGGCTTTGGCGGGGTGCAAACCATCACCAACCGCGTGAAGCTGGCCAACGCTCAGCAGTACGCGCAGCTGCTGAACGAGAAGTTTGCCCTCACCGGCGTCGACCCCAGCAACAACCTGGCGACCGACCTGCCCTCGACCGACTGGCTCAAAGAAATAACGCGCACGGGCGCCACCCAAAACCACCAGCTCAGCCTGAGCGGCGGCACCGACAAAGCTTCGTACAGTTTCAGCGGGTCCTATTTAAAGCAAAACGGGATTCTGCAAAATGCAGATTATGAGCGAATTACGGCGCGCCTGCAAACCGACTTTGCCGTGACCGACCACCTCAAGGTGGGCTACTCGGCCAGCTTCGCCAACCTCGACGCCCACGACTCGCCGGGCCTGCCCTCGGCGGTGTTCACCAACTACGGCATCGGCAACCTGGCCAACATCGGCACCGGCGCCATCCCCAACCTGTCGCTGCTCAGCCCCAACCTCTTTGCCCAGGCCTACGTGGCGCCGCCGGTGCTGCAGCCCTTTCAGGCCAACGGCCGCTACGGCGACCCCGCGCTGGTGGGCGCCGGCCTGGGCAGCTTCGCCAACCCGCGGGCCACGCTCGACAACTTTGTGCAGCGCTCGCAGGGCCAGACGCTGGTGAGCAACGCGTTTGCGGCCCTCACCTTCGCCAAGTACTTTGCGCTGCGCTCGAGCGTGGGTATCAGCTACGGCACGGCCCGGTTTTATAACTACCAAAAGGCCGACTCGCTCACCAGCGTGCAGGTGTACCGGGGCAACACCTTGGTGAAAGGCACCAGCCAGAACAGCCAGGTGCAGTGGGAAAACACGCTCACTTATGACCGCTCGCTGGGCACCGACCACCACCTCACGGCGCTGCTGGGCACCACCGCCCTGCGCTACCGCAGCGAGCAGCAGGTGGGCTCCATCAACGGCGTGCAGGCCGGCAGCGCCGACAGCTACTACTTCAACCTGGGCACCGTGGGCACGGCCAGCCTGGCCAACAACCCCGGCGACTTGTACACCATTTTCTCGCTGTTTGCGCGCGTCAACTACGCCTACAAGGAGCGCTATTTGCTCACGGCCAGCCTCCGGCGCGACGGCAGCAGCAAGTACATCGCGGCCAACCGCTACGGCAACTTCCCGTCGGTGGGCCTGGGCTGGGTCGTGTCGGATGAGTCCTTTTTGAGAGGCAGCTCGGTGTTTGATTTTCTGAAAGTGCGCGGCAGCTTTGGCTTGCTCGGCAACAGCAACATTCCCAACAACATATCTACGTCGCGGGTCACGTTTTACCCCACCTACACCGGGTTTTTTGGCAACCCCAGCACGCCCGTGACCGGGGCCAACATCGACACCCAGGTGCCGCCCAACGCCCTGCGCTGGGAGCAGGCCCGCGAATTCGACGCGGGCCTGGAAATGCGCTTTTTCACCAACCGCCTAGCCGCCGAGCTCGACTACTACAACCGGCGCACCGTCAACGCCGTGTTTCCGGTGCCGGTGCTGTCGTCGCCGGGCTACGCCAACAGCGTGGGCTACCTCGACAACAATGCCTCGTTTCAGAACCAGGGGGTGGAGGCCGCGCTGCGCTGGACTTCGGCCGGTACCGGCGACTTCAGCTACAGCCTGGGCTTCACGGGGGCTTATAACCAAAATAAGGTGCTGAGCACCCTCAGCGGGGCGCCGCTGTTTGCCGGCAACCTGCCGCTGGGCGACTACCGCACCACCATCTCGCGGGTGGGCGCGCCCATCGGGGCGTTTTTTGGCTACCAGAACACGGGCGTGTTCCAGACCGCGCAGGAAGTGGCCGACTCGCCCCAGTCGGCCACGGCCAAGCCCGGCGACCTCAAGTACGCCGATACCAACGGCGATGGCCTGCTGGATGCCCGCGACTACGTGGTGCTCGGCAACCCCAACCCGCGCGTTACCTACGGGCTGAACCTGAATTTTCGCTACAAGCTTGTGGATTTGCAGGTTGATATTCAAGGGGTTGGCGGCGTAGAGTTTTTCAACGCCCAGCGCCTGGTGCGCGTGGGCAACGAGAACTACACCGAGGACTTCTACAGAAACCACTGGACCGGGGCCGGTACCTCCAACACCACGCCCTCGGCCGACCTCTCGGGCCGCAACCTCGACCCCAGCTCGTACTACGTGGAGAAGGGCGACTACATCCGCCTGCGCAACGTGCAGCTGGGCTTCAACTTTCCCAAATCGGTGCTGGCGCCGCTGCGCCTGCAAGCGCTGCGCCTCTACGCCAACACCCAAAATCCGCTCACGCTCACCAAGTACAAAGGCTTTTCGCCCGAGGTGGGCGGCACGCCCACCTTCGCCGGCATCGACCTGAACGTGTACCCGCTGACGGTCATCTACAACCTGGGCCTCAACATTGGTTTTTAATTTAGTATAACTCCTTGTAAAAGAACGTCCTGCTGAGCTTGCCGAAGCAGGACGGACAATTCTTATGAAAAACAGTACTACTTATCGCCCGGCCCGCCGCGCCTGGGTGCCACTCCTCGCCGCCCTGGGGCTAGCCGTGGGCACCACTTCCTCGTGCAGCAAATTCCTCGAGGTGGCGCCGCAGGGGCAGCCGCTGGCCACGCAGTTTTTCCAAAACCAGACCGATGCCAGCTACGCCGTGGCCTCGTGCTACGCCAAGCTGCGCGAGTACAACCTGGTGGCATTCAACTGGTTCTCGGTGGCCGTGTTCCCATCCGATGATGTGGACAAGGGCAGCGTGCCCGGCGATGGCGACTACCTGAACGACTACATCAACTTTCGCTTCACGGCCACGGCCGGCGGGCCCGAGGGCCACTGGCTGGGCCAGTACCAGCAGATTAACCTCTGCAACCAGGTGATTTACAACGTGCCCAATATTACCATGGATGCCAACCTGCGCGCCCGCTACGTGGCTGAGACGCAGTTTTTGCGGGCACTCGCGTATTTCAACCTGGTGCGGGCCTTTGGGGGCGTGCCGCTGCAAACCAAGCCCGCCGAAACGCCCACCGAGCTGAACCTGCCCCGCGCCACGCGCGATGAGGTGTACGCGCTCATTATCAGCGACCTAACTACGGCGGCTGGTATTTTGCCCGCCGCCTACGGCAACAACGACCTGGGCCGCGTAACCAAGGGCGCGGCCCTGACGCTGCTGGCCAAGGCCCAGCTGTACCAGAAAAACTACGCCGCCTCCCTGGCCGCCTCCGACCAGGTGCTGAGCCTGGGCTACTCGCTGGTGCCTGATTTCTACCGCCTGTTTCGTATTGAGGGGGAGAATGGGCCGGAGTCCATTTTTGAGGTGCAGTGCACCACCCTGCCCGGCAACTGCGACGCCTCCAACTCGTACTGGGCTTTGAGCCAGGCGCCGCGCCCGCAGTTTGGCTGGGGGTTCTGCACGCCCACCGCCGACCTGGCCAATGCCTTCGAGGCCGGCGACCTGCGCAAGCAGGGCACCATTTTGTTTCGCGGCACCACCACGCCCGACGGCGACTCCATCAGTCTGCAAAACTCGAACGAGCGCTACAACATGAAGGCCTACGTGCCCAACTCGGTTACGAAAGTCTGCCTCTACGGCGCCGACCAAAACATCCGCATCCTGCGCTACGCCGAGGCGCTGCTGCTCAACGCCGAAGCCGCTAATGAGCTGGGCCAGAGCGCCAAAGCCCTCGGCAGCGTGAACAAAGTGCGCGCCCGCGCCGGCCTGAAGCCGCTGGCCAGCGGCCTCACGCAGGAGGGGTTGCGCCAGGCCATCTGGCAGGAGCGCCGGGTGGAGCTGGCCCTCGAGTACGGCGACCGGTTTTTCGACCTGGTGCGGCAGGGCCGGGCCGCCACCGTGCTCAAAAGCCGCGGCTTCGTGGCGGGTAGAAACGAGGTATTCCCCGTTCCGCTGAGCCAGATTCAGCTTAGCGGCGGCAAGCTCACCCAGAACCCTGGCTACTAGTGCGGATGCTCTGCGCCGGCCAGGTCATGTGGGGCCGGCCGGCGTAGGCAGGGCATGCAGTTGAGCTACAAATGAGCTATAACTAGGTGTGTAGTCCCTACTGCGCCCTACTACCGCACCACGTTGAGGCGAGCCGTTTGGGCGGCTTGCTGCACCACCAGCACGTACTTGGCGGAACGTAGCTGGCCCGAGCCGGGCAGGTTGACGGTGCTGGTGCCGACCTCGACCGTGGCCACCGCGTGGTGGTAGATAAGGCGGCCCAGCACGTCGTAGAGCTGCACGGTGAGCGGCCCGGCCGTGGGCGTGGTCACCTGAATGGAGAGGCCATTATCGCCGAAGGGCACCGGAAACGCGTTGATGGCGTAGGTAAGCTTGGCCGGGGCGAGCGGGGCAGTGGCGCTGGCCAGCGTCCAGCGGCCTTGCAGGTCGGTGACGTAGGCGCGGGCCACGGTGCGGGCGGCGGCATCGCGCTGGGTGGCGCCCTCGTTGCTCCAGGTAGCCCCGGCATCGGTCGAGCGGAAGGCGACTAACTGGCTTTCGGGCAAGCTGTTAAGCTCATGCGGTAAATATTGTTGCGTGAGCGTGGTACCCTGCAAGCCCCGGCTGGTAGCCGCCGTAATGTCGAAGTAGCGGCCGATGCTGCCCGCGCCGCCCGCGCCCTGGGGCTGGCCGGTGGTGCGCACCACGGTGGTAGCGCCCGGCGCGTAGGTGGGGGCCAGCAACAAGCCCAGGCCGCCAAAATCAGCGGGGTCCGGGCCCAGGGTGCGGGTGGTTTGCACCCGGCCCAGCACGTAGCTGGCGTCGGTTTCGCTGATGGTGGCCGTGGGGCCCAGGGTGAGCGGGCTGGGGCCGGTAGCCAGCACGGGGCCGGCCAGCGTAAGCGCCTGGGTGATGGTGGCCGCGCCAATTGCTTTGGGGCCGGTGCCGCTCAGCAGCAGGGTTTGGTAGGTGGCGGGGCGCAGGCTTTGGGCGCCGGTGCCGCGGGTGGCCACGGTGCCACCCGTTTGGGTGAGGGGGCCGGTGCCGAGGTAGTCGCCGTACAGGGCCAGCTCGCCGGCGGCCAGCGTGAGGCCGCCCTGCTGGGTGAGGGTGCGCACCTCGGCCACGCCGCTGCTGATGGTGGGGTAGGGCGTGCTGCGGCCGGCCGGAATGAGGGCATCGGTGGTGCGGGTGGGCACGCAGCCCGCCCAGTTGCCCGCGTCAAACCAGTTGCCGTTGCCGGTGGCGCCGGTCCAGGTGGGCGTGGCCAGGCGCACCCCGATGGTATCGCTGGCCACGCAGGCCACGCCGGGGCTGCTCACGGTGAGGCGGTAAACCGATGACTGCGTGGGCGTTACGGCCAGCGTGGGCGTGGTGGTGGCGGCCGGCAGGCCGTCGCCGCTCACCAGGCTCCAGGCGTAGGTGTAGGCGGCGGGGGTGCCGGTAACTACCACATTATCAAGGGCCCAGAAATACGTCCAGCTGGCTGCATAATGCCAGCGCAGCTGCACGCGGGGCTGGTTGAGATAGGCGCCCAGGTCGACGGTGGTGAGGGCGGGCGCCGTGGCGGTGCCCTGGTCGGTGGTGTAGGCGGCCACCGCAACCCAGCTGGTGCCGCCGTTGGTCGACACCTCCACCGTGGCCTGGTCGCTGGCGTCGTGGTGGTAGTACTGCTGAAACGTGACCTGCAGCGCGCCGTAGCCCGTGGTGCTGAAGGCCGGCGAGGTGAGCGTGGTATTAGTAGTGGAGCCGGTGTCGCCGATGTCGGAGTTGGCCAGCACAAACGGGCTGCCATCCAGCGAATACTTATTCAGCGCCACGTAGGAGCTGGTGTAGGTGAAGGGCGCGGCCTGGTACTGCCAGGCCGTGCTGGCCAGGCCCGTGCTGGCCAGCGTCCAGCCGGGGGCCGCGCCGTTGAAATTCTCACTGGGCAGCGTGCCCGCCACCGCCAGGTTGGTGGCCGCGAGCGTGACCTGCCCGCCGGCGCACACGGCCGCCGCCCGCGGACCAAGCGCAGGCTGGGGCGGGGCGGGATTCACTACCACGACCGTGCGGGCCGTGCCGGGGCAGGCCCCGGTAGCGTCGGACACGGTGACGGTGTAGGTGCCCGCCATGGCGGCAGCGAGGCCCGCCAGGGTAGGGTTTTGCTGGGTGCTGGTGTAGCCGTTGGGGCCGTTCCAGAGGTAGGTGGCCCCGGCCGGGCCGGTAGCCGCCAGGCGGGTGCTGTTGCCAGGGCATGCGGCCCCGCTGTTGGCGGCGGTAGCACTCAACACGTTGGTACACAGGGCGGGCGAAGTGAGCAGGCTGGCGCGGCGCGCGGTGCCCACGGCCATCACGGCCTGCATCCGGGCCTTTTGGTCGGCTGAAAACAGCTGCATGCAGGCATCGTCGGAGTAGTCCATGTAGTCCATGAACAGGTCGCCGTTGGGCCCGTTGCTGCACGTAACGTGCGGAAAGCTGGGGCAGCCGATGTTGCTGGTTTGCTGGGTGGGCGTGTCGGCGCAGTAGTCGTCGCCGCAGTTGGCATCGCCCCACACGTGGCGTAGGCCCAGAAAGTGGCCCAGCTCGTGGGTGAGGCTGCGGCCTTTGTCGTAGGGCGGGCTCAGGGTGCCCACCCGCCCGAAGGCCGAGTACAGGATAACCACGCCGTCGGTTTCGGCCAGGCCACCCAGCGGGCTCAGGCCGCCCAGGTTGGCCGTGTTGTCCGGGAACTGGGCGTAGCCCAGCAGCCGCCCGCCCAGGTTCAGCACCCAGATATTAACGTACTGGTTGGGGTTCCAGTCGGTACCCGGCTTGATGGTGCTATCGATGTAGGCCATCGAGTAGGGCGGGGCCTGAAACCCCTTGGCCGCGCGGCTCACGCGGTCGATGCCCGGCTCGGCCATGGTATTGCCGCTGGGGTCGCGCTGGGCCAGCGCAAACTGAAACTGGGCATCGGCCCGCAGCGGCTGAAACGGACTGGGCACCAGCGCACCGTCGGCGTTCAGGTTGCGGTAGTCCTCGTTGAGCGCATCGAGCTGCGACTGCACCTGGGCCTGGCTGATGTTGGTGCCCGTGCCCACCGCCTCGCCATCGTAAATAATGTGCACCACCACCGGCAGCGTGTAAGTAACGGCCGTGGTGCGCAGCGCTTGCAGCGAGGCCCCGGCCGCCGCCAGCTTGGCCGGGTTGTAGCCCGGCAGCTTGCGCCGCAGGGCCGCCTGCTGCCAGTCGTCGGCGGCCTGGGTGGCGCAGGTGCGCGGGCCGGGGCTGGGCAGCACCTGCTGCGCGGCGGCCGGCCCGCCGCGCAGCAGGAGTACTCCTAGCCAGGCCCCAACGAGTACTACGTAGCGAGTCAACATAAACAGGGTAGTCTTAGGCAGCGCCGCACCAGCGCAGAGTGGTCTATGGTAAAGCTAAGGCCGGATGTTGGATAATGCATGAAGCCAACGCAGGCCCCGCGGCGGCCGTTCAGCGCACTTCTTTTTTGAATTCCTCGGCCCAATAATCGGCCAGGCGGGTGGGCTCGGGCAGCTTGTAGCCGCGCAGGCAGGCCAGGGTGAGGCGGGTGGCGGTGGCCTGGTCGCAGCGGTGGCCGGAGCTCACAAACAGCGGCAGCACCTTGTCTTTGCTGCGCACGACCTCGCCAATCAATTCGCCCGTTTTGGCATCAGTGAGGGGCATGATGCTGCCTTTTTCGGGGGCGGGCTCCTGAAAGGTGCCCGTCAGCTTTTGCTTGGCCACACCGAAGGTGGGCATGTCGAGCAGCACGCCCAGGTGCGCGGCTATGCCCACCCGGCGCGGGTGCGCAATGCCCTGGCCATCCACCATAATGATGTCGGGCTTGTGCGTGAGCCTGGCAAAGGCCTGGATAACGTTGGGCGCCTCGCGGAAGGAGAGGAAGCCTGGCACGTAGGGCATCGTCACGGGGCCGTAGCTGTACACTTTCTCCACCAGCTCCAGCGACGGAAAGTGGAGCACCACAAACACCGACAAAATGGTTTCGGGCGTCGGAAACGACGAGTCGCAGCCCGCAATCAGGCGCGGCTCGTGGGGTAGCGGCTCGGCGCGCACGCGCTGGCGCAGCTCGTTTTGCTGCGCGGTGAGGCTGCGCACCAGGGCGGGGTCGGGCGGCGGGCCGGGAGGGCGGTAGTAGGCCATTCTGTTGAATTAAAAAGTATGAATTAAAAATGAGAGGAGCCGGCCGTAAATAACCGTTTCTTTTTAGCCTACGCTACGTAAGCGAAGCGCGGAGCAGGTGAAACAGTAGGGTTAAGCCAACCAATTTTTAATTCATACTTTTTAATTCAACAGAATGGCAGCTTCCGAACAGCCGGCCGCGCGGGGCACTGGTCCCGAGCTGGAGCGCCGCTACTACCTCGATGTGGAGCGGCCGCGCCGCTCGCCCGCGCAACTGATGGCGGCGGTGCAGGCCGACCTGCCCAGCTTTTCGCCCGGTTTGCTGGCCGATTTTGAGCGTGCGGGCGGCGCGGAAGGGGCGCTGCACGTGGGCGATGAGTTTCACATCAAAATACTGGGACCCTGGAACGGCAGCGTGCGCGTAACCGAAGTAAGCCCCACGGCGTTTGAGTTCATCACCCTGGAGGGCCACCCCGAGGCGGGGCGCATCCGCTTTGAGGCCCACGCGCTCGACGGGCGCACCGATGCGCTGCGCTTTGAAATCCGCTCGCGGGCCCGCTCGCGCGATGGGCTGGTGGCTTTTGCCTACGACACCATTGGGGGCGGCAAGCTGATGCAGGAAACCACCTGGGTCGAGTTTTGCAAGCGGGTGGGCGAGGCCAGCGGCGGCCAGGCCCTGGGCCCGGTGGTGGTCGAAACCACGCGCCACGCCCCGGATGGTGCTACCAGCCAGACCGCTACGCATGAGTAGCCTCGCCGCCCTGCCCGGCACGCCCCCCGCGGCCCCGGCGGCCTGGGAAAAATACCGGGACCTGCTCGCCACCTACGCCCACACCAAGGTCAACTACGACTACGCCGACCAGCACGACTACACCCCGGCCAGCGGCTGGCGGCTCGACGACTACGCCACCGACCTGCCCACCGAAGCGCCCGGTCCGCCCGCGCCCGCCGGCTCGTTTGCCGCCGCCCAGGATGTGCTGCGCCGCTATGCCTTTCCGCCGCCCAACCTGATTACGGGCTACTTTGACCCGCAACAGCCTATTGACGAGCGAATTATGGTGTTGCGGGCGCACTTCCTGGTGTTCAACTTCTACTTTGGGGTGCGGGTGGCCGACGTTATCGACGAGGCGGCCCGGCCTGGGCCCAATGGCCCTGCCGGGTACGACCCGGAGCGGGTGTGGGGCTACGGCTACCGCACCCTGGAAGGGCACTTTGAGAAGGGCCAGATTAATTTTTCGATTCACAAAAACCTGACGACCGGCGCGGTGCAGTTTCGCATTCATGCCGTGTCGCAGAAGGGGCGCATTCAGAATCCGTTTTACTGGTTGGGTTTCAAGCTGTTGGGGCGCACGCTGCAGCGGCGCTTTGCCCGGCAGTCGCTGGCCCGCATGCGCCAGCTGGTGGCCGCTGCCCTGGCCCAGCCCTAAACAAAGCCTGAGGCGGCGGGTTAAGCCCCCAATCTACTGCAAGCGCCGCCGCGGCCCCTGGGGCGCAGCGGCCTTTTTGTAGAAGCTCTCTATCTATTTCTAAGTCAAGCGTTTAATGTCTGCCACCAAAGCTTATGCGGCCCCCGCCGCCAATATCCCCCTCGCGCCCTTTAGCGTGGAGCGCCGCGCCCCCGGCGCCCACGATGTGCAAATTGATATCCTGTTCTGCGGCGTATGCCACTCCGACCTGCACCAGATTCGCGATGAGTGGGGCGGCTCGATTTTCCCGATGGTACCCGGCCACGAAATCGTGGGCCGCGTGTCGGCCGTGGGCGACCACGTGAAAAACTTTAAAGTAGGCGACCTGGCCGGCGTGGGCTGCATGGTCGACTCGTGCCGCGAGTGCTCGTCGTGCCAGGAAGGCCTGGAGCAGTACTGCGAAACCACCGGCATGGTGGGCACCTACAACGGCCGCGAAATTGCCACCGGCCAGCCCACCTACGGCGGCTACTCGCAGCAGATTGTGGTGGATGAGAAGTACACCCTGCGGGTGAGCGAGAAGCTCGACCTGGCGCGGGTGGCCCCGCTGCTGTGCGCCGGCATCACCACCTACTCGCCCCTGCGCCAGTGGAAAGTGGGCCCCGGCCACCGCGTAGCCGTGATGGGCCTCGGCGGCCTGGGCCACATGGCCGTAAAGTTTGCCGTGGCGCTCGGCGCCGAAGTAACGGTGCTCAGCACCTCGGCCGGCAAAGAGGCCGATGCCAAAGCCCTGGGCGCCCACAAGTTTGTGGTAACCAGCGATAAGGCCCAGTTCAAGTCGGTGGGCAACTACTTCGACTTCATTATCAACACGATATCGGCCCAGATTGACTTGGGCTCCTACGTGAGCCTGTTGCGCCTCGACGGTACCATGATTTTGCTGGGTGTGCCCTCCGAGGCCCCGCAGCTGCACGCCTTCAACCTCATTGCCAAGCGCCGCCGCGTGGCCGGCTCGCTCATCGGCGGCATCGCCGAAACGCAGGAAATGCTGGACTTCTGCGCCGAGCACAACATTATGTCGGATATCGAAGTGATTGATATTCAGCACATTAATGAATCGTACGAGCGCATGCTGAAAGGCGACGTGAAATACCGCTTCGTCATTGACGTGGCTTCACTGAACTAAGTGGCTGCCGGCTAGTAGGTTAGCATATCAAACGTCCTGCCCGGCCTTAAGGAAGCCGGGCCGGACGTTTTTCGTTTGGGCGCGGGGCGGCTGGCCAGTGGCCCAACCGACCCGCACCCACCTTCTTTGCGTTATGAAAGAACTCAGCGGACTGACCGGCCTCCGCTTCCTGGCCGCGCTGTACGTATTCTTTTTTCACGCCCAGCGCCTGCTTGGCTTCGCGTTTTTACCGGCTCCCCTCAGAAATATTGTGAGCCAGGGCGCCCTGGGTGTCACGCTGTTCTTCGTGCTGTCGGGCTTTATTCTGACCTACGTGCACGCGGCCGATTTTGCCGGGCCGGGGCTGCCGGCCAAGGGCTACTACGGGCAGTTTTTGTGGCGGCGGCTGGCCCGCATTTACCCCGTGCACCTCGTGTGCCTGCTGGCCTGCCTGGGGCTAAGCTGGGCGTTCGCGTCGTATCCGGCGCATTTCCTGGCTATCGTGGCCCTGGATGTGGCCATGCTCGAATCGTACGTGCCCTGGGTGGCTATGCAGTGGTACGGGGGTGGCGCGTGGTCCATCTCTACCGAGTTCTTTTTTTACCTGCTGTTCCCGCTGCTGCTGCCTTTGTTTGGGCGCGTGGCCAGCCAGGCGCGGCTGCTGGGGCTGCTGGCGGCGCTGGTGGTGGCCAGCAGCTTACCGGGCTTTTACTACACCTTTCACCAGGCCAGTTTATTTGAGCTGGCGTATAACTTTCCGCCCAGCCGGCTGCCCGAGTTTTGCTGCGGCATGGTGCTGGGCTTGCTGGTGCTTCGCCACGGCTTGCGCGTGCCGGAGGGGGTGGCGCTGGGGCTGCTGGGGCTCGCGCTGGTGTACCTGGCCACTTTTGCCCCGCGGCTGGCGGGCTACACGGTGCACCACGTGGTGGTGGTGCCGGCCCTGCTAGCGCTGCTGGTGGTGCTGGCGCACGCCGAAGACCAACGGCTGCTGCGCTGGGTAGGCTCGGCCCCCATGAGGTACCTGGGGCGCATCAGCTTCAGCTTCTACCTCGCGCAGCTCGTGCTAACAGAGCTGGCTAACTTATTGATAGAGAGCAAGATGATACCCAAAAGCGATGGCTGGCTGCTGCCGCTGTTTGTGGCCACCCTCGGGCTGGCCGTGGGGCTGTATGAGCTGGTCGAAAAGAAAGCGCGCTACGCTTTGTTGCGCCGCTTGCCCGCAAACCAGGTGCCACTACCCCAGGGCTAGCCGGCGCGCCGGCTGCTGCGGGCGGGTTGCGGCCCGGCCCCGGCTACCAACTATTGGCAAGCGCTTTGCGTAGCCTGGGCTATGAAAATTCTTCTGATACTGCTTTGTTTGGGGGCGGCGCTGGGCGCGGCACCCGCGCAGGCGCAGATAAAGCTGCCCAAGCTCCACGGCTGGGTGAGCCCATTGCCCACCGACTCGGCCACCGGCAAGGTGTCGTACAAGGCGGTGGTGCAGGTGCCGGGGGCCTCGCAGGCCGAACTGTATAAGCGGGCCAAGCAATGGTTTGCCGAGGCACCCAGCACCACCAAAATGCCCCTGCAAACCGACGAGGCCGCCGCTGGCCGCCTGGTGGGCCAAACGGGCGAGCTGGTGATGCAAAGCTTTTTGGGGGCCAACGTGCAGGTGCCGCTTTGGCGCACCATCACCATTGAGGTAAAGCCCGGCCGCTTCCGCTACCGGATTACCGACTTTGCCTTCGACAGCGGCAAGGGCCTGGGGGCCGTCACGCCCATCGAGAACTACCTCAAGCCCAATGCCCTCACCTTCGACGCCAACGGCTATCCGCTGCCGGTGCTGCAATCCACCATCGAGGCCATTCAGCGCAGCGGCCGGCAGCAGGTGAATGCCATTCGGCAGCGCGTGAGTGGGAAATCGACGGATGATAACTGGTAGGTTATTAGTTAGTTAAGGTGGTTTTAGGGTGTGTAGGTGGTTTCCCCTCCTTGTGCAGCCCCCTTCGCCCGGCCCCCAGAACGCAACGGCTCTGGGGGCCGGGCGAAGGGGGCTGCACAAGGAGAGGTTACAGCCTAAACTCCTGCCGCACCTGCGTGGTAAAACTGTTGTAGCCCGGCGCGGGTACCACCGTGGCCGGCAGCGGAGGCAGGCCCGCCCCCACCGGCAGCCCCAGGCGGCGCGTGGTAATGGCCAGCTGCAACGGCCCGCCCCCGGCCAGGGCTACCAGCAGCGTTTCGCCGGCCGGGCGCGGGGCGAAGAAGTTGATGCTGAGCAAGCTGCGAGCCGGGTGCAAGTCGGCCGCGGGTACCGGGTGCCCGGCCACGCGTAGGGCCCGCAGCCGGGCCGCCTCGCTGATGGTGATGGCCAGGCTGCTTACCCCCGGCTGGCCCGGCACCAGGCGCAGGCGCAGCCAGCGCGTGCCGGCTATCAGGCTGTCAGTCAGCACCGTGCAGGTAGGCGCGGCCAGGGGCAGCCTTGGCGCGGCCTGGTATAAAATGGGCGCGGCCGACTGCGGGTAGAGCGCGGGCAGCGGCTCGTGGCGCGGTTGGGTCAGCACCTGCCTGGTCCAGGCATCGGGCTGGGTGGCGGCCGATAGCCAGTAGGCTTGACCGTGAGCTGCGTCGAGGGCATAGAAGAGGTGCGTTTGCTGGGGCTGGTCGGCGGTGGGGTGGCGGGTGGCGTGGCCCATTGCCAGGGCCGCCGCGGCCGCCAATAGCGCCAGCCCCGGCAAGCCCCAGCCGATGGCCGGCGGCCGCCCCCCGCCAGTGGGCCGGCTCAGCAGGGGCAGCAGCACTGGCAGCAGCAGCCCGAGCAGCACCGCCAGCAGCACCAGTGCCACCAGCGACAGCACACTTAACCCAAAGATTATCAGCAACAAATACCCTATCTGGCTCAGCAGGGCCACGGCCGGCAAGGCCAGCAGCCACGCGGCCGGGCCCAGGGCCAGGGGCCGGGCCGGGCTGGCTACCCGGCGCAGCCGCAGGCCCCAGGCCAGCGTGGCCGCCAGCAGCGGCCAGCTCAGCAAAAACGCCGAGGAAGATGCCTGCCATTGCAACAGGCCCAGCAGCACGGCCACTACCAGCAGCGCCCCGCCCGCCAGCGCGCCGGGCCGCACGGAGCGACTCAGCCAGCCGTAGTAGCTGGCAAAAATGGCCAGGCCCAGCGCCAGCAGCGCCACCTGGTAGGCCGGCGCGTTGTAGGCCGCCCGGTCGTAGAACGCGCTGTACGGCGGGTAGGCGGTGGCCACCAGCGCCAGCAGGGCCCAGCCCGCCGCCAGCACCAGCGCCAGTCCGCCCAGCCAGGCCAGCGCGCCGCCCAGCAGGCTGCTCCAACTCAGGCATCCCCGAAAGTTAGCCATCGCGAACACGCTGACTAGCAGCAGGAAAGCCGCGCCGGTAAGTCCCAGGTTCCAGCTGGCGGGGTAGTGCACCAGCCAGGTGCCCAGGGGGTTAAAAAACGTTTCGTCGGGGGCCTTGGTATGGGCCAGCGAGATGCTGCCGAAGTGCCGCACCAAGCTTAGCATATACGAGCCGTGGTGCTGCAGCGAACCCAGGCTGAGGTGGCCGGGGGTGTCGGCCGGACTGTGATAAAAGGGGTAGCCCGCCACAAAGGCGAAGTTCAAGCCCGTGATGCCGGCCCGGCGCAGCGGCGTAAAGTCGGTGTTGTTGGGCAGGTGCCGGTAGGCTTCGTAAAACAGCGACGACGCGATGGGGGCGGGCGCTGCCCTGGCGTATTCGCGCATTACCCAGCCATTGGCGGGGCTCACCTCAAAGGTGAGGCTGGGCCCGGCGTTGCCCCGGCCCTCAAAGTTGAGGGCCACGCCCACCGTGCGGCGCAGGCGGGCCGTATCGGCGGCGTAGGCGCGGGCCCCCAGCAGGCCCGCCTCCTCGCCATCGCTGAACAGCCAGATAACGTCGTTGGCCAGCGGCGGGCCGGCCCGCAGTGCCCGCAGGGTTTCGAGCATGGCCGCTACGCCCGCGCCATCGTCGCCGGCACCGGGCGCGTGGGGCTGCGAGTCGTAGTGCGCCAGCACCAGCACGGCCTTGCCGCCCGGCTGGCGGCCCGGCAGCCGGGCAACTATGTTTTGCACGCGCGCGGCCGTAAGCTGGCCGTAGTCAGCTACCAAGAGGCTGGTATCCTGCACGGTAGCAGCCACGCCCAGCGCCCGGCAGCGGCGCAGCAGGTAGGCGCGCACGGCCGCCTGGGCCGGCGAGCCCAGCGGGTGGGGCTGGCGTGCCACCACGGCCACATCGGCCAGGGCGCGGTAGGCCGAAAACTCGGTGGCCGCCGCGCTGGCCGGCACCGGCCGCGGCGGCCGCATAAGCCACACCACCAGCCCGGCAAACAGCGCCAGCCCCAGCAGCGGCAGCCAACGAAAAAAAGAAGAGTGCATACTGCCCACAGCTGGCTTGCCAGTTGAGATGAAGAAGCAAAGCAACTGCTTTTCAGCCACTAATGCAACTTTATTCACCGCAAAGCACTAGGCGATAGCGTAGTGCCGGCCACTAACTGAGCCGGGGGAAAGTTATGCTTGGAGGCTAGCCAAACGCAACTTTCCCCCGGCTCATGTGGTCGGAAAATACTGCCTTAGCAGCTTACAGCTTCACAAAGCGGGCGTGGCGCACGGCCTGGCCCGGCACCCGCACCGTTACGATGTACACGCCGGCCGCCAGCTGCGCTACGGGCAGGCTCAGCGCCGCGTCGGGGCTGGCCTCGGTGGTGAAGTGCAGCAGGCGCTGGCCCTGGGTGTTGGTCACGGCTACTTCGAGCCCGGCCTGGCCGGCCTCGGCCAGGGCTACCGACAGGCTGGCCCCCGTGACGGGTACGGGGAACAGCTGCAGCGCATTGGCCGCCAGCGGAGCCCGCCGGGCTACCACGGCCACCGGCGAGTAGGTTACCGTGCCGTCCTGGTCTTCCTGGCGCAGGCGGTAGTAAGCGAGCGGGATAGTCAAGTCAATGCTAATCAGGCTCTTATCTATGAACTCGTAGGTGCTGCCGGTGGGGCGGCCCGTGGCGGCCACGTAGCCCACGGGCTGCCAGGCCGCGCCCCCCAGCTGGCGCTCAATGCCAAAGCCGCGGTTGTTGAGCTCGGTGGCGGTAACCCAGCGCAGCAGGGCCGCGCCCTGGGCAGTAGGGGTAGCGCTGAAGCTAACCAGCGTAACCGGCAGGGGCGTAACCCCATCGCCAAACGTGAAGGTAGTGCCGCTGGTCAGCTGCGTCAGGCCCACCGTAATGGTGTGGTTGACAAGGTCGGTTGGGGGCGGCGTGCTTAGGCGCGTGTAGGGCGGCGTGCCGGTGAGCGAGGAAAACAGGGCCAGTTTTTGCTCCGAAACGCCGTTCAGCTCATCGAGGCGGTAGCCCACTTGCAGCTGCAAATTGAGGCCGCTGGCACCCAGGCCGGGGCCCGCTATCGAAAAGTAGCGCTGCGCGCTGTTGCCCAAATTATCCCCCACGCCCGTGAGCGCGGTGCCCGTGGTGCGCGTAATCGTGATATTACCCGCGGCCGGCGAGGAGTTTAGAGGCGTCAGGCTGAAGCCCATGTTGCCGAAAGCTCTGGTGCCCGCGCCACCGCCGCCCACGAACTGCGTAATTCTGACCTGGCCGATAAGGTGGCTGTTGGCTTGCTCGGGGGTTAGCTGGGCGTTGGCATCCAGGTCTACCACGTTGGAGCCTGTTACCAAATTGCCGCTCGCAAACGTTAGCTGATTGATAACAAATATGTTGCTATTGAGCGTAACCGTTCCGCCCGCCGTATTAAGGGTGAGGTAGTTGAAGGGAATAACGTAGCCGGCGGCGGCATTGGTCGACTGAATAATGTGGGCCACGTTGCTGCCCGTAAACGTAACGGCCCGCACATTGGGCTGGAACGTGCCGGGTGAAGATACCCCGTTCGTTACCAAGAAGTTGCGGCCCACGGTGAGGTCGCCGCCCTCGCGGCCCGAGAGGATAAACTGCCCGCCGCGCAGGTCCACGTCTTCCCGCACGTTCAGGGGCTTGTCGGTGGCATTCATACTCAGGATGCCACCCGTTACGCGCACGTTGCCCACATTGGTAGTGCCAAAGTCATTGGCCTGGCTGCTGTTGCCGAAGAGCACCGCGCCCGCGCCCACCACCAGGCTGCCGCTAATGAGCCAGTTGCCGGCCGTCTGGCCCCGGCTAATTTGCTGGCCAGGGGTGTTCATCGTAAAGTCCCACACTTCAATGCTGCCAAAGGCGTTGTTGTCGCCCCGGCCCGGAAACGTGTAGCTCTTGAGAATGTACGGGTTAGTAGCCCCCCCATTAGCCGTGCTGGCTGCAGTATAATAAAATTCAATGGGTGGGGTGGCCCCGCCGGCACTGCCCTGCGAAAGCGGGTTCGCTGGGGCCTGGTCGTAGCGGAAGTTGCTGTCGCCCGAGCTGTTATTCACCTCGTAGCCCAGCCAGTTGAACGACGGCGGAATGCTGCCGCCCCCCGTCAGGGTGGCCCAGCTCAGCCGCACTTCGCGGTTGGTGCCCGTATTCGAAGCAAACAGGTTCGTGATGATGGGGTCGCTCCAGCCGCCCCCCCCGGTGAGCCGCCGCACCTCAATGTAGTTATCCGTAAAGAATACCCGCGTGTCGGCCCGAAACGGCAGGGTAGGCACAACACTGTAGTCATTATTGCCCAGTACGTTACCATTGGCATTGTCCCCGCCCGTCACGGGTAGCGTCGGGTCAAGGTCGAGGTACATAATGACGGGCTCAAAGCTTGCCCCCCCGGTTTTGGCCACGTACAGGTTGGTGGCGTCCCAGGTTACGTACCAGGTGCCGCCGGCGCTGGAAGTAAAAACGTTGCCGCTGTACTCGCCAGGGCTGATAATGCCGTTCTGGACCGTCGTCGCGTATTGAGCGTGGCCAGACAGGGCTTGTAGCAGTAAAACCAGCAGAGCGGTTAGGGAATAAAAGTGCTTTTTCATAGAAAGAATGGGACTATTAGAATGGGGTACACGAAGATACAACTGAATGGTCGAGATGGTAGTAATCGAACATTTTTTTGAACCTGAGCCGGACAGTCCACAAAAAAAGGGCCACCGCAAGGTGGCCCTTTGGAAATAAGGTAAGGTAACTACTTGCTAATCAGCTAAAACAAGATTGGCGCGGGCGGGCCACGGTACGTGCGTTACCTCCACCGCATCCCAGAGCGCTTGCTGGCTGGTGTAGTGCAAAAAAATGCGCGCCGTGGTTTCGACATCCTTCTGGCAGTAGCGCACGATGCGCGCCAGGTCTTTCTCCACCCAATACGTGTGGCCCACCTGTGAGCCGTCGATATCGTCTTTGGGCGACGGGATGCCGAACACGCCCGCCAGCAGCGGCAGCGAAATAGTGCCCTTGTTATCGCCAAACTTCCACAGGTCCATCGTGTCGAGCAGGTGGGGCAGCTCCCAGGGCTTATGGCCGGCCACGTCGAGCATGGGCGGAATGGCCTGCCCGCAAATGAGCATCCGGCGGCCCAGGTAGCCGTAGTCGAACTCGCGGCCGTTGTGAGCGCACAGAAAAAACGGGTCGTTGCGGTGGTCCACCTTGTCGCGGTCCCTGATGTTGGTGGTAGCGCCGTAGAGCTTGGTGCCGTAGGGGCGGCGGCTGCCCAGCAGCTCGGCAAAGCCGTGCAGCACCTCGCACTCGTCGTCGCCGGCAAACGACTTGAGGCGGAAGGTGGTGGTGCCGTCGGCCAGCACGTGAAACATACCCACCGAGATGCACACGATTTTACCGAACTCGGCGTATAGGCCCCCGTGGCTGAATAAGTCGGCGGGCGTTTGGCCGCTGGCCAGCTCCGGGGCGTGGCGCTTGTCACAGAATTTTTGCCACAGCGGCTGATGCGCTTCGGGCAGCTCGGCGTGGCTGGGGTGGCCGGGCACCGTTTCAATATCGACAAAAAAAACGCGGGGCAAATCGACGTGCCGAAGGACGTTCATAGGAGCGGGCGGGCAAAATGGAATTTTCCAAAGCTAAGCAAAACTTTAATACTTCGGTAAGGCCGGCATCGTACTTTCGTGGCTATGCTGTTCCAGTTTGGCCCCCGTAGCGCGTTGCTATTGCCCTTTGTGGTGCCGGGCGCGGTAGCCACGGCCTGGCTGCTGGCGCGGGCCCTGCGGCGCGGCACCTGGCCCGATGCCCTGCTGGCGCTGCTCATTCTGCTGCCCACGCTCACCATTGCGCAGTGGATGCTGGGCTTTGCCGGCTGGTACGACAGCCACGATGGCTACTCTACCACCATGTTCTACGTGCCCTGGCAGCTCAACCTGCTGCTGGGGCCGGCCTACTACTTCTACTTTCGCAGCCTCACGAGCCAGGAGTTTCGGCTGGGGCCCCGCGCCTGGTGGCACCTGGGGCCGGGCTTGCTGAAGGTGGCCTTGCTTGGCGTGGCCATTGCCTATGACCTGGGCTGGTGGCGGGCGCTGCACGGGCGGGTGCTGCCTTATCACTTTGGCACCAAGGGGCCCGTGGCCGAGCTGCTCGATGAACTCAACCGGCCAGTGGGCTACCTGCTCTACCTACTGCTGCCCGTTTACTGCTGGTGGGTGTTGGTTGACTATCGCCGCTACACCCGCTACCTCAACGATAATTTCTCTGACCCCGAACGCTTGCGCTTCGCCGGGTTTCGGCAGCTGCTGCTGCTGCAAGTGGGCAGCCTGGGTTTAAGCTTAGTGTTTGAGGTGCTGGACGAGGTGTTTGATTTTGGCTACGTAGAGGCCTGGAATTACTTTGCCCTGCGTGGTCTGTTCATCTACGGCCTCATTGCCGTGGGCATTCAAGCCAACTACGCAGCGGCTAGCAGCCCCCTGCGCTTCGACCCCAACGCCCTGCCCGACGGGGCCAGCGCGGACCTGGCCTCGCCGGTAGCCGCAGCGGCCGGCCCAGCGGGCGCCGGGGCCCGCCCCGTAGCAACCACGAGCCGCCCGCCGGCAGTGGAAGCTGAGCCCGCCGAAATACCCGCCGGGCCTGCGCCGCCAGAGTTGCCGGCCCTGCCGCCCGCGCTGCTGCCGCTGCGCGACAAGCTGCTGGCCCTCATGGCCACCGAGCAGCCCTGGCTGGAGCCCGAGCTGACCCTCACGGAGCTGGCCCAGCGCCTGCGCACCAACCCCAGCCTCCTGTCTAAGGTCATCAACGCGGGCTGCGGGCAAAACTTCAACGACTTTGTGAACACCTACCGGGTGCAGGAGGCCCGCCGCAAGCTGGCCGACCCGCGCTTTGCGCACTACTCGCTGGTGGGCGTGGCGCTGGAAAGCGGATTCAACTCTAAATCAACGTTCAACCGTGTGTTTAAGAAGCTGCTGGCCCAGGCCCCGAGCGAAGTAATGCGTCCCAAATCATAAGTTGGGGCGGGCCAACGCATGGCCTGAAGCGCCGGGCCGGGTGGGAGAGGGGACCTTTGGGGTATCGTTTCACTCCTAGCCCCCAGCCGCCATGCGTACCCTGTTGGCCCCCGTTTTTTTGTTAAGCGCCGTCTCGCTCGCGGTCGGTGGCGACATTATCTCCCAAACCTTTATTGAGGCCGGCCAGCAGTTTGTGCTGGGCGGCCAGCAGCGCGGGGCCTTCCGGGTGGCGGCCCACAACACCGGCCCCGTGCCGGTGAGCGTGGCCGAGCGCCAGGCCGATGGCACCGTGCAGGAGCGGGGCCGCCTCGAACCCGGCCAGCGCGTGGCGCTGGCTTTTGGGGCGGGCTCGGCGGCGCTGGTGCGCAACCTGGGCGGGCGCCGGGCCGTGCTGGAATTCCGCATTACCGGCAGCGCGTCCTCCGGCCTGGGCATGCGCTACGAAGCCCTGAAAAAATAAGCGGCCCGTCGGGTAACGAACGGCCCCTTGGCCCGGTAGCCGCCCGAAAGAAAATGAGGAATTAGGAATGAAGAATTGAAAATAAAATGCTGACTGTCAAATTCTTCATTCCTAATTCCTCATTCCTAATTCTCAGTGAGCAACTCGCCCGCCCCGCCGGGCATCTATGCCAGCACTTTTTTCTCTTTATCAGCACGCATGAAAATTCTTACTCCTCGCCTGGTGGGCGGCTTGTTACTGGGGCTGCTGGCGCGGGCAGTGCCCGCTGCTGCCCAGGCACCCGCCGCCGCGCCCGCGCCGGCGGCCACCGGCGCGCTCACCGGCACGGTGCTCGACTCGCTGAGCCGCCAGCCGGTGGCCTACGCCACGGTGGTGCTGCTGCCACCTACTGGCGACAAACCTATTACCGGCGTGGCGGCCGACGACCAGGGCAAATTCAGCCTCACCAAGCTGGTGGCCGGCTCCTTTCGGCTGCGGGCCAGCTACGTGGGCTACGGCACCCGCACCAGGGCCGTAACGGTGGGCGCGGGCACTACGGCCGTGGGGGCTTTTCGGCTGCCCACCGCCGCCCAGGCCCTGGGTGAGGCCGTGGTCATCGGCACCAAGCCGGTGGTGGAAGTGCGCCCCGACCGCCTCGTGTACAACGCCGACCAGGACGTGAGCAACGCCGGCGGCACCGCGCAGGACGTGCTGCGCAAGGCCCCGCTGCTGGCCGTGGATGGCGACGGCAACGTGAAAATGCGGGGCTCCAGCAACTTCAAGGTGCTGGTCAACAACAAGCCCTCGCCCACGCTGGCCCGCAACCTGGCCGAGGCGCTGAAAAGCATTCCAGCCGAGCAAATTCAGAGCGTGGAGGTAATCACCACGCCCTCAGCTAAATATGATGGTGAAGGCACGGCCGGTATCATCAACATCGTGCTCAAAAAGGGCGTAGACCAGGGCGTGAATGGCCGCGTGGGGGCCAGCAGCGGCAACCGCAACAGCAACTTCAACTCGGCCCTCAACTTCAAGAAGGGCAAGGTGGGCTTCACGTCGTCGGCCAGCGCGGGGCTGTGGTACAACCCCGGCGAATTTATCCGTGACCGGCGGGACTCTGCATTCTCAGGTACCAAATTTTTGGGCATCAATACGCTGAACCAGCGGGGCAGCGTGTACAACAAGGGCGGCTGGTACTACGGCACGGTGGGCCTCGACTACGACCCGGCCCCGTACCACAATTTTTCGCTGGCCGGCTCGGTGAACGGCTATGACGGCTACACCACCCAGGGCTTGCTCAACCGCTACACCTCGTACGACCCGGCCGCCAGCCAGCTGTTTATGCGCGATACCAAAAACGTGTTTACCGGGCTCAACGTGGAAGCTACCGGCACCTACACCCGCACCTTTGCCACGGCCCGCCGCGAGTGGAGCACGCTGGCCCAGTACGCCCTCAACAACGGCACGTTTGGCTACGATTTCGACCAGTACAACAACTCGACGGTGGCCCTCGAAACCAACCAGGCCAGCGCCCGCGAGCGCAGCCGCGGCCGCGCGCCCGGCCACGAGGTGACCCTGCAAAGCGACTTCACCCAGCCCTTTGGCGACAAGAAAACCCTGGAGCTGGGCCTCAAGGCTATTTTTCGGCGCACCGGCTCGGTGGCCACCGTCGATGGCCTCACCCCCGGCCAGGCCCCCGATTTTGCGCCGCTGGCCGAGCGCGCCACCGACTTCAGCTACGCCCAGGCTGTGCAGGCGGCCTACGGCATCTACTCGCTGGGCGTGGGTAAGAAGCTGACCGCCAACGTTGGCACCCGCTTGGAGCGCACGGCCATTGCGGCCGAGTTTCGGGCCACCAACGCGCCGTTTGCGCCGCGCAGCTACCTCACGCTGCTGCCCAACGGCAGCGCGCGCTACGCCTTCAGCGACGCCAACAGCCTGCGCTTTGCCTACAGCCGCCGCATCACCCGGCCCTACATCGACTACCTCAACCCGTTTGTGGACCGCTCCGATGCCAAGAATGTCACGTATGGCAACCCCGCCCTCGACCCCGAGCTAACCGACTCGTATGAGCTGAGTTACAGCACCACCGGGAAGACGACCACCGTCAATGCCGCAGCTTCGGTGCGCCACACCGGCAATGCCATCGAGCAAATTCGCTTTGCCACTACCAGCCCCAGCCCTGGCGCGCCACTGCCCGCCGGCGTGCCCATCGACCCCAGCATCACGGCCCAAACCTTTGCCAACGTGGCGGCCAACACGTTTTATCAGTTCAATGTATACCTCTCGGCCAAGCCGCTGGCCAAAATGGACCTCAGCGCCGGCCCCGATGTGCAGTACATTGTGCGCCGCAGCCCGGCCCTGCGCGCCGAGCGCCGGGGCTTCACGGCGGGCCTCAACCTCAACGCGTCTTATAAATTCGACAAGGGCCTTACGCTGCAAGGCTTCGTCGTGGGCTCGCTGCCTACGCCCGAAATCCAGGGCACCGGCGCGGCCAACCTCTACTACCAGATGGGGGTGAAAAAGAGCTTGTTTAAGGAGAAAGCCGACCTTAGCCTCAACATCGCCAGCCCCTTCAACCCCTACTGGCCCTACCGCTCTACCACCATCACGGCGGCGTTTGACGAGCGCACCGAGAGCCGCTCCTACCAGCGGGCCTTTCGCTTCAACTTCAGCTACCGCTTTGGCCAGGGCGGCCAGGCCAAACAGCGCAAAAGCATCAACAACGACGACACCAAGGGCGGGGCCAGCAAGCAGGGCGGCTAGCTGGTGGCCCGCCCGGCGTGCACCGGGCAGCGCAAGCAGGGAGCCACCAGATAAGACCCCACAGCGGGTTTTCCGCAGCGCGAAAGCCAAAGACCTGATAGCGAGTATTTTAGTAAATAAGCTCTGGCCCGGAGCGCCGTCTGGCTGCCGAGTACCTACCTTCGGCAGCTGGCAGTGGTTTTTCGAAAAATACGACGTAATAACTTGCTACTCGATAAGTAGCTAAGGGTTAATAAGTAACTGCTGAATATGGTTGTGTTTAGTGCCTGGTAAAGCTTAAATGTGCTGATAACCAGGTAACAATTAGGGGTAGAAGTTGCGTAGAAGGCCTAGCTATCTGAGCTAGTTTAACCTTACCTCAACATTCCCTGACCATGAAAGCCACCTCCCTTTTCCTCGCCGCTGCTTTTGCCCTTTGTGCTAACGCCGCTTTCGCCCAAACCACGCCTACCACTGGTACCACGCCTACGACC
>CAXTFI010000005.1:0-48344 GCA_964243255.1 uncultured Hymenobacter sp.
GGTACCTATAATGCTTGTGTTAGTATTTCCTAAATCTATTGTATTCAGTCATTATAACAACACACTAAATTTTAAACATAGTGACATGAGACATGATGAGTGCTGTCTCATAATACATATTATCAAATCGACTCTGACCAGCCTTAGAAATATAGAACTAGTAAGTACATATTACAGTAATGTCCCACGATTGTTTCAAATTCCTAATTCTATTGAATAGAATCTATTCAACCACGAAACCAAAAACCAATGTCTATGCTTACCCTAAAGGTGCGTCCTTGATTGTCATATTAATCTGTTACCAATTGTAATCCAGTGCATTTAAAACTTTGATGTAATTATTCGATATTATACATAACATACAACTATTATAAAATGAAAAGGTGTATATTTTATACGACTCTCATCCTAAACTCCAATAAAAGTTTTTTAGTCATTACACCTGAGTTTATTTTCTCTCTGAAATCTGGCTGACGCTATGGCAGTTAACATTAACCTTAACTTTCAGGAAACTATGACAGAATCAAGTCTGAATTTCATCCACCTACACTCTGCGTAGAACGCATCATACATAAATTCGATAAGATTTCATAGACCTTACGCTCTACAAAATAAAAGTACAACAAAACCAAAAGAAAAAGTTGGCTTTAATCTATACCCCGATGTTTTATTTCGAGATTAGTGAAAGAAATAATTAAACAAAACAGTTTACCAAATTAATAGTACGCGTAGATGGTGAAGAACACGTTTTGAATGATTTATTTTTCGACAACATGTTTTGGAGTAATTTTGTAATCGAAGTAATCTTACAACTTCAGCTTCGTACGTCTCCAATGACGCCTCTTAGCGTTATACCTAAACCAAAACAAAAATTCCAGATTAGGAATGTATAAAATTGGCCTGTAATGTGTAATGGTAAACTTTTATTCCATACTCATACTAATTCATAATTCACAAACGTACCGAATGGTATTTCCGGTCTTCATTCTAATCCATTGTGGAATAGGACGATTCTGTAGCTGTTTCCGGGCCAACTTCTTCTTAATACGAAATGTTTTGTGAGAAGACTGTAAAATAAACAGAAAAATTATTTTAGCAACATCTTTTTCCCCAGTTCAAAATTCAAAGCGCAGCTTACCGCCTTCCTTATTGCATATTTTAACCCATGGTTGAACTTGGGCAGAGGCTGCTAATGGTAAACTCTCATCATAGTAACCTTTTTTTTGTTTCTGTTTTATTTAGGTTGGTTTAGGTTTGGCTAATATATTTCTGTATTGTTGTGTCCGGTTAGGTTAGAAAACAAACCTAACCAAAAATGTTGTAAGCAAACCAAACACAAATCTAGCCTCATTTAACATACCCATAGAGAGGTTACTATGGGAGGCTACTATGAGAGGTTACTATCAGCAACCTCTGCCTAAGCCCAACCGCTGTTTGAGCTAAAATATTGATTATGCACACAAAATGGGAATTTAAATACTCAACTATAATTTCATATTCTAAATTCAAATTAAACTCCGACTATAAAATGAAGCTCTAAGGAGAAAAATTACTTATGTAATTAATAAGTACTTACCATTCTGATGTCCTCCGATAAGTTTTACGGACGTTAAGTTGCGGGTGTCGAGAGTAACGAGTGGCAGTGGCAGTCACCAGTTAACGATTACGAATACGAACTCTACAGACAGGCAGGTCCACGAGACGAGTGCGCTTAGTAATGGCCGATCCTCAATCCACAATCTCTTTCGACTTTGCACCAGCTACGTCCCGCCGGTACTACCTGAATTGGGGCAGGTATTGGCTTAGGAGGAGCTTCGTAGAATTGGCGCAAATACTTCGCTAAGGCCCAGTCATCCATACTATGCTCCTGCTCGAAAGTAAGGCGCTGCTCAAAGCGCGCTCGGTAGCGAAGCTGATGCAGATACGGGTCGAAGATGCCATCTCGAAGCTTCACGGTAATAATCGTTTTACCATCTTCTAATTCGTACAGGATTTTATCTACATACAAGCCAAACTGGCCCGCTATCCGACCGAGAAATTTCACGTCGAACGATTCTCCCACGCGAGGCGGCACTGGCAAACGGCATTTAAAGCGCAGCCAGTCCTCTTTCTTATTGGGTACTTCTATCTCGTACTCCACATTGGTAAAGTCCAGCACCGATGCATCCGACCCGACTAGCTCCCATACATCTTCGTAAATCACATCTAGCCAGCTCCGAAACACGGACGCACTGATTCCTAGCTTTTCTTGGATGCTCTTACAAGTCGGCCGCGGCCAGACATCAGGCATCTCAGCCAGTACATCAAGCAGCGGAGTATATGCCTTCGCCCCCTGTCGCAGCCGAATTAACGCCGGTTGCATCAAACTCAGACTATACACCAGGTTCCGGCTCGGAATTGGTGCCTCGTAGGGGTCGTATGAGTATTTCATAAACTGATATTACGCCATACCATCCATTTGTGTCAGGTCAGTTTGTGCAAGTCACACTTGCACAAACTGACCTGACTTTTTTGTTTATAATCAGCTCTTCTCGTGTCCATACCTATTTAGGTGAGTAATAATGCCAAACTACCGCTCCCTTTTATAACCAGTGTTACACTCTAAACCAGCGGTGAGTAACCGTCAGAAAGGTGCAAATTTTTTTAGCCAAAGCTCATTAGTGCAAGCTGCTTTCAATCAAAGTCTTGAGCAACTAATTCAGGATTTCCTGTATCTGCTGTTTGTATAAGTCAACTTACCTTGCCGACCTTTCAATATTAGTTGCGCCTATTCTTTTTTCTATCTCCTTATAAGCTACATGAACACGCCTGCTACCCGTCAGCCGGAAGCAAGTGCCGAGCTATTCGACCTTGCTTCCGTAAGCCGGCCTCTCTTGCCGCACCCCCCCAGCTTCGCTGGGCACCAGACCTTTGCGCTCCGCTCGGCTTGGCTCAAAAAGGGCCTCGATGCCCTGCACGACGATGCTCGTGTCTTCAGCGCCGAAGACGCCCTCGTCACACTCGGCGTGGGTAAGAACATGGTAAGTGCCATCCGCCACTGGTTGCTAGCCACGCAGTTAGCCACCACTACTACCGAGCGCGGCGGCGAATTAGTTGCCAGTAAATTAGGAGCATTTTTGCTTGCTGATACCAATGGCGTCGACCCTTTCCTGGAAGACCCTGCTACCCTGTGGGTGTTGCACTGGAATCTATGCGGCCCTGGCAGCCAAGCCTTTACTTGGACCTACGCCTTCAATGTGTGGCGTGAGTGGGAGTGGAGCCCCGCTGCCCTTACCGATGCCATCCAGAACGCGGCCCGCGCCGTCAGCAGCAAGCCCGCTTCCACTGAAACCGTGGAGCGCGATGTGAGCGTGTTTATTCAAACTTACGTAGCCCCCAGCGAGCGCGGCCAGAACGCCGAAGACGGCCTCGACTGCCCTCTGCGCGAGCTAGGGCTGCTGCGCCCCGCCCTCGGCAACCAGCAGCAGTACACCTTCGCCGTTGGTCCCAAACCCAGCTTACCCACGGCCGTTTTCGCGTGGGCATTGCTCAAATTTTGGGATTGGAAGTACGCGGGTAATACCACCATCGCTGCCCGCGATATTACCTACGCCGAAGGCTCTCCTGGCGTAGTATTCAAGCTCGATGAGGATTCTACCCTGGCCTACCTCGACCAGCTCGAAGCCCTCACCGACGGTAATTTACGCTTCGAGGATACCCCCTTGGTACGCCAAGTAGTACGCACCACTGCCGACTTGCTCACGCCCGAGGTGCTTCTTATTCTTCATTACGCGACTCTGTAAAGTAGTTAGTCGTTCGATATAGTATTCATGTCTGTTTCTTCCACCCGTACGCTTTCTACTATTGTATCCGTTAGGCCCCGTTTCGGCCGGTCGGTGCATCTTGAGCGCGACTTGGCAACTGGTTCCGCCACCAACGGGTACTTTCTCACTACTTCAGCCCTCGAAGCGCTGCACGGCGTGCTCCGCGCTCACGCTACGCCCGCCGACCGCGCCCTCTCCCTCATTGGGCCTTACGGGGCTGGCAAAAGCGCCTTCGCCGCTTTCCTGGCCCGGCTAGTTTCCGAGCCCACGTTTCGAAAACGGGCCAAAGTGCCCACCGACGTACCCGCCGCGCCCCAGCTGCTGCCCGTGCCTATTGTGGGCTCGCGCACTGCCATTGGTCCGGCCCTGCTCACTGCCCTGCGCCACGCCCTCGAAAATGCCCAGGGTGCGCCTATCATTCCCCAGGCCCTGCTAACGGCCGAGGCCAAACCCAGCCCCCGCGCCGTAGCCAATGCCTACCTAGCCGCTGCAAAGGCTGTGTCGGCTACTGGCCAGCACGCGGGCTTGCTGCTGCTAGTCGATGAAGCTGGCAAGTTCCTGGAATATGCTGCTACCCATCCTCAGTCCACCGACATCTTCGTGCTGCAAGAGTTGGCTGAGGCCGCTGCCCGCGCCCCGCAGGAGGCCGCGCTGTGGGTGCTCACCATTCTGCACCAAAATGCCGAAGCCTACGCGCATCGCCTCGGCCGCACCCAGCAAGGCGAATGGGCCAAAGTAGCCCAGCGCTTCCGCCAGCTGCCGCTTTTCCCCTCCGATGTTGAGCGTATGGACCTCATCGGCCGGGCCTTGCTGCATGACCCCGACCTGCACCTTAATGGTACCCTATCCCGGCAGCTAGCCCCCGTGCTCGAAGCGCCGGTGCGGATGCTGCCTACCGGCCTCGAAGCCCGCTTCCCCGACCTGGCTCGCGCTGCCTACCCGCTGCACCCCCTCACGCTGCTGGTTGCACCCGCCTTGTTTCGTCGCGCCGGCCAAAGCCACCGTAGCATCTTCAATTTCCTCGAAGGCCAGGAAAACGGTGCCCTCGGTCGCTTCCTGCATGAACAGGCCTACGACCCCGAAAACCCAGCTTTCTTTACTCTCGACGGCCTCTTCGACTACAGCCGCGACGTGCTGCTGGCCCACTACACCGGCCCCAACGCCCGCCCATGGCTCGAAGCCGTAGAGCTGGTCGAAAGCGACCTAGCTATTAACCCACCCCTGAGCCCGCTGGCCGCCCGCGTACTCAAGTGCGTCACGCTGCTCAACTGGCTCCGCGAGCCACGCCTGCCCGCTTCCGATGCGGTACTTATCGCTGCCCTCGGCCCCGATGCCAAGCGGGCTATCGAAGAGTTGGTTACCCGTTCCCTCATCGTTTGGAGCCGCGCCCGCCACAGCTACCGCCTCTGGGAAGGCGGTGACGTGGACGTGGAAGCCGAGCTAACTACCGCCCGCGCCGCCCTAGCCGGCGACGTGCTGCTCGCTGCTGCCACCGACCCCAACCTTTTCCAGCTACCGCGCCTAGTGGCTCGCCGCCATGCTTTCCGCACCGGCACCCTGCGCCCGGTATCGGTCGAGGTACTGCGCCCCGAGGCCCTAGTCGCCCGTGCCGCCCAGCGCCCCGCCGAATTGGCCGTGCTGCTCTGCTTAGCTTCCAACTCCGCCGCCGAAGCCCAAGCCTTGGCTGATGCCCAGCGCCTGGCTCAGCCCAACCTGCTTATCGCTGTTGCGCTCGAAACCGAGGCTCTGCGCGATGCCTCCTACCACCTAGCCGCCGCCCGCGTGGTGCTCGACACCGTGCCCGCCATGCTCGGCGACCGCGCTTCCCGGCGTGAGTTAGCCCTGCGCCGCCACGAGGCCGATACCATTTTTCGCGCCGAGTGGTCACGCCTGTTTGGCCCCGCCCTTGGGGCTGAAGGCCTAGCCGCTGCCGACACCGCCACCATGTCGGCCACTTGGCTTACTCAGGCCCAGGAAATCGAGCTGCCCGATGCCCGTTCTTTCAGCCGCCAGCTGTCGGAGCTAGCCGAAGCTACCTTCCCCAGCACTCCTGTGCTGCGCAACGAATTGCTCAATCGCCGCCAGCTCTCCTCGGCGGGGGCCGCCGCCCGTGGGGTGCTAGCCAAGGCCATGCTCAACCAGGGTGAGCAAGAGCGTCTGGGCTTCACTGGCTACTGGCTTCCCACCCGAGTACGCCATGTACGCCTCGGTGCTGCACGCTACCGGCCTGCACTACCAAACCGCCGACGGCTCGTGGGACTGGCGCAGCCCCACCGATACCCCCACGGACCGCGCCCACCTCATCCCGGTGTGGCGGGCCATCGAGCGGCTGGTATTCGAGACCGCTCGCCCCATTGCGCTCCCCGACCTCTACGACCATCTGCGGGCCGCGCCCTACGGCGTGTCCGAAGGTGTGCTACCGGTGCTGCTGGCCATTTTTCGGCGTGTGCACCAGGGTGATACTTCCCTTTACCGCGAGGGCAATTTCCTGGCCGAAGAAAAGGATGCCGATTGGGAGTTGCTACTGCGTCGCCCCGATATGTTCGCCCTCGGCGACAGCCGGGTGCAGGGTGCCCGCCTAGCCGTAGTCGAGCGCATCGCCGAGTCTACCGGAGTCGTGGCCCAGTTAGTGCCCGTCGTGCGTCGCCTTCTCCGAATGCAGGCCAACCTGCCCGAGTTCTCGCGCCAAACCCGCCGCCTCGAACCTGCTGCCCTAGCTCTACGCGAGGCTTTTCAGGAAGCCCGCTCCCCCGAAAATCTGCTTTTCTACGCCGCGCCCATCGCCCTCGGCCTGCCACCCTGGCCCGCTGATGCTCCCGCCGACGAGCCGCGTCTCGCCCTGTTTTTCAGTCGCCTCAACGCAGCCCTGAAAGCCTGGAACGAAGCCTTCCCCCAGGTCCGCACCGAAGGCCGCGACCTGCTGCTGCAAGCCTGTGCCTACCCCCCCGGCCCCGATGGGTGGGCCGCCCTGCACCAGCAGCTGCACGGCCTGGCCGGCTCGCCCCAGCTCCCCGCCATCCTGGTGCCGCTGGCTAGCCGCTGCACCAGCCCCGAGTCTGACCAAGACCTCGACCGCGTGCTGGCCCTAGTGGCTAACCGCCCGCCTCAACTCTGGCGCGATGTCGATGTAGCGGCCTTCCCCAGCCACGCCGTGCCCTACGGCCAGGCGCTGCAAGCCCTCACTACCGGCCCGGCCCCCGTCGCGTCGCGCCCAGCTACCAAAGCCCAGCGTAAACAGGTCGACCAGTTTGTAACCCAGCTTGGCGACTTACTGCCGCCCCCTGGCAGCAGGCCACCTGTGCACCTATTGCGGACTGCTGTATTGCAGTGGCTCAAGAAGCTGGAGCAGGAAGCCGATGAGTGATACCCCGACCGCCCCGGCACCCATGCGCGTAGTTTTTGAATTGTTAATCAAGCGGCGGCCCGTTTCAGTGCAGGCCAAAGCTTCCAACTTGCAAGCCTGGATAGCAGAGGTTCGTTGCCAAGCCAAAAAGCAGTGGCACCGACCCGCTCCCTTAGCCGATGAAGCCTTTACGCTCACCCTAGTGTTTCTGTACGAATCTGACCCTATTGACGTAGACAACATCATTAAACCCATTCAAGATGCGCTGGTCGGGGTAGTATATCCCAACGACCAACTCCTCACCGATGTGCATAGCCACCGCCGCCTCATCAGCAACACGCTCCACTTCGATGGTCTGCCCGCTACGTTGGCAGCCGCCATCAAAAACCAGAAAGAGTGTGTTTATCTGCAAGTACAGGCTGGCCTCGCACCCCAACACATAGTCCTATGAACGCAGCAGAAAGCTCCACCGTCCTGTCGGCCTACTTGGCCGAGCTGGTGCGCACGTACCGGCAACGCGGCTACCAGGTCTATACCGAGCCTGACGAAGTCGCCGCGCATATTCCGTTCGACCTCGGCGACTACCGCCCCGACCTGCTGATGGAGAAAGGCGACGAGCACCTGCTCATTACGATACGTAACGAACAAGCTCCCTTGTCTGTCGACCGGTTCCAGCGCATTACCCTCCAGGTGCGGCAGCATCCGGGGTGGCGCTTTCTGGTGGCTACGCCCAGCTTTCAGCACCCAACGCAACTCTTAGGGGTTACCGACGAGCTGCTTTCCTGGAACGCCGCTCAGCAGCAAGCCGATACCGCCCAACTCTTACTCACGCAGGGCCAGCCCCAGGCTGCCTTGCTGGTAGCGTGGGCCGGCCTCGAAGCCCTTCTGCGCCGCCACGCCGAGCAGGTAGCGCTGCCCATCGAGCGGCAGTCCAGCCTTACACTCCTCAAGTACCTGTACTCGCAGGGCGAAATTTCCATCCCGCAGTACGACCAGGCCTTGGAATTGTCGGCCCTGCGCAATCGGCTGGCCCACGGCTATCAACCTACCCAGCCCGTCGAGCCGGCTGCCCGCCAGCTCTTAGCCTTGCTTAATGAGTTGCTGCAAGAGTGGGCCTCCGAAGCCCAGCAAGCCGCCTAGTACCTTCCTCATTCGCCTCCTATCCCCGTGAATCTTCCCAACTATACCGGCCCGCTCCACCCCGAAGGCCAGAAAGTGCGCCACATCCTCTGCCTCTCCGGTGGCAAGGATTCTACCGCGCTGGCCCTCTACATGCGCGACAAAGTACCCGAAATGGAATACGCTTTCGCCGACACTGGGGAGGAACTGCCGGAGACGTATGAATATCTGGCTTTGCTAGAGGCACAACTAGGCAAGAAAATAGAGCGCCTCAATCCAGACCGCCCTTTTCAGCATTTTTTAGATATGTGGAATAATATGCTGCCTGATGCTCGTACTAGGTGGTGTACTCGCGTGCTGAAAATCAAGCCTTTTGAGGACTTTGTAGGTGATGATTTAGTTTACTCCTACGTCGGTATTCGAGGCGACGAAAACCGTTCTGGTTATATTTCCAGCAAGCCTAATATCATTCCGATTCTGCCTTTCAAAGACGACGGCTTAGGCTATGAAGATATAATGCGGATTCTAAACGACAGTGGCTTAGGCCTGCCGAAGTATTATGAGTGGCGTTCTCGCTCTGGCTGCTATTTCTGCTTCTACCAGCAGCGCAATGAGTGGGTTGGTTTGAAAGAGCGGCACCCTGACTTATTTGAAAAAGCCAAGGCTTTCGAGAAGTACAACGACGAAACGGGCAAACGCTACACCTGGAATCAAAAGGAAAGCCTCGAAGAATTATCTGAGCCAGAAAGAGTAGCTAGAATCATGGCTGATTTCAACGAGCGGAAAGCGCTTGGCAGAAAAACTAATCCTGCCTTAATTGACCTGCTAGGAGATGAGGATGATTCTGAAACTGGTTGTAACATCTGTCATCTGTGAGTTATGAATCCTGTTTTAAAATCTTTACTTTCTCAAATAGGCGAGCTAAAAAAGAATACGCAAAAAGGCAAGGACAAGCCTCATAAATTACTTCTTCTACAAGCCGTATTAGACTTAATAGATGCTGGCGAATTAATAGATAATAAAATCTACTTCAACGATAGGCTGGTCAATAGTTTTAAGGCGCGTTTTGAGAAAGGTGCTGATGCACAAGATTGGGAGCAACCAACGCTGCCCTTCTTCCATTTGCGTAGCTCCGAGTTCTGGAACCATAAGGTTATTTTAGGAAGGGAGCTGCCTTATGCTTTCTTGACGACTTCCGGTGGTGGCACTAAGCGGATATTTGAAAACATAGAATATGCCTACTTGAAATCAGAAGTTCATAATTTATTGCTTGATAAAGAAGCTCGAAAAGTAGTTCATGAATTCCTTCAAAACCAACTTAACGCTAATAGAGTGGATAACATAATCATTCCTAAAATATCCAAAATAGGAACAGCATTCCATGAATCGTTTAAGTGCAGTCGTGCAGGAATTTCTCAAATATTGGCGGCATCTTACGAATCCAATAATCAAGGAAATAAAAATAGCGCTCAGACACTAAAAACAAACACAACTTTAGGAAATAATCAGGTAAAAGCTTTTAGGCGTTATGCAAAGGGTACAGGTCTACTTAATGAGCAAGAAGCACCAACCCTTTTTGGTAAATTCTGCATTGAGTTTGACCAAGCATTAAGTCGGACAGAAACACAGTGGGTTATGCATTACAATATGGCGGCTCCCTGGAGAGCAGGTCCCGCCTATTGGAATCATATTTTTTGTGATTTTTTAACTCCCGAGCGTACATTCAACGCTGATACGTTGGCGAGTGAAATCGAAAATTATTTGACTAAAGACGGTGCTGAACACTTAGCTGTAAATACTTATAAAACAGCTGCATCCATTCTTGTGTCAACCTACACCGATATTGATGCATTAGGCAATTTGGGGTTGTTGCAAACTGTAAATTCGACCGCTTACCAAGTACTCGACCCAGCATTGCCGGCAGCGGGCACCTTCGCGTGCCTGCTGGCTGATTATTGGGAGCAGGTATGGCCGGGTCGGGCCGATGTGCTGCTTTCCGACCTTACGGCGGGTCCGCTGGCCCGGCTGCTACTGGCCGAGGGTCGCCTCGGGCCACTTCTACGTGAAGTAGAGCGGCTTGGCCTGGTGCGCGTGCAACGCCGCGTGCCCCCTTATCAGGTATTTCGCCTCTGGGACGACCCTGCCGCCGTGTGGCAGCAGCACCTCTACCCCACCCGCAGCTAACTGCTTCTTTCCTACCCAGGCTATCCTATGCAGACTTTTGCTGACTCGCTCGGCGTGCCCGATGATGACGGTGCCAACGACTACCTCTGGCACGACCCCCTTGTAGCGTTCAACGTAGCCGCCTCCGGCCCCACCGAGCAGCTACAAACCCTGCTACCGGGTACCGTGCGGGGCCGTGTGCAAGTAGGTGTGCTGCTGGTACCGCATCCGGGTAGTGGAATCAGCCGCCTGGCCCGTCCGCTAGGCCTTACCGAAGTCAATCTGGCCCAAGAGCTACTGGCTTCGCTTAGCCCTACGGCCTCTTTCGCGGGCCTCACCAGTGCCAGCGACTTGTTGCAGCTCATCGACGGCACCAGCACTCATCCCCGCGCTGCCGACGGCCTACTCCTCACCGGCCTCGACCTGCTGCTCACTCGCCTGCCCCCAGCCGAATGCGCCCTGGCTTGGGCGCAGCTGCTTGAAGGCCCGCCTCACCGCCGCCTGGTGCTAGCCTTAGCTAGCAGCTTTGCCGCCTACGGCCCGGTTGACTTTGCCCGTTGGCAGCAGGCACAACGTGGCGCCATCTGGCAGGGTTAGCGGGCAGCCACACCAAACGACAATAATTGACCAATCCTCTTTCTGCTATTCCCAACAACTACTTCTGTATGCCTCTCCTCGGCGAAATTACCCACCACGACGAAGACCTAGCCCTGGAGCGGGCCGTACAACTCGACTGGTTCACTGACGACCCAGCTCGCAACGAAAAGCTTACCCGCAGCTACATCTGGACCAAGGAGGCCCCCAAAAACTTCGTGTCTTCAGCCCAGTTGCTCAACCAGACAATGGAAGCTTTTCTTAGCTCCAATGGTCTCAACGAGCTGGTTATCCGAGCTACCTACGGCCAAGGCAAAACTCACTTGGCCGTAGCCTTAGCCAACTACTTCGGCAAAGCCGCCGACTCGGTAGAAGTAGCGAATATTCTCAAAAAGTATGAGTACTGCACCGAGCAGTCGCCGGAACGCTTTGCTAACTTCAAAGCCGGCCGCCAGCCTTTCCTCGTGCTACGCCTGCGTGGCGACCGCCGCATTAACCTGGCCCAGGCCGTAGTATCGGGTCTCGAAGCCGCCCTGCGCCAAAACCCCGACACCCCTACTATCACGCTCGGTCTCTGGTTCGAGGAGGCCCGGCGCATTCTCGGCACTTTCAGTCCCGACGAAAAGCAGCAAGCCAACGATTTTTTGGCTCCCCACTCTCTCGACCTCGACCAGCTTGATAAATTACTAGCCAAGCGCGACGACACCCACTACGACCTGCTGCACGACCTGCTAAAAGCCGTGCGCCACATGATGCCCAACTTCGGCCGCACCGCCGACCCCGGCGAGGCCATTGAGTTAGTTTGTGATACCTATTGTGGCCTTGGCAAGTCCTATGCGGGCTTGCTGGTGCTCTTCGACGAGTTCTCACTGTTCGTCAATTCCTACGCCGCCTCCTACCGTAACCAGCACGGAGCCCCGCTCCAACGCCTGCTCGACGGCATTTACAACCGTAAAGGCAAAGCCGTGTTGCTAGCCTTTGCTCAGCAAAGCCCCCACGCGCATACCCTGCTCAAAGACAAGATTCAGAGTGGCGGCGGCAGCCCCGACGACGTGGGTGCCCTGGTGCGCGAAATGACCCGCCTCGACCCAAAAGATGAATTGTCACTGTACGCCCCAATGGAAGACGTGCTTGATGCCTACCTCAAGCAGATTGACAAAAAGTGGGATGCGTTGATGAGCGATGACGAGTTGTTCGACCAAGCTACTGCCGCCGGCGACGAGGTGCAACGGCTCTTTCCTGAACGCTACAACCACTCCGCGCAGTGGGATGAGGAGCGCATCCAAAATGTGTTGGTGAAAGGCTGTTTTCCGCTGCACCCTGTAGCCACGGCCATCATGTGCTCGGTAAAGCTGCCCGCTACCGATAACGCTCGCTCCGTTCTCAGCTTCGTAGTCGAAGCCGTGCAGGCTACCGCCCAGGAGCCTGCTGTGCGCTCCGATGGTCAGCTAAATTTTATTCCGGCTACCTCTCTGGTTCAGGGCCTCGGTGCCCTACTAGCCGAAGACCCCACCCGCTGGCGTCAATTCTCTGATGCCCTACACCTAATGGGGGGCGAGGCTCCCGACAACTGGCGCGAAGTACTGCAAGCTCTCTTTTTGCACGAAGTACTGGAGTTGAAAGTGCGCCCCGGCGAATTTGCCCAAAATATCGCCGCCCTGTCCAGCCGCCCCGCCGCCGAGTGCGCCGAAGTACTCGATGCCCTCAAGACTCGTCGCTACGTCCGCTACGACGAGGGCCGCCAGGCCTACACCTTCTGGCCCACCGGCCAGAGCGGCACCCAAGTGTATGAGCAGCTGGAAAAAGAAGCCAACGCCATCTTCAGCAACCCCGACAAGCTCCGGGAAGAGCTGAAAGCTGCTGTAGACCACGGGTACGACCGCTGGTTTGAAATGCCTATTCTTCATCCTTATGACTGGCGGGCAAGTATTGAAGTCTTGCCAGTTAGTCTATGGAGCCTAGATGCTCTTCGTACTATCGTACAGGTGAGTGGTTGGCAAATAAGCACGAATACGCTCCATCTACCCATGCGAGGCTTTGCCATTTATCCGATTGCTGCGGATGAATACGAGTTACAATGGATACGCGACAATGCTGAGCGCACGCTTAATGAACTGGTGCAAGAGCTTGGCGACCACCTACCACCTGCTGTTATTATGATTCCGCAGCAGCCCCAGCCAAACTTAATACGCAAACTCGTGGAACAGCGGGTACTGCATAGCTGGAAAAAAGACAAGCAAGAACAGCTTGGTGCTCAGAGCTATGTAGAAGCTCGTGCTGGCTTCGATGCAGAAGTAGGAAAACTGTGGGAAACTGTCGAAGAGCAGCCTTTATCTCACACTATTGTTCCACGGCCTTACCGCGCTGCTGTGGAAGCCAGTGGCCGAACTAATTCTGATTATGATACGCTGCTTAGCTGCTACCGAGTTGCTTATCGGTATGTACCACCTTTCTTTCATCAATATAAAGAAGGCACTAATAAGAATCTATCTAAAGCTGTTCGAATGGGCTGCGGTTACCTTGCCGAAGGCTCTTTTGACGGGTGGGAAAAAGCATCCCAGGCGTTTCCCGTTGCGCAAGAGTTATTTAATCGCTTCCTGAGCTTAGGTAGCGACAGCAATTGGGGCTACGTTGATGGCGCAAAGCGTGTGCAGGCTCCACAAAAGGCTCCCGTACTAGCTGCTTACAAGTTGCTAGATAAAGCTGTACAACGCGGTAGTGAGAAGATACCGATGCGCCCGCTGCTGGAACAGTTGTTAAACCCACCCTATGGTCTTGACCTCAATATACTTAGCCTAGTGTACTGTGGCTGGTACGGTACACATCACCAGCACTTAACAACCCGCGCGGCCGATGGTCAGGTACTACAGTTTAGTGATTGGCTAGCCGATGCTGCCGACCCGCGCAAGATTATTGACACCCTATTTCGCCGCGATGTGCACCTTAGCCGACGCGATGAAACCCAACTGGTTGGGCGAGTCAGCGAAGTTGCTAAACTGGTAAAAGATAAAACCCGCTTTAGCCTCAGCGAAGCCCAAGGATTAGTATTGGAGCTAAACCAATACGAAACCGACCCAATGCTCGATGAGCGCACCCGCGCTTCGGCTACCTCTACCCTTAAACTGTTAAACGGCGACATCAAGGTAGCTGCGGAATTCGAGGCGGCTGTGCAGAAAATAACGCAGCAGCTGGCTGAACCCTTTGCGCCTACTATGACGGTTCTCAAGCAAACGTTGGAGTATAAGCGCACCGTGCCCACTGCTGCGCAACTCGGTAGTGTCCACCCCATTGCCGAAGCCGAGTTACCTGCCTTGTCCGAACAAATTCGAAGCCGTTTGCGCGACATTACGCAGAAGGTATGCGATGACGCGACCCGCCTATCGTCCGTTGAACAGTACGGTCTACAGCTTAACAAACTCGACGCTATTCGCAGCGACCTAGAACGAGCCAAGGAATACGACCTGGTAGATGTAGCTGAGCAAGCTAAAAATACGCTTGCTCAAGCTCGGACGAGAATTATTAGCAAAGGTGCCGATGCCCCGTTCCTCAGCCGGTTCGAGAATCTCAAATCAGTGCAAACGCTCGAGCAAATGCGTGAACTAGCAACTGCCGCCGCCACTTACGAGCCCGCCCACGAAGACAGCCGAACTAGACTCGATAAATACCTCGAAACCCTGCAAACGAGCATCCGCAAAGCAGAGCAGGACTTAACTGGCTGGCAGAACAAACTAGCTACTGTTCTCAAAAGCAAGGACCTAATTGACTTAAAAACGGCGCTCAATACCAATCAATTCCGCTACCAGGGTGAGCCCGAAGAAGCCGCGCTGAACGACCTCTACGTCCAGCGTGAAACGGTAAAAAAGCTTTTCAGCAAGCTGGCCGACCTCAAAGAGGCACCGCTCCGCAACCACAACGACTTACAAAAGCTGCTTACCGCCTACGACAAGCTGGCGGCTCTACCGGGCCTCTCACCCGCGCAGCAGGCGCTGGCTACCACTGCCCGCGATGCCGCCAGCGCCAAGCTCCAGCAGCAGATTGATGATTCCGTTACCGAGCTATACCGCCTCACCGCTCGCAGCCAGGAGCCCGACTATGACGAGGTAAAACTCATGGGAGAGCTAAACCGGGACCAGCCGTTTCTGCCCAAAGAGTACCAGGCACAGCTTACCGGCTTGCGCAAAACGGTACGGGCTAAAATTGATGAAAATGTAGCCAGGCAGGTAGAAGACTTGGTTTTCAACCAAATCAGTGACCCGGCTAAGCGCCAGGAGTGCCTGGCACGTTTACAAGACCGTTTCAATCGGGGCGATGCCGACAGCAACGCAGGGGACTGATAGCTGATTCTCCAAGTAGCTCTACTCAATCACCATGCCCACTCAGCTCCTTCTCGACCCCGTTGGCGACGCCCTGCTTCCCGCTGGTTACCGGCGGCTCACTACCGAAGTGGCTTGGTTGCGCGAAGCCACTGCCCTTCCTTCTAGCGAGCTAGCTCCGCCAGCTGTAGTAGTGTCCGGCCCCGCGCTCTGTGCGTGGGCCGAACGCTGGTGGCGGGGGCGAGGCGGCAATTGTCAGCTGCTACAGTCTCCCACGGCCCACCTGATAGCCGCCTGCCCCATGCTCGGCCTGCGCGACGCGCAACAAGTTCTGGCCGACCTTGGCCCCGCGTGGACTACACGGCCAGCCCCCTGGCCACTGCCCGAAGTGTTGCAAGCTTTGCATCCATCATTCGGCTCAGCCGCTGATACCGCTACCGGCTGGCTGGCCCAGCCGGCCAGCACCCCCGCCCGGGCAACTCTGGCCGCGCATTGGCTCCTCTGGCTTACCAACCAGCCCCACCCGTTGCCCCAGCATCAACTTCCGCTGCTCACACAGCAGCTGGCTACGTGGGCCGACACGGATACTGCCCCGCTATCTAGCACCGACCAGGCGACTGCCCAGTCGTTGTTAGTCAGCTGGTTGGGCTTGGCAGAACCTGCCACCGGCCAGCCCGACTTAGCTAAACTGGTTGGCGTATTTCCAGTACCGGTTCCCGCGGCGTGGGTAGCCCAGGCTCGCACCTTGTATAGCCAACAACTCACCGACCTCAATCAAACGCACTTGTCGGCCAGTGAGATAAACCAGCAGTTGGCTACGTGGTGGCAGCAGCGCAACGTACCCACTGTATCGCTTGGTTTGCGCGAAGCCGCTGCTGGGCTATACGCCGACTTCCTGCTGAGCCGGCCCCAGCTCCTGCAGTCCCAACACCTCCGTGAACTACTGCCCTTGCTAGGTTCAGCCCCGCAGGCCCAACTGCTGCAGAACGCATTGCCGCCTACCGAGCCTACTGACCTACCCCCAAGTGCAACCCCTGCTACTGTGCTCCAGTGGGCCACAACCGAATACCTGCCCTACCGTCGCTGGCAAGCAGGCTTACCGGACACGCAGGCCGCCCCCGCTACCCGCGTAGCCGCCTTAGCCACGCAGTTCGAAAACTGGCTGCTGGCCAACTATCCCGCGATGCTGGTAAGCCCCAATACCGGTTTGCTACACATGCAGCAAGCTGAAACGCTCCGCTTTACACGCACCCAGGAAGTAACCCTGTGGGTAGTGCCCGACGGCCTTGGCTGGCTCGATGCCCAGACGCTGGCCGACCATATCCATGCCACTACGGCCGGCCACCTTACGGCACCGCGTGCCATGGCCTGCCTCGGGTTGCTGCCCACCATTACTAGTCTCACCAAAGAGCCGCTGCTGCACAGCACAACCGCCCGCGCCTTACCGCTAGCCCGCCCCAACCCCATACGGCGCGAGCGGAGCATCCGCGGCCACCTTAATCCCGCCGACCACCTGCGCGATGTGCAGCCCGGCGACCTGTTCATCTGGACACCTCTTGACCCCGATAGCGCCTACCACGGGCAGTACGACCGCCCCACTATTCAACAGCGCGTCGCTCACCTACTGCAGGTGCTGGCTCAGCAGCTAGCCGCCGCCGTGCAAGCCATTCCCACCTCCCTGGCCCTGCGCGTAATCATTACTACCGACCACGGCCGCCAGCTCGGCAGCAGCCCCCGTTCAGTAGCCATCCCGGCCGGCTTCGAAAGCCACGGCCGCGCCGCTTACGCCGTCAACCAAAACCCTGCGGTAGTACCACTGCCCGCCGACCGCACTCGCCCCGAACTGGCTTGGCTCGAACCCGAAGCTTTCGGCTTGCCCTGTTGGACCGCCACCGTGCGCGGCAACGTAGCCTTTCGAACCAATAATACCGATGCCAGCGGCCTATTACATTTCCCCCACGGCGGCCTGTGGCCCGAGGAAGTAGTTGTGCCCTGGCTTGTTGCCGAACGCATCGCCACCGCCCCGGCCCTCACCGCCCGCCTCAGTGGCCACGGCCTAGCCCGCGGCCGCGGCGAGCTGATGCTCACTCTCACCAACCCCTCGACCCAGGTCTACACCCTCGTTTCCCTTGCTCTCACCAGCCCCGAGGGGTTTGCAATCTCCCTCTCCCTCAACGGGCAGAGCCTGCCTGCCACGGCCACCCACACGCCGGTACTCACGCTCGAAAACTGGCCCGCCCCCACGCAGCTAGCCGGCTTGCAAGCCAAGCTTCAGTTCACGGATGCACAAAGCCGTCCAAGCGAACTGGCCAACTTTGCTGTTCACCTTACCAGTGAAGACTTTGAGGAAGGCCCCGACCTAGACCTGAATTTTTAATTACGTTATCCGCCGCTAGTCTATGAACCCTGTAGATACCACCGCCCTCGAAGACAAGGCCACTATGGTCTTCGGCAACTTGGTTATCGACAAGCGACGCTTGCCGGCCTCCAAGCTGATGAGCCAGGGCCTGCCTGGCTACGTAGCCGAGTGGGTATTAAGCAAAATAGTACCCGGTCGCGGCCCTCTCTCGCTCGAAGATGCCCGCAAGGTGCAGGAATGGGCTACCGGCCGCGTACCCCGCCCCGATGAGCGCAACCTTCTCATGCACCGCCTGCAGCAGGGTAATCCGGTGAAGGTCATTACCCCCGTGCAGGTCGACGTATTCCTAGACCGTAAGCGCAAAGACCGGGTCGCTAAGCTGCCCAACATTGGCATCTACGATGCTCACATTTCCGATGCTCTGCTTGAGGCCAATCCCGACTTACTACATCACGGTATGTGGGGCATTGTCGAATTATTGCACGTCTCCGAAGGCATTACCATTACGGGCTTCGAGCCGCTGCAAGCCAAGGTCAGCCTAGGGCTCTGGAAAGAAGCGCGGCGCAGTTTCACGTTGCCCGAGTGGCGCACCCTGCTTCTGCAGTCAATGGGATACAAGGCTGCCGCCTACACCGAGGACGAACAAACCCTGATGCTGGCTCGCTTGCTACCGCTGGTACAGAAAAACATGCACCTCATGGAGCTTGCTCCTAAAGGCACCGGCAAGAGCTACATCTACGAAAATATTTCGCCCCGCGTCCGTCTGCTTAGCGGCGGCACCGTATCGCCAGCGGTACTATTTGTCAATAATGCCAACGGCCTGCCCGGCCTACTAGCCCGCTACTCAGTAGTGGTGCTCGATGAAGTGCAAACGGCTAAGTTCGAAGACCCCGCCCAAATAGTAGGGGGCCTCAAAGGCTACCTGGCCAATGGCCTCATCACGAGGGGAGGCCTCCACGAAATTCCCGCCGATGCCGGTTTCGTACTTCTAGCCAACATCACGCTTGATGACCAGCTACGCCCGGTTAAGTCACCCGTAATTAGCGAGCTGCCGGCATTTTTGCAAGAAACGGCGTTTATCGACCGCATCAAGGGCCTGATTCCTGGTTGGGAGTTGCCCAAGCTTACCAGCGGCAGCTTCGCTCAAGCCAGCGGCCTCAAAGCCGATTACTTCGGTAACATCCTCATCGCCTTACGTGATGACCTTAGTACTGACAGCTACTGTGCCGAGCAAGTGCAGCTTGGCGGCCGGGCCTACCGCCGTAACGAAGAAAGCGTGCGAGCCCTAGCTAGCGGGCTAATGAAGCTTCAATTTCCTCACGGCGAGGTTTCCCCCGAGGACTTCCAGCAGTACTGCGTTCAGCCAGCCATAAAGCTTCGCCAGGGCATTTGGGACCAACTTTACGCGCTCGACGGAGAATACCGGGGCAAATTCGACCGCTATATTACCGTTGAGCCCGCGCCCCGGTCCGTCCCCCTAGCATGATTTACCTCGACCACCACGCTACTACCCCCTGCGACCCGCTGGTAGTAGAGGCCATGCTGCCCTATTTCACCACACAGTTTGGCAACCCTTCTTCGGCCCACGCCGCCGGTACCCGCACTGCCGACGCCGTGCAGCAAGCCCGCGAGCAGGTAGCTCTCTTGGTAGGTGCCCAGCCCGGCGAAGTCGTCTTCACCAGCGGTGCCACCGAGGCCAACAACCTAGCCCTGCTCGGCTACGCCCGCGCTGCCCACGCTACCAATCCGCGCCGCCGCATCGTCATTTCTGCCATCGAGCACAAAGCCATCATCAACCCTGCCAAGCAACTGGCCCGCGAAGGCTTCGAAATAATTACGCTCCCCGTAGATGCCCAAGGCACTGTAGACCTAGCCGCCGCTGCCGAAGCCATTACCCCCGATACCTTACTAGTTTCCATGCACGCCGCCAACGGTGAAATCGGCACTATCCAGCCCATTCAGCAGCTGGCGCAGCTAGCCCACGCCGCCGGTGCGCTCATCCACACCGATGCCGCCCAAGCAGTAGGCAAAATCCCAGTTGACCTATTGGCGTGGGGTGTCGACTTCCTATCCATTAGCGCCCACAAGCTCTACGGCCCCCAAGGGGTAGGGGCCCTAATCGTGCGCCACCCCCGCCGCATCCAGCTAGAACCCCTAGGCTACGGCGGCGGTCAGGAACGCGGCTGGCGCTCCGGCACCCTCAACGTGCCAGGCATTGTTGGCTTCGGTGCCGCTTGCGCGCTCTGTGTCGACCTGTTGCCTACCGAAAATAGCCGTCTCGCAGCCCTGCGCAACGAGTTTGAAGCTGCTATACTAGCCGCCATACCAGAAGCTCACCGCAATGGAAACCTGAGTAACCGCCTTCCTCACAATAGCAGTCTCACCTTTCCAGGTATCGAAGCCGACGCCTTGTTGGCCCGCCTACCTCAGCTCGCGCTCAGCACTGGCTCCGCCTGCGACTCCGGCACGGTCGAGCCTTCCTCTGCGCTGCTTGCACTAGGCCTTTCGAGGGACGATGCGCGGTCAACTGTACGGGTAGGACTGGGGCGGTTTACTGTCTCCACTGATATAAATCAGGCTGCTGCTGCCATCAGTCAACAGGTATACCACTTAAGCCGGCTTCAAGAGGTACGCTAGTTTCATAGCCTCCACTACCTACCTCACTGCTACCATGCCGTTCAAGAAGTTCAACGTCATCACCGAGGAAGACCTGCTTCGCTCTGCCGGGGGCGACCAGATGCTAAAAGCTATTAAGTTTAACGGTCCCCGGCACCTGCTGATTACTGGCCCGCCTGGTAGTGGTAAAACCACTGTCACGCTGCTCCGCGCTACCCGCGAAGCTAATAAAGGCAAGTCGGTCATGCTGCTTACATATCAGCATCTTTTGCGCTATAGTCTACTTGGTGTGGCCGACCCGGCCTTACAGCCAGCAGTTAAGACTATATACCGTTGGCTCACTGATAATTTCCATGTTGACCCTGAACGGCATACCGTAACCCAAATGCGGGCTGCAATGGAAGGGCAGAGGGAAAAGTTTGACGAGATATTCGTGGACGAGGGGCAGGACCTGCCCAGTGCACTTTATGAGGCCTTACCTGTGCTGGCCAAGCGCATGTCGGTTGGTGCCGACACTGGCCAAATGTTCTATGATAAAGGCTCAACCAGTAAAGAAATCGGCCTCGCGCTGGCCGCCCATCAGGAAGTGAGCGAATATGCTTTACAGTTTAACTACCGAAATTATTTCGAGACTTACGACTTTGCCCGGCAATTTGTGCCCCCAAGCAACCGCGATACGCTCGCCTTGCAACATATGCCCAAAGGCGAAGGCGGTTTGGACCGCCGACCTATCGTACTACAAACTGAAGACGAAGCCGATACTATCGAGCGAATTTATAATCTGTTGCTTGATAATGAGTCAGTTAATGTAGCTATTCTATTTTTCTACACGCATGAGGTAGATGCTTGGTGCCGCAAAATTCAAGCCCGCCTCAACAAAGACCGCTCTGACTTACACCTTAGCCGCTTTCACAGTGCTATGAGTGAGTACGAACGCGAACGGGAAGGCGAGAATATGCAAAATTTTGTCGTCACCACATATAAGTCGGTTAAGGGCTTAGAGTTTCAAGTCATCATCATGCCTAGTATGGAGTACGCCCTGACTGACCACGAAAAGGAAACTCCCCAGCACTACTACGTCGGCTCCACCCGCGCTACTGAAAAGCTCTACCTGGTTTATAGTGGTCAGGACAAACCCGCCTGGTTGAAGGATTTCCGCTCCGACACCTATGTTCACCGTGCGCTCTTATAGCGGTACCTTGCAACTTTAAGCCTTGCCCTATGTCACAGTCCTCGAAAATATATGAAGGTGCCCACAGCCGCGAAGCTTTCCAGAAACTATGTATAGAGCGTGGGCTTCCTATTAAGGACAAAAACGGCAAAACACTGGTCATAGCTCAACTTAGAGCGGCCTTGGATGAATTTCAGCGCGCTCAAGTAGAGGATGTTCCACCAGTACCTACTACGCAACTAGCAGCCGCTATTTCTTTAAATTCCGATTCGGCTTCCACTCAGGAAGACGCTGTGCCTGTACCACCTAAACCAACAAAGCCCACTCGAAACGCGCGTACCCCAGCAGCCCCAGAGCTGTTCGCTCCATTAGAGCAGCAACCGCAAGAGCTGCTTGATGCACTTGAGGTAAGCACGCATTTCCAGCTGGATAGCAGCGAAGAATCCCCTGCTGATTCTGCGCCTGCCGAAGCGTCCACAGCTGACTTGAGCCATTCCACGCCTGATGAAGGAATTTCTGATACGGCTGAAGAAAATACACCCGTTCAACCCGGACTGTTAGCCATTATCACTGGCGATGCACCTGACCCTATTGAGCCAGTACCCTCTTCTGAGGAAGCTGTTACTAAAGAAGCATCTGTTCCACCCGCCGGCCCTTACTATCTGCAACTATCGCATGGGAAGTTAGGCACCTACCTTAGCCGAGCTGTCTTCCTACCGGTAGCTCTCGACCCCGAGCCAGAGCTACATCAACGGCGGTCCCCTGACCTGCTAACCCATTATCCCGATTTCCTGCCGCTGACTCTCGGTCGGCCTGCCAGCTTTACCGAGCAGGATGTGCTAGTTGAATTGACGCTCCTGTCTCAGGAAATCTCCCGTATTGTATCATTGGGTACTGTCTTCGCCTTCGCCGAGCCGCTGCCTGTCTCCCGCATTCGCCGCCTACTATTTGCCAACGCTGACGCTCACCTGGAAGCTGAGGCCGACGCTAAGACGTATAAAAATTACTTTCTGCCCCAGGAAAACGTTGCCTACCTCGATACACTTGCGACACCTCTAACTATCATTACCCTTCCGGACGAGGCCGATGCAACCCAACTACCTGTTGCTCCTGCCGCATCTGGTTGGACTAACAAACTAGTGCAATTCGACCAGCAGCTAGGGTTGTTCAGCTACCTCAAACATGCGCCCTTGCTACAAGCCAATATTCGGCAGGTTGTTCAAGATTACCCAGTCGAGTTGCCATTCGCTTTAAGTTTACTGAATTCCGCTACAAACTTTGCAGAACCGGCAAGAGGCAATAATACCATATTCAAGACACTTTTACAACTAAGCGACTTGCCATCTAAATCAGCTGGTCAGCTGCTGCTAACCAACCTGGTGGCAGATATCTATAGTGGAGTCGATGCGACATTTGAGTGGGGATTGCAATTAGTGGACCGCTTAATTAGGCAAGTACAAGCGGCTGACGAAGTTCTGTCGGGCCTAAACTACCTACGCGCTACCCGAGACCAACTTGCCAAGCTAAGCCAGACTCGCACCAACTACCAGGATGCGTTGACTGCTATTGCTAGCAGTGGTCGGGACTTATTCCCCCCAGCGCCTCATGCTGCGCTTGTGCTCCTATGCAAGTTTCCGAACCGTGCCCGTGGTAATAGTGACAAGCAAGCGGTTCTTGATGCCTTAGGTACAGCTGTAAACCGGGGACTTCTAACTGATACTACACCGTTACTGGAATGGTTGCTAGCTATTCTCGGTCTTTACTACGGTTATGTTCGCCTAACCCGTGAGGACCCCAATCTAACTATTCATGACCCCGAGTTGAAAGCCCTGGCGCAGCCGCTACATCGGCTACGCTTCAACCCCGGCCTTTTCGCTGACCGCGCCATTATTGAAACGGTGTTCCGCTTCGCCGCTGAAGGGCGTCCTATCAACGACCCGCTCACCTACTTACGACCCGACTCACCCGCTGCTACAGCACTTGACTTGCCTCTTCGAGCCGCTTCAGTTTCCGTTGCCGCTCCCTCACCTGAGGCTAGCCGAGTGCCATCTTCCACCGAGCATCTACGCACAGCACCCTCTGTCAATCTAAGTCCCACTGCCTCTGTCGATGCTGAATATTCTGTGCATGAAACCGCATTACTAAAAATGATGCGTTTATTCGACGCTACGCAGTTTCAGCAGCTTTTGCTCCCTAGCTTCACCCCAGCCGAGCAGGCGCTGTTGCGCGAACTGCTCAAATCCAGATGAGCCTCTAGATTATGAGTGCCGAGGAGTTTATTCCTTTGTTTCGCGCATGTAGTGCGACCGCCGACCTTGACCAACTAATCGAAACTCAGCAGCAGGCCCTTACACTGGCGCTTTATACGCTCGATGTACATTCTCCAGCTGGATTGCAACAGGCTTACCGCTGCTACACTGCTTTTACCACCTGCCTTCCTTACGAGGAGCAGCAAGCTAATTGGCAGTTCACCTCACCTGTCGCTCAAGCCCAGCTACTTTTTGCCACGGTGTTCGAGCGAGCCGGCAGTTTCAACCTAATAGAGGTTGATGTATTGCCTCCAACCTCTTCTATAGCCCTCCGCTTACGTGCTCAACGCCTGTTTAATAACTTGTTGAACATTCAGCGCGACTATAGCGCTGTATTCTGCGAAGTGATGGATTTACTGTCGCGAGCGCAATTTGAGGGTGAAGCTGACCATACAATTGCCGTTACGCAGGTCGCTCATAGCTTTCTAGAACAAGGACATCGCCAACTTCAACAATACAATTTCCTGGCGGAAGATGCGGCCTTCTGCGACCTGTTCCGCGACCCAACACACCAGCAGTCATATCCTTTTCTCCAGCATCCTGCCTTGGCCGAGTTGCTGGCAGGCAGAACGGGCGGCAGTCTTTTAGTCCGCACAGCTGACGCGGCTACTGTCTTGTTCCCCACGATATTCATCCAGGATATTTTTCGCCGCCACATCCTCAATCCTGTAAACCAAGACCCGCGTACCCGCGGGTATGCGGCCCCATTAGGTTACTCCAGTTCTGATATTCGCGCCCACATTTTAGAGTACGGTAGAGCTGATTTTGCTGTCGAGTGCCGCACGGTTTCACCACCTGCTGCCCCAGCAGACCGGGTTCTGCTTTATTGCTATTATAACTTACGAAAGCACTTCTTCACTGGTCGATATGTTTTTGGGCAGCTCATTGACTCATTGCCCTCACTTCTAGCAACTCCTGGTTCTCATCCGGTTTTTCTTGACCTTGGTTGTGGTCCTATGACCTCCGCCCTGGCACTGGCTGACTTATACCGTGAGCGGTTCAACCGGCCATTACCTATCCGGTACGTCGGCGTTGATATCGCCCAGGCTATGCTCGATAAGGCACACACTTTTGAAAAATGCGGCCTGTTCGCCGATGGCAGCCACTTCGCCTACTTCACGCGGTGGGCCGATGCTCTGGGTACCCTAATTGAGCAGATACAGGTTACTAACCCTGTTATCATCAATGCGTCGTATCTTTTCGCTAGCCCCTCATTGAACCCAACGGATTTAGCTGTGTTTGTTCATGAGCTGCGACGGCAATGCCCGGTCGCAAAAATGTATTTTCTCTTTCAAAATCCTAATCGAGCTGACCGCAACGTCAAGTATTACGCTTGGCGGCAAGAACTAAGTTTCGCCCATTCATTGGTGCAGACTACCCAGTTGGTCTATTATCAAACTAGTTCCTTCGGAACACCAAGTGAAGAGGAGGTTACCTATGAACTACTCGCTTTTCAACCAAGTTAGAACGACTATAGTAACCCAGCAGCGAGTCCCTGTTGGCTTGCATTACCTGCCGGGATACGTCACTCCACGCCTTGAAGCCCGCTTGCTGACTTTGCTCGATGCTTCTCCGTGGCTCGACGACCTCAAACGCCGGGTCCAGCATTACGGCTATCGCTACGACTACAAAGCTCGCCGCATTGACTACTCGATGTACCTCGGAGCTTTACCAGAGTGGTGCGATTATTACGCTCGCCAGCTAGCCGCCGAGGGCATATTTACCAGTCCTCCAGACCAAGTTATCGTCAATGAATATTTGCCCGGTCAGGGTATAGCGGCTCATATTGACTGTACACCGTGCTTTGAGGATACAATTGTGTCCATAAGCCTCGGCTCGGCCTGCGTCATGAACTTCACCCAATTAGCTGACCCAACCCAGCGCTACGACCAGGTTTTAGAGCGCGGCAGTGCAGTTGTTCTTCAACACGCTGCCCGGTTCGAATGGCAGCATGGCATTAAACCACTAAAATCGGATATCATTAACGGTCAGCGGACACCCCGCGAACGCCGAGTCTCACTTACTTTTCGTAAGGTCAAACTCTAAGTTATCAGTCCGATTGTTCTAATTAGTTACTGCAGACCCTAACGATTAGAAAGCGCCTACCTACAAACGAAGGACGGCCTTCCTGCTGCCAGGAAGGCCGTCCTTCGTTTGTAGGTAGGCGCTTTCTTCCGCCTCCACCTGCAGCTAATTCAGCATGACAGGTACTTTTCTGTGTTTTTAATCGGCTGTTTTCTTGTTTCGTAACAAGCTTACTGGCTTACTCACCTGGTAGTTCAATACGCATAGAAAAAGCCTGCCCGTCCAGCTTCCGCAATAGGCCTTGGTAGCCCGCTCCGTCCCAGTGTAGGATAGCGTGGCCCACGGTGCGCCCCTGCGCCAACTCCGTCAGGCTCAGTTCTCGCCGGTTTTGCAGCTGGCCTGCCAGTTGGTACTGCTGCTGCTCGCGCCCCATAAAGTGGTAAGTTCCCCGTACCTGCCCTTGCTCATTCCAGGTCAGCGCAAGCGCAGTATCCCAATTGCCCACTTTGCCATAGTACTGTCGCAAGCCCATCACCGGGGCGGGAGCGGCTGCTGTAGTATCGGCCGCTGCTATTGCGGCCTCTGCCTCGCGCAGTTGTTCACCACCAAGCGGGCTGGGGCCAGCCGTTAGCACGGTAGACGCTGGGGCTGCGGCGCGGCTGATAGCCCGCAGGTCGCGTTGGCGCACCCAGCCGGTTACCACCGGTTCACCAGAGTCAACTGGCCGAGTCTGCACGCGTAGCCATCCGCCGCGCTGCCAGCCAGCCTCTAGGCTATCGCTCGCGGTTAACTGCCTTAGTGGCCGACCAGCCAGCGTATCGGCCGGGTCTTCCCATAGTGGAATGGGGCCTTCAGCTACTAGATACCAGCCACTGCTTGGCTCACCGGTAGGAGCCGGTGCCTCATTTGGGGTTGTCTCGTAGGCCACCTCCGGTTCGTAAATGCTGCTGGCCGAGCTACTGCTGTAAGTATTGGCGTAGCTGTTCGTCACCTCCTTGTCCGAGCCGATGGGTGCAGCTTCTGCTTGGCCTATTGGCTGGCTCAACGGTCCTCGCACGGCCAGCACCACCACAGTCACCCATAGGCCAGCGGCCCCTAGCCGGGTTCCGCTGGCCGCCCAGCCGGGCCGGGCCATGCGTAGCAGCCCCAGCAGCGCTACCACTAGTGCTGTGCCATTCACAAAGCCAATCAGCCGAAATAAAATATCGTGGTTGGCATCTGGCTCACTAAACGCCCGCACCAGTCCCGGACCAGCCCCTACATACACCAGGTCCAGCCCGCAGAGCACGGCCAATACTACCACTGCCCCCAGCAGCCACTGCCGGGTATTTTCATTTTGCCAATTGTACCAGGCCAGCGCCAGCAGAATTACTGGCCCGAAATAAGTCGCAAATACTAGCGCCAACAGGCCTACTACCATCAATACTATCCAGCCGCCTACTCCCTCTGGGGCTGGGCCATCATAATGTACCGTGCGCTTGCCGCCAAAAAAGCCGGTTTCTTCCCGGCTGTGCGCTACCTCCTGCCCATTGTTGTCGAAGTGCCGCGTCACGGTATGGCCTTCGCTGTTCGTTTCGGTGCGCGAGTAACCCGTTTCGGTGCCGTTACTATCGCGGTGCACAGCGCGCTGCTCGCCCGTCCAGGTACTTTCCTGGCGCGAATAGCTTACATGGTTGCCGTCACTACCGCGGTGTGCCGTGCGCTCGCCCGAAAACAATGTTTGCTCCTGCCAGGAAGTACCAGCCTTGTTGCCATTCGCATCGTAATGGTCTGTGCGACTACCACCAAACAAGCCCCGTTCCTGCTGAGAGTACCCTAATTCGTCATTGTCGGCCATAAGTAGTAGTTGGTGAGGTGAAAGGATAGCGTATCAATAAGCGTATGAGGCAGTAATAGCCAGTCGCTTGAGAGCAAAACTAACATCTTGCTTAGGCCTTTCACTAAGCAATAAAAAATGTAAATAGGTCAGTCAAGCTAAACAATGAGTCTGTAACAAATTTTGCAATTATTTTCGAATAAGCTTCGTATATTTGTTACACGCACTTCTCAAATCCCACTCCTTATCTCATGCAATTATGTCCCCGCAAGCACCGGCTCCTAATATAGGTGCCACTATCAAGCAGTTGCGCGAGAGCAACGGCTTCACCCAGCAGCAGCTGGCCGACTATCTCGGTATCGGGCGTGTCACGCTCACTCATTACGAAACGGGCCAGCGCAAGCCCCCGCTGCCGCTGCTCGAAAAGCTCGCTACTCTCTACGGCCTCGAACTAGCCGACCTACTCGCCCCCGATGCCACTACCCAGGCTCTCAATGCCGCCTTCGCCTTCCGCTCGGCTGGCGAGCTGCAGCCTAGCCACTTAGAACAAATTGCTAGCTTCCGCCGCGTGGTAGCCAATTACCTCAAGATGAAGCGTCTCGACGCTCAGGAATAAGCAATGAAGCCGAAGTTCAACATCCAGCCCATCGAGGCCAAAGCCGAGCAATTCCGGGCTAAACATGGTCTCGGCCTTAGTGTAGGCATTAATCTGGAGCTGCTGCTTCGCCAACTCGGTGTAGTAGCCATGTTTGCCCCGCTTGGCGATGGCGATGCCTTCTCCGGTATGGCCCTGAAGCAGTCCGGTGAGTGCTTCATGCTAGTAAATTCCAGCGTGGCAAGGGGCCGGCAAAACTTCACCATTGCCCACGAGCTGTATCACCTAAAAGTGCAGGCCGACTTCCACGTGCGCTACTGCTATACCGGCCGTTTTGGCAACCAGGACGACCCCGAGGAGCGCAATGCCGACTACTTTGCCGCTTGCCTACTTATGCCCAAGAATCGCATTATGCAGGCCGCCGCTGACTTGGACCCCGGTGCCAGCTTCCCTCTCGACACCATCGTGCAGCTAGAGCAGGAGTTTCAGTGCTCGCGCAAGGCCCTGCTCAACCGCCTTGCCGAGTTGCACTATCTCACGCCCCGCGAGATAGTAGAGTACGGTACCAACGTCATGCGCTCGGCCAGACGCCTCGGCTATGCTACCACCCTCTACGAGTGCACCGAAAAGCGTGAACCCATCGGCGATTATATCCCGCTGGCCTCGCGTCTGCTCGAACGCGGTCGCATTTCCGAAACGCAGCACGCCAGCTTCCTGCACGAGTTCCGGCTCCCTACCTGCACCGACCCCGCCGTGGCCGAAGCAGCATAACCCTTTAGCATGCCGCCCAAGTCACTTCCCAAAGTCCTGGTTGATGCCGACGTAGTAAGCCATTTCCTGCAAGGCCAGGGCCTGCCGCTGCTCAATGCGGTTTTTCCGGGCCGCTTGGCGATGCTGGCTCAGGTCGAAGAAGAGCTTCGGGTGGTACGTAACTTCCGAACCATCATTAATAATTTCATCACTTTCTGTAAAGTACAACAGGTAAACCTGCCCAGCACCAGTGCTATCACGCTGGAGTACGCCCAACTTCTGCGCACGTTTGGTAAAGGAGAAAGTGCTTGCATGGCGCTGGCTCGCCACCGGGGCAACTACATCGCCAGCAGCAACCTCCGAGACATCAAGTCTTACTGCCAGCAGCATCAGATAACCTACTATACCACCTTCGATATTCTTCACTTGGCCGTTACCGGCCAGCACCTCACCGTCACAGCGTGCAATGCATTTATTACCAAAGTCATCGCTGCCGGAGGTAGAATGCCCTACACCACTTATCAGCAGTTTAAACAGGCCAACGGCTTATAATTGGAAAATAGCCTCGGCAGCAGTATATTTTAGGTAACCCCTTCTACCCATGTAAGCAATATTAACCCCACAAAAAAACCGCCCGCCACGGGAGTGTGACGGCCAGCTTCTTCTGCACAAGTGCAACAGGCTAGATTTTCCAGGTCAGCGCCTATTCGCCCTCGTTGAGAACCACCGGTTAGCCACCTGTGGCCCTCTCTTTCACGACAAATTGTTTCGCGAAAGTAATTGCGGTTTACGCAACTAGCACCATCGCGTTCGATTGTCTGGCTCGGTGTGCCCTCCCGTCAGGGGCAGTAATTCCTTCTAATACAGTCAACAATCATGGGCAAAAACGTCCACATCACGCCCCGCTCCAACGGGTGGGCCGTCAAATCGGCCGGGGCCGAGCGCGCCTCTGTCATTCTCTCCACTCTCAGGCTCAGGCCATCGCTGCTGGTCGCCAGCAAGCCATCCGCAATGGTAGTGAGCTGGTCATTCACGGCCGCGATAATCTGATTCGGGCTAAGGACAGTCACGGCCACGACCCCCGCAGCATCAAAGGGTAAATCCGCCACGTGTAGCGCCGCCTCCAGCGGGCGGCGCTCTTCACGCGCCCGCGTTAGCTGGCTGCTTGGCTCCGTGTGCCTCAACTATTCCGCAACCACTTTTTAACTAAGCCTCACAGCTACTATTCCGAAGATTACGCAATCGAATTTGCAAACTACTGTAACCGATACTTTAAGCCTGATTTCAGCTACGCGCCAGACAGCAGTAGCTAGCACTAAACTGTTCGGTCGCCTCGACAAAGACGTGCTGAATATCTTGATTCTGCTGGCATTATTGCTCGGTTTGGCTTATTGCGCCACCCAGTATTTCGGGACTCGTCGCTAGGGGGCATCCGGCTAGATAGTATTGGCTTACGTCAGTCGTGCTGCGCTTGGATACTTCTGATTAACAATTTCTCACCTTCTTTCCGCTTTAAAATGCTTAGCCACTATGGCCACTTTTGACTACCTAACCAAACCCGAAAGCGCAGCTCAGCGCATTGCTCGCAAAAACGACATCTTTGCCCTACTCGACCGGATAGGGCAGGAGTTGGAAATTCCTGAAGGCCGTTACCTCGAAGCCGAGAAGCGCTACAACAGCGTCATCGCTTCCCTCAATGGCTGCCCCGTGTTAAGTCGGTTCAATCCGCACTCGTTCCCGCAGGGGTCGTTTGCACTGGGCACCACTGTGCGCCCGCTGCACGGTGAGGAGTACGACCTCGACTTTATCTACCTGCTACGTGGGGCATATCGTACCACTTACACCGAGCAGCAGGTATATGACTATCTGTTTGCTCGCCTCAAAGGCAACGGCACCTATGCCGGGATGGTCGAGTTGAAGAAGCGCTGCGTGCGCATCATCTATGCTAACGAGTTCCATCTCGATATTACCCCAGCCGTCAACAACTTGACCTGCCCTAACGGCAGCATCTATGTGCCTGACCGTAAGCAACGCATCTGGAAACCCTCGCACCCGCAGGGCTACGTAAATTGGTTTAAGCCCATCGCTGCGTTGGTGCCGCGCCTTGCGCAAAGTGAAAAGCTATTCTCGGAAGGTCGGCATCTAGTGGCACTCGGCTCGGCCGACCCCATTCCCTCGCAGCACGAGCCCCGTGGCATCCTGCGCCGAGCCGTGCAGTTTATGAAGCGCCACCGCGACGTGTTCCGCGAAAACAATTCGCGTTTGGCCGACTTCGCACCCATATCTATTATTATTACTACACTGGCTGCTCATGCTTACCAGGCTGTCGTAGGTCTCGGCGAGCATGAGTCGCCCTTCGACGTGCTTTACTTGTTGGTAGAAATGATGCCGCAGTTCATTCAGGAAAGCCGCGACTGGCAAGGCCGCCCTGTCTACTCAGTACCGAATCCAACCGTTGGAGGTGAAAACTTTGCTGATAAGTGGCAGAACGACGAAGGCCACTATCATAGCACCTTCATGGCCTGGCACCGGGCGGTGCAGCGTGACCTGCACCAGCTGCAAAGCGTGCAGGGACGCGACGGATTGCGCAAATCCTTACAGTTAGCCCTAGGTGGCTCCGAAGTGACGCGGGTGTTCGACCGTCAGGTACAGCAGGTATCGCAGGCACGGGCTACCAGTCAGCTGGTAGTCCCCAAGCCGGCTAGCATAATCACCTCGGCTGCCGCCGCACCGTTGGTAGTGCCGCGCAATAACTTTTACGGTCGTTAAGCCATGTTTCAGGGCATCAAAGTGCTAACTCTAGCCCAGCAATTAGGCACCCTCCGGCACGATTGGCCGGAGGGTCAGGGCCGGCTTACCAAGCAGGGGTTGACTTGGCTAGTGGCACTTCAACCTACTACCCTCAGCCGCACCTACGTTATTCGAATTACCTATCCTGCCCTTGGGCAGTCGCCCCAGGTACACGTCGTTAGCCCGTCGCTACGGGAACTGGCTGGCCCTCGCAAGATTCCGCACTTGTACTGTCAGCGTACTATTCGGCTCTGTTTGTTCACGCCGTGGCTGCGCGAGTGGCAGCCTCACCAGCGCATTTCCCGCACGCTGGTGCTGTGGGCTAAGACTTGGCTTTACTACTTCGAGGATTGGCTGATAACCGACGACTGGCAAGGTGGTGGCTTACATCCCGATTAATGAATTCTAACTCCCGATTTTATGAATCCAGCCAATTCGCCTTCTCCCAAAAAGAGTCGTGCTCCTAAAGTTAAGACGCCTAACCAAAAAGCTCAACGTAAAAATCCTAGCACCAAGATGCAGCGCGAGTTGTACGTGCGGGCCGGTGGGCGCTGCCATATCTGCAACGCCTATGTCCTTGAAAGCGCGGACTTAGGTTACTATGACTTCAACCGGGGAGAAATGGCCCACATCGTGGGCCAGAGCCTTGACAAAAAATCTCCCCGTAGTAATTATCCACTGGCTAAAGAGCTGCGCGACGAGGAGGATAATTTTCTGCTGCTCTGTGCCGACCACCACCAGACAATTGACAAGCCGCAAGCACAACAAGACTTTACGGTAGACCTGCTGCGCGAAATAAAACGTCAGCATGAGGACCGAATTCGCCACGTAACGAGCCTTTCTACTCGCACTAACCACACGGCCATTGTGCGGTTGGTGGGTTGCATTCGTGGTTGCACTACGCAGCTCACCCGCGCCGAGTGTAATAGTGCTACCATTCACCACACGCCTGCTCGCTTTGCCGACTTTGCACTCGACCTGCACCGGCAGGGTACCGAAATTGACTTGGTACCCTTTGGAGAACCGGAAGAAGATGTTGACCTGTACTACAAAAACGTTCACAAGCGAATCAATGATAGACTGTCACTTATCCGCCAAGGAGTTGAAAGAGGGCAGCTAGAGCACCTGTCTATTTTTGGTTTCGCCCGCATTCCTGTTTTGGTTTGTTTGGGTTTTAGCCTCGGTAATAAGGTTGGGACAACTATTTTTCAGCGCCGTCGCGTGGATGCGAATCATTGGCATTGGCAGCCGGACGCGCCCATTCAACATTTCGACTGGCACTTGGTGCGAACTGGCTCTGATACAACTCGCGTAGTCCTCATTCTTAACGTCAGCGGCTCTATCCATCCGTCAGAGCTGCCGCCAGCTATTGATGAGAGCTATTTCGTGTTTCTGATAAAAACAACTGGCGTGGCTCCCAATCCTGATGCCATTCTATCGGTAGCCTCGCTCAATGAGTTTCGCAGTTGCTACCGTCGTTGGTTGGCCTACTTGGAAACCGAGCACAAGTTTGCTCCCGCTATTCACATGTTCTCCGCCGTACCGCCAGCTGTGGCTGTCGCTTGTGGTTTAGACCTGATGCCACACGCACAGCCCGCACTTGTCGTATACGACCGGATGCCTCAAAACTTCGCACCTGCCCTAACTGTTAATGAACAGGTGGCAAAGTAAAAACCATATTGAGGTGCAGTGACGTGTTAAAATTTGCTTTGCCCATCTAATGCAACAATAAGCACCTAGAAACAAAGAAGCGCCACTTTTTCAGAAAAGTGGCGCTTCTTTGTAACTGTGACAGCGCCCACCATACCGTCGACGACCTGCGCCAATTCCTGCGCCAACTATGAAAAGCCCCGGCTTCAATCAAGGGCCGGGGCTTTAGAAGTAGAGAGTATGAGATTCGAACTCATGGGCCAGTTTCCCGACCACGGTTTAGCAAACCGTTCCTTTAACCACTCAGGCAACTCTCTAAATGCGGAGGATGCAAGACTCGAACTCGCAAGGGCGCAAACCCGGCAGTTTTCAAGACTGCTGCCTTACCAATTAGGCTAATCCTCCAAGACGTATTCCGTGGGAGTTGATGGAGTCGAACCACCCGAGTCGTGAGACAGCTGAGTTACAGTCAGCCCTGCTACCACTTACAGAATAAACTCCCCAATAAGCGCCAGCCGATTGCTGGCAACTTGCACACGGGGGAGGGTTCGAACCTACGACCTGCGGTTTTGGAGACCGCTGCTCTACCAGCTGAGCTACCCGTGTAAAACAAAAAACCCTGGCTGTGGGGCCAGGGTGCGCGTCGTTAAGAAAGTCTATTTCTTAGGCAACAGGCATCCGGCCCTCGGTCGAGGACGAATAATACCAGCTGCTGTAGGACAAGAATTTCATAACGTCACAAAAGTAGTACAGGAGATTATAATTCCAGTAATTTTTCTCAGTACTGTTGAGAAAAATTACTGACAGCGGCTTCCATAAACTCACTAATTGTGCAAGCGCCACTTGCATAACTCAACAAGTCAGGCAGCCCGCCGCTCCAGCAAGAACGCAAACTGGCTGATTTGATGGTCCCGCAGGTGCTCCATCCAGCGCTGGGCCGCTTCCGGCGTCTGCATTTCAGCCGCCGGCAGCGGAAATAACGGGGTTACTTCATCGCCTGGCCCCAGCGGCATCCGCAGCGCGTAGCCGCCCAGCCGGGGGGCGCTTATCAACTCTACCCGGTAGCCCCGCGCCTCATATTCCCCAAAAAACTCGGTAATGGATTCTGCATCTGGCACAAACTGTCGCATCGTGTGGTGTACTAAAAAAGTGAAAAGAAAATGGGTTTGAATGTGTGCTGCCAGGGCCTGAAAGCCCTCGGTGTTACTGCTGTTTATCGCGCGTCGCCGCTAGCTGCTCCTCCATGACCCCCTTGGCCGCATTGCACGTGCGGCACAGCATCTGCAGATTGCTGAGGTGGTTCGTGCCGCCGTGCGCCCGTGCCAGCTTGTGGTCCAGCGTCAGGTGCTGCTCCGCGCTGCAGTGCGCGCACGCCTGGGGGAGGCGGGCCCTGGCTTTCGCCTTCTGCCGGGGCCCCATCCGGCCCACGAGCCAGTTTGCTTTATTCGACATGCTGGTGGAAGTTGCTTGGTTGTTAGTCTACTGTCTCCCCGCATTCCCATTCTTCCCCCGGCTGCCCATTCGCGTGCGCCAGTGCCGCGCCCACCACCGAGGCCAGCGTTGCCTGCCCCGTCAGTTCCGCCTCGAAAGGCATCTGCCGGAAGTAGAGCTTCACCACGTAGTCCACCAGCGCGGCCGTAGTCGGCGGCTGGTCCAGTAGCGGGGGTAGGCCCGCCCGCCACGCGGCGGCCCCAGGTTTCGATACCACGATTTCCCGCTCGCTGCCCGGCCTCTCCTGCACGTGGGCCCCCAGCATAAAAAGTACATTAGCCATAGCCGTTGCTCGATAAGTGTTCCGTAATTCTGTTAGCGTGCCAACTCAGCACTTCACCCCCCACAGCTCCCCCCAACTCGTCGTAAACGCCGGGCTCTTCGCCCCGCGCCGCATGGCCCAGGCCGGGGGCTGCCCCGGCGCCGCCACCGCCGCGGCCACCTGCACCGTGCCGGTGCCGAAGCGGCCGTTCAGCGCGTCCAGCGTTCGCATCAGCCCCGCCCGCTCGGGAGTAGGCCCCACGTCACCAAACAACGTGGCCTGGGGGACCGCTCCGGCCCGCTCCAACCCATCGAGCACCACCCCCGCCTTCACGTAGCGCCGCCCCGGCCGCCAAATCCGCTCCAGCCCCCGCTCGGCCGCTTGCACCAGCATCAGCGTGTCGTCGGTTGCCACTGGCAGCGTCAGCTGGGCCGAAAAGGAATAGGGTGGGGGCGGCCCGCTGTACTTGCTGGTTTCCACAAACACCGTCAGCAGGCGCGCCGACAGCCCTTGCCGCCGCAGCTTCTCCCCGGCCCGCGTGGCGTGCGTCGCCACGGCCCCCGCTAGGTGCGCCAGCTCCGTCAGCGGCTGCCCAAACGACCGGGTACAGGCCAGCGACTTGCGCGCCTCGTCCTCGACCACCACGCCCGCGCACGAAAAGCCCCGCAACTCATGCAGCAGCCGCGCCCCCACCACGCCGCCCAGGTGCTTGCGCGCCCAGGCATCGCCCACGCCCGCCAGCTGCGCCGCCGTGCGCACGCCCGCCTCATGCAGCTTGGCCGCCGACCGGTAGCCCACCCCCCATACGTCCTGCACCGCCACCCGCGCCAGGGCCTCCCGCCGCGTAGCCTCGTCGCCCAGCACCAGCACGCCCGGCCCCCCGCTGTTTAATGCTTCCTGCTTGGCCAGCCGGTTAGCCAGCTTGGCTAGGGTCTTGGTAGGAGCCACACCCACGCACACCGGAATTCCCGTGCGCTGCCGCACGGCTCCGCGCACCTCGCCCGCCCAGCCTGCCAGGTCGCGGTAGGGCGTTTTCTCCAGGGCGCAGTACTGCTTCATGCCCGCCAAGTCCAGAAAAGCCTCGTCAATCGAGTACACTTCCACCGCCGGCGCGGCCTGCTGCAAATACCACATCACGCGCCGGCTCATGTCGCCGTACAGCTCATAGTTCGAGGAGCAGACTGCCATCCGGTGCCGCTCCACCAGTTCCCGCACCTTAAAATACGGCTCGCCCATCCGCAGCCCCAGCGCCTTGGCCTCCTGCGACCGCGCTATCACGCACCCGTCGTTGTTGCTCAGCACTACCACGGGCCGCCCCTCCAGTTCGGGCCGGAAAACCCGCTCACACGAAGCGTAAAAATTATTGCAGTCAACCAGGCCAAACATAAGGCAGTAGGGTGGGAGGGCTCCCTCTTGCGAAAGGAGTCGGGAAAAAAGAATAGTAAGTCAGTCGTCAGGCTCCCCTCTCTTTTGGAGAGGGGCCGGGGGTGAGGGCCCCCGCGTGGGGGTTCACGCTGACCGCACGTAGCTCAGGCCGCGCCGGCTCTCGCCCACCAGCGGGTGCAGTACCAGCACCACCACGCCCCAGATGCGCAGGTCCTCGGCATTGTGCACCACAATGGGAGCGTAGGCGGGGTTCTCCGCTACCAGCGCCGCCGAGTCGGCCCGCTTCCGCAGCCGCTTCACCGTGTACTCGCCCTCCACGCAGGCCACCACAATATCTCCATCCTGCGCCCGCATACTCCGGTCCACGGCCAGCACGTCCCCGTCGTGGATGCCAGCCCCCTCCATGCTGTCGCCCATCGCCCGCGCCAGAAACGAGGCATCCGGGTGCCGCAGCATCAGCCGGTTCAAGTCCACCAGCTCCGATTCGTAATCAGCGGCCGGCGACGGGAACCCGCACGATAAGCGCATCTCAACCAGCGGCAGCCGCTGCGCCGACAGCAACGGGCCGGCCGGCCCGAGGATAGTAACGTGGCTCATAAAAAGATGCGACTAAAGTAGGAGGGTGGGCGTAGGCTCAAGCAACTTTATGCGACTAAGCAATTAATTTTGCTTAGCGGTTGCAATTATACGATGCTGCTAACAATTTTAGTTGATACTATGCTAACCAAGTTATTTGTTATAAACCTAATTTGTTGGTTAACTGAATTCTAAAATTTACCAGAAGATTACCGCAGTATCCAAAAACCATTGTGTCTGACAGTAGGGACGCTGATTTTTCAGGTAGCCGCGCCTAGTATAAGGTCACCAATAATTAGTGTCATACTTAACCAGCCTACTCCAGTAGATTTTGCAGACGCTGTCTGCAAAATTGACGCCCCGAATTCTCCAGACACTGTCTAGAGAATTCGGGCTGGCACATTCTCTCGACACTGTCGAGAGAATTTCTCACTCACATATCGGCCTTAGCTAGGGTGCCAAAAGCCGCCCGCTAAACTTAGCCTGGTCGCTGGCCTGCCTGAACTTGTGCTAGGCAGCCGGGTTATGGTCACGGCTTTCGAGCGTCGCTACGAGGCCAGGCTAACAGAAAAACCCGCTACTACCACTTACTCAACCGACAGAAAAAACAATGAAATTCACGCTTCTCCTCACGGCCGCGCTGGCGGCCCTTACGCTCCGGGCCCCGGCCCAAACTACCCCCGCCGCGGCCACCGCCCTGCGCGCGGCCCCCGACCAGATTCCGACCAGCAAAGGCCCGCTCACGGTGCAGCCCATCACCCACGGCAGCGTGGTGTTTACCTGGAGCGGCAAGACCATTTACGTGGACCCCTACGGCGGGGCCACGGGCTACGCCGGGCTGGCCGCGCCCAACGTCATCCTCATCACCGACATCCACGGCGACCACCTCGACCCCAAAACGCTGGCGGGCCTCTCCGTGGGCAAAGCCCTGATGGTAGTGCCCCCAGCGGTGGCCGAGAAGCTGCCCGCCGAGTACAAAGCTCAGGTTCGCATCCTGCGCAACGGCCAGCGGCTCGACACGCTGGGCCTGAGTGTGTCGGCCATCCCCATGTACAACCTGCCCGAAGCACCCGACGCGCCGCATACCAAAGGCCGGGGCAACGGCTACGTGCTGAACCTGGGCGGTAAAAACGTGTACCTCTCCGGCGACACCGAAGACATTCCCGAAATGCGCGCCCTCCAGAACATCGACGTGGCGTTTGTGTGCATGAACCTGCCCTACACGATGGACGTGAACCAGGCTGCGCAGGGCGTGCTGGCCTTCAAGCCGGCCATCGTGTATCCCTACCACTACCGGGGCCAGAACGGCCTGAGCGACGTGGCCAGCTTCAAGCAGCAGGTGAACGCAGCCAACAAGAAAATCGACGTGCGGCTGCGCAACTGGTACCCGGCGGCCCAGTAAGGCAACGCCTACTAACTGAAACGAGCGGACCAGCTGGTCCGCTCGTTTCGTTTCCGCCCTACCCCTCCAGGTACGGCCAGGCCGCGAATCCTATGCACCCGCGCATCAGCCGCCTGCATAAGTTGGGCAACAGACCCCGTAGCCCTGACTACGGAGACAGCTACTATCCGGCTTCCGGGGTCCTTCGCTTGCCCGGCGCTTTTGTCCGGCTATTCGTTTGCTAGCTGCTTTTGTGCGCAACTTCGTCGGCGCTTCCTCCCTTTCTACTGGTTTCCTCCTGTCTGCTCATGGCCCCCAGTGCCCCGACCCAGCTTCTGCCGCCCCCTTCCTGCCCGAGGGCCTGCTCCTGGACCTGCTGGACGTTTCCCTCACCGCCATCAACCTGCTGCGCCCGTGCTACGGCCCCGGCGGCGAGCTGACTGATTTTGCCCCGGAATACTTCAACCCCGCCGCCCAGCGCATGACGGGCCTGCCCGAGCGGCCCGCCGGCACGGCCCGCACGCTGTTTCCCGACATCTTCACCAACGGCATCTTCGATTTCTACCGGCAGGTGTTCAACACCGGCGAGCCCGGCCGCTTCAAGCGCTACTACCAGGCCGACGGCCTCGACAACTACTTCCACCTCGCGGCCCGCCGCAGCGGCGAGCGGCTGCTGGTCAGCTTCACCGACACGGCCGACCAGCCCCGCACCGCCGCCGAAACTGCCCTGCGCGACGCGCAGGCCGCCGAAAAGACGGCCCGCGCCGAAGCCGAGTTGCAGCGCCAGCGCTTCTACGAGGTGCTCATGGTCCTGCCCGCCCTGGTCGCCACCTACCACGGGCCCGACCATCGCTATAACTTCGTTAATGCGGCTTACCAACGCTACTTTCCCGCCCAGGCGCTGCCCGGCCGCTCCCTGCGCGAGGTGCTGCCCGAATCCGAGGCCCAGGGCGTGCTGGCCCTGATGGACCGCGTCTACCAGACCGGTGAATCCAGCTACCAGCAGGAGTTGGAGGTGTGGCTGGACTTTGAGGGCAGCGGCCGGCCCCGGCAGCTGTTTCTGAATTTGCTGTTCCACCCCCTGCGCAACGCCCAGGGCCGCGTCGACGGCCTGCTGGATTTCTCCTACGACGTGACCGAGCAGGTGCAGGCCCGCCGCCAGGTCGAGCAGCTCAACCAAGAGCTAGGGGTCCGCGAGCAGGCGAGCACCCGCGAGGCCGAAGCGGCCCGCGCTGACGCCGAGCACCAGCGGGCCCTCCTAGAAAGCATATTCCGGCAGGCCCCGGCCGCCATTGCGGTGTATGGCGGCCCCGACTTCGTATTCGAGCTGGTGAACCCGGTGTACCAGGAGTTGCTGCCGGGCCGCCCCCTGCTCGGCAAGCCCGTGCGCGAGGCTTTCCCGGAAGTGGCCGAGCTGCCCGTGTACGACACGCTGCGGCAGGTGTACGAAACGGGCCTCACCCACCACGAGCAAGCCCAGCTCATCCCCGTCGCGGGCCCCGCCGGCGGCCTGCCGGAAGACCGGTACTTCGATTTCACCCTGCAAGCGCGCTACGACGAGCAGCGCCGCGTGGACGGCGTCATCGGGTTTGGGTTTGAGGTGACGGCCCAGGTCGTGGCCCGCCGGCAGGCCGAAGCCCTGCAGGCCGACCTGCTGGCCGCCGCGCGGCGCCAGGGGCAGGAGCGCGCGGCCTTCCACGCCGTGTTCGAGCAAACCCCGGCCCTGATTGCCTTGCTGCGCAGCCCCGGCCACCGCTACGAGTACGTCAACCCCGCCTACCAGGCCCTGTTTCCCGGCCGCCCGCTACGGGGCCTGGCCGTGGCCGCGGCCGTGCCCGAGATGCAGGAGCAGGGGTTTGTGGCGCTGCTCGACCACGTGTACCAGGCCGGCGAAACCTACTCTGGCCGGGAAGTACCCTTTGAAGTGGCGGCGCCCGGCGCCCCGGCCCGCCGCCAGACGTACTTCAACTTCACCATGCAGGCCTACCGGGAAGACGGGGCCATCGCCGGCATCTCCATCTTCGCCTTCGACGTGACCGAGCAGGTGCAGGCCCGCCAGGAGCGCGAGGCCCAGCAGCAGCGGCTGCGGGAAGTGTTTGCGCAGGCCCCGGTGGCCATCTTCGTTTTGCGCGGCCCGAGCTACCTGCTCGAAGTCGTGAACGCGCCCATGGGTGCGCTGCTGGGCCACCCGCCCGCCGAGCTGCTGGGCAAGCCCTACTTTGAGGCGGTGCCCGAGCTGGCCTCCCAGGGCTACCCCGAGCTGCTGGCCCAGGTGTGGGCGTCGGGCCAGCCCTACGTGGCCACCGAGCGGGCCGCGCAGCTGGTGCGCCACCAGCGCAACGAAACCGGCTACTTCAACTTCGTGTACCAGCCCCTGCGCGACGCGCAGGGCCGGGTAGCGGGCATTACCTGCGTGGCCACCGAGGTCACCGAGCAGGTGCGCGCCCGGCAGGCCAGCGAAGCCACGGCCCAGCAGCTGCGCCTGCTCACCGACGCGCTGCCCGTGCTCATCGCCTACCTCGACCGGGAGGAGAAATACCGCTTCGCCAACCAGGCCTACGAGCCCTGGTTTGGCCAGCGCCCCGCGCAGCTGCTGGGCCGGCCCATCCGGGAAATTGCCGGCCCGCAGGCCTACCCCGTCATTCGCCCCTACATCGCGCGGGCCCTGGCCGGCGAGCGCGTGGAGTTTGAGGCCGAAATGCCCTACCGGCCCGGCTTCACCAAGCACATCCGCACCAGCTACATCCCCGACGTGCACCACGGGGCCGTGCAGGGCTTTTACACCCTGGTGTCCGACATCACGGAGCAGGTCGAGGCCCGGCAGGCCGTCGAAGCCAGTGCGCAGCAGGCCCGGGCCCTGGCCCAGGAGCTGGCCGCCGCCAACCAGCAGCTCACCCGCACCAACGTGGACCTGGACAACTTCATCTACACGGCCAGCCACGACCTCAAGGCCCCCATCACCAACATCGAGGGCCTGCTCGACGCGCTGCAGCACGAGCTGCCCGCGCAGCCCCCCACGGGCGAGGTGGCCCACATCCTGGGCCTGATGCAGGATGCAGTGGAACGCTTCCAGCGCACCATCGAGCACCTGACGGCCGTGAGCAAGCTGCAAAAGGAGCACGACCCGCCCACGGCGCAGGTGGCCTTGGCCCCCGTCATCGAGGACGTGCGCCTCGACCTGGCCCCGCTGCTCCAGCAAACCGGCGGCCGGCTGCACGTGCGCGTGCCGGACTGCCCCCCGCTCACGTTCTCCGAGAAAAACCTGCGCTCGGTGGTCTACAACCTGCTCAGCAACGCCCTCAAGTACCGCCACCCCGACCGCCGCCCCGACGTGCACGTGCGCTGCCGCCAGGAAGCTGGCTACGTGGTGCTGGAAGTGCAGGACAACGGCCTGGGCCTGGACCTGGCCCGCGAAACCCAGCTCTTTGCCATGTTCCAGCGCCTGCACACCCACGTCGAAGGCTCCGGCCTGGGCTCTACATGGTCAAGCGCATGGTGGAAAACGCGGGCGGCAAAATCACAGTACAGAGTCGGCTAGGGGAGGGCACTACCTTTTCCGTCTATTTTCCCCGCTAAGCTTTCTTGCAGCCGTTGCCGCTGCCCGTTCATGCCCGCCATCCGCTGCATCCTGCTGGTCGACGACGACCCCACCACTAACTACCTCAACCGCAAGCTGCTCCAGCGCCTGGCCGTCACGACGCAGGTTTGCGAGGCCCGCAACGGCCAGGAGGCCCTGGACGTGCTGGCCACGTCCTGCACCACCCCCGACGCGCCCGCCTGCCCGGTCTTGATATTCCTCGACGTCAACATGCCCGTCATGGGCGGCTTCGAGTTTCTGGAAACCTACCAGCAGCTGCCGCTGGCCCAGCAGCACGCCACTGTCATCGTCATGCTCACCACCTCGTTGCACCCGGCCGACGTGCAGCGCGCCGACCGGCTGCCCGTGGCCGGCTTCCTCACCAAGCCCCTCACCGCCGCGAAAGTAGCTCAGGTCCTGGCCGACCATTTCTCCGAGAGCCGCCCCAGTCACTGAGCCCACGGCCCTGGGAATGCCCCCAACCAAAACGAGCGGACCAGCTGGCCCGCTCGTTTCGTTTCCGCCCTACCCCTCAGCGTGCGGCCGGGCATCATGCCCGACTGGTTCCGGCCATGCCCCGAATGCCTGGCAGTAGCCCCTGTTTGATTTGTGCATAAAGTGGTTTGATAGGTATTATGCTGCCCTCTGGCAGCGGGGGACCTTTGTGTTACTGCTCCTTCAGAAGCAACCACTTTTCCAGCTACTTACCATGGCAGACAAACAAGTTTGGTTCATCACCGGCGCCGGCCGGGGCTTGGGCCGCTACATCGCCCAGGCTGCGCTGGCCGCGGGGCACGCCGTTGTGGCTACCGGCCGCAATCCCGATAAAGTAAGCCAGGCCCTGGGACCCACCGCCGATTTGCTGGTGGTAAAGCTGGACATCACCAGCCCCACCGCCGCCGCCGCCGCGGTGCAAGCCACCGTAGACCGGTTTGGCCGCCTCGATGTGCTGGTCAACAACGCCGCCAACTTCCACGCTGGCTTCTTTGAGGAGCTGACCCCGGCGCAGATGCACCAGCAGCTGGCCACCAGCCTCCTCGGCCCGATGCACGTCACGCGGGCCGCGCTGCCCGTTCTGCGCCGGCAGCGGGCGGGGCAGGTCATCACCATCTCGTCCACGGCGGGCCTGGTCGGCTTCGAGTTCGGCGCCGCCTACGCCGCGTCCAAGTTTGGCCTCGAAGGCTGGATGCAGTCGCTGCAGGCCGAGGTCGCCCCCTTCGGTATCGAGACGCTGGTCGTCAATCCGGGCTTCTTCCGCACCGAGCTGCTCACCGAGGAGTCGACCAACTTCGCCGACCAGCCCCTTGCCGACTACGACGAGCGCCGGGCGGCCCAGGAGCAGTTCTGGAAAGGCTACCACGGCCAGCAGTCGGGCGACCCGGCCAAACTGGCGCAGGCGTTGCTTACCATCTCCCGCCAACGCCCGCTGCCCCACCGTTTTATAGCCGGCGCCGATGCCGTGGCCACCGCCGAGCAGGTCGCCGCGCCCCTGTTGCCCCACACGGCCCCCGGCCGCCAATGGTCCTCCTCGCTCGCGTTTGACGAGGCCAGCCCCGGCAACTAATCCCCGCCACCCGCTATGAAAACGAACCCGCCGCCCACCGGAGGGCCCGCCGGCGCCAGCCGTGGCCTGAGTCGCCGCGACTTTGTGACCCGGTCCGCCCTGCTCGGAGCCAGCTTCGCCGTCGCGCCCACCTTGCTAGCCGCCTGCTCCGATTCCGATTCGCCCAGGAACCGCTCCAACGAGCAGGCCCAGCTTCCTTCCATCACTAAAATCGCTATGAAAACCCGCAAATTAGGAAGCCTCTCCGTCTCGGAAGTGGGCGCCGGCTGCATGAGCATCAGCGCCAACTACGGCCCGCCCGCCGACAAAAAGCAAGGCATCCACCTGCTGCGCACCGCTTACGAGCAAGGCGTCCGCTTCTTCGATACGGCCGAAGTGTACGGCCCCTATACCAGCGAAACGCTGGTGGGCGAAGCCCTGGCTCCGTTCCGCGACCAGGTCGTCATCGCCAGTAAATTTGGCTTTAAGATTGACGGCACCACCGCCCTCGACAGTCGCCCCGAACACATCCGCCAAGTTGTGGAGGAGTCGCTCAAGCGCCTGCGCACCGACCGCCTTGACCTCTACTACCAGCACCGCGTCGACCCCAGCGTGCCCATCGAAGAGGTGGCCGGGGCCATCAAAGACCTGATTCAGCAAGGCAAGGTGCTGCATTTCGGCCTCTCGGAGGCCGGTGCCCGCACCATTCGCACGGCGCACGCCGTGCAGCCGGTGAGCGCCGTGCAAAGCGAATACTCGTTCCTGGAACGCAGCCCCGAACACAACGGCGTGCTGGCCACCTGCGAAGAGCTCGGCATTGGCTTCGTGCCGTGGGGCCCGGTGGGCATGGGCTACCTGACCGGCACTCTTGATGCCCGCACCCAATTAGACCCGAAAACGGACCTGCGCGCCGGCTTCGACCGCTTTACCCCGGCCGCCTTGGCCGCTAATCGGCCCCTCGTAGACTTGCTATCGCACTTTGCGAAAAAGAAAAACGCCACGCCTGCCCAGGTTTCATTGGCTTGGCTGCTGGCGCAAAAGCCCTTCATCGTGCCCATCCCCGGCACCCGCAACCTGGCCCACCTGCACGAAAACCTCGGCGCCATCGAAGTGACGCTGACCCCGGCCGACCTGCAGGAGTTGGCAACCGGTTTCGCTCACCTGCGGGTGCAGGGTGGCCGCATGAACCCCGCGCAAGTGCAGCAGGTGGAGGCATAAGCATGCCGCCACCTTAGCCCGGCCAGAACCTACCTTCTTTGTCCTTCCCTCCGTAGTATCCTCTAGTCCTCGCATCGACCACCGCCATGACCAGCCCCCTGCCCCTTGCTTTGCGCTCGGACATCTTTCCGCTGCCCTCGCCCGGCGGCGGCGAAATCACTGTGCTGACCATGCCGGAAGCTGAATGCGGACTGGGGCACTACGACCGGCGCGACGTGTTTAAGTGCGTGCTGGTGCTGGAAGGCGAAAACGAGCTGCACTACGCCACCCGCAGCTACCGCATCGACCGGCCCGCGCTGGTGTTCACCAACCGCCTAGTGCCCTTTTCGTGGGAGCCCGTCGAAGGGTCCGTGGAGCAGCAGGGTTTCATTTGCGCCTTCACCGAACCCTTCCTGCAGTCGGCCATGCGCGGCGTGAGCCTAAAAGAGTCCGTGCTCTACCGCGTTGACGGCAACCCGGTGTACTACCTCAACGACGAGCAGCGGCGCTACCTGGGCGAGGTGTTTGCCCGCATGCGCCGGGACTTTGATTCCGACTACGAGCACCGGGACGACCTGCTGCGCAACCAGCTCTCGCTTATCGTCCACGAGGCGGCCCGCCTGCAGCCGGCCAGTGCCTACCCCGCCGTGGCCACCAATGCGGCCGAGCGCGTCACCAACCTGTTCATGACTTTGCTGGAAATCCAGTTTCCCGTGACCAAGCACTACCACGAGCCCCTGCTAAAAAACGCCCAGGACTTCGCCGACCGGCTGGCCATCCACGTCAACAGCCTGAACCGGTCGGTGAAGGAAGTAACCGGCAAGCCCACCACGGCCCACATCGCCGAGCGCCTCACCAGCGAAGCCAAGGTGCTCTTGCACCACACCGACTGGAGCGTAGGCGACATCGCCGACCGTCTGGGCTTTGAGTACGCCACCTATTTCCACCGCTTCTTCAAGCACCACACCGGTACTACGCCCCTGGCATCCCGCCAAGCGGCGCGAAAAGATGGGTTCTATTAACGGCTAGCCCTATAAACGAAAAGAGCGGACCAGTTGGCCCGCTCTTTTCGTTTCTGCCCTACACCTCAAAGTGCGGCCTATCCTTAAACCCCGGCCAGTCGCCGCCCCACCGCACCCGCACGTCCGCCGCCTTCATCAGCCGCGCAAACTTGCCCAGCAGTTCCGGCGACCAACTGGTAGTCCCATCCGGCAGCAGAAATGCCACGTCCAAGGCCTGGCTCGGCAGCTCGTTGTGCTTCGACTCGCCCCCGCGCTTGTACGTCACGATGGGTCCCGGTGCCGACCGCCCGTGCGTGTACAGCTCGTCCTGCGCCTGCGCCGACCGGTACCCCTCACTCACAAACGGCCGGCCCAGCACCACCAAGATGGGGTCGCCCAGCCACCGCCGCAACGCCACCGCGTAGGCCTCCGCCAGCTCCGGTCGCACCGAGGCCAGCCGCGCTACCTGCCGCGCCGCCTGGGCCTTAGAGAGTTCCATTACTCTCCTCCACTTTGAGGTTAGGCAGGGCCTCGGCCGGCACCTTCACCACCGTTTCGGGCTTCTGCAACGCCTTGCGCACCGTCGCCCAAATCGTCACAATCGCCACTAGCCCCTGAATAATCAGGTGCCCGTAGTTCTCAATTTTGCTGGGGTCCGGCGGTACCAACGTGTTGTTGGCCACCTGCCCCAACAAGGCCGTGGCACCAATATGCGCCAAGTGCCCCGCTTTCGTGCTGCTAAACAACATAGGGAGTAGGTTAAAAAATTAGTGAATAATAGTTGTACTACAAACATACACTTGAAAGTGAATTTTAGTTGTATAAAAGTTGCCAAGCTCAGCTGTGAGTGGATAGCATAAATTGTACTTTGTAGCTGTAGGTTTCTGCTCATTCGGGCGGCTCCCCGGCCCTCCGCTCTGCTACGGGCCGGGGCCAGGCGAAAAATGCTTCATGCGCATTTCCGCCACTCCGCTTCGCTGCGGCCCTGCGGGCAGCCTCCCTACGGTCGGCTTGGCTACTATCCTTGCGCAACCTGCCGATACTGCCGCTACCAGCCGGGCCCCTCGCCCTCCGGGACGAGCCGCCCGCCCCCGCTACTACCGATACAGGCCCCAACGCCTGCCCACCGCACCCGGCCCGCCTCCCGTTAGTCGGCCAGCCTCACCCACCCCCAGACGCCAGCCCCCGCGTCGCCTCCCGCGCCACCTGCCTCAAAAGGCAGGCCGCGCGTCTGGCCCCACCAAAACCAACCGGGGACCCCTCTGGGGCAGGCCCAGCCCCTCCGCGCTGCTACGGGCCCCGGCCTCTGCCCCCCGCACCAACAAGGCCCGCTTCGCGGAGTGTCCAGTGGGGGCGGCCCCCCACACCCCCTGCCACCATGCCCTGGCTAACGCCCGGTCATCTTCCTCGGGCCCTCCCCCAAACCCTCCCGCACCACCCTCATAAGGAGCCCTTCGGGCAGTGTCTAGTGGGGGCCTCAGCCCGTCCCCCATACCCCCAGGGCAAGGCATTCAGCTGTTCGGTCAGGTCGCCTGTGCCCGCGCCCGGTACTGGCGGCCCGCTTGGGGGCTCAGTCCAGGGGCAGCAGCTCGCAGGGCCGCCCCAGCCGCCGGGCTGCCTTGTAGGCGCTCAGCGTGCCCTTGCTGCGGCCGTCCCACACCAGCAGCACCCGCCCGGCGCGGCGTACTATCTCGGCGTTGCGCACGTGGGGCGCGCCGGCCCCGTGGGCGGCGTAGTCGGGGCGCAGTTCCAGCAGCGGCACGCCGTGGGCCCGCGCCCAGGTGGCCGCCAGGGTGTCTACCCCCGTGGCGCCGCCGCTCACCACTTGCGCCGGCTCTAGCTCGGCTAGCCGTTGCGCCAGGGCGGCGCAGCTTTTTACGCCCCGGCTGCCCACTACTGCCACTACCTGTTTTTTGTATTTTTCCATACATAAAGATAAGTAAAAAATAGTTGCTGGCAAAGCATTTTTTAGTCTACTTTAGTTTGTTTATGTATACTTTAGTTGTATATTTGTAAGGTAGTCGGGAAGGGCCCGGCTACCGCTCCACCGGAGGCCTACGGCGCGGAGCACCCCACGGCTCACTCATACAGCCATGCTCACTTCTGTTCAGTTTTCCCAGTTGGCCGCCGCCGCCTGGTCTGGCCCCGCCGCCGCTATTATTGCCAGCATCGAGCACTACGCCGCGGCTGCTGGCGACCACGCTAGCACTACTTATAGCGCGTCCTATCACGTGGGCAGCGTGTGCCACATGGGCCGCGCCGAGTGCCCCCTAGCCGCCGTGGCCGCTGCCGTGCAGCACTACACCGCTGGCATCGAGTCCGAGGCGGCCCGCCAGTTGGCCAGCGCCCAGGCGGCTCGCCGCTTCGCTCGCCAGGTGCTGGCCACCGTGGGCGGGCAGCTGGCGGGCCGGCCGCTCCGCGTCGCTGGCTTCGGCTGCCGCGCCCGTCGCCACCGTTGCCTCCGCTTGCTCCGTGCCTAGCCCGCCGCTGGCCGCCACCCCGGCCGCGCCCCGG